>CAVIGM010000028.1:0-16198 GCA_963642455.1 Anaerovoracaceae bacterium | reverse complement strand
GGCAACGGCCGAAACTCCTGCTGTCCATGCGACACCGGTACTTACTGCTGTGGCAAATGTGCAGATGTAGTTATTTCTTTACTTTCCGCATAGAAAAATCGAGTATTCATAAAGTCAAATCCCTTATGAATACCCGATATGGTGCGGATGAAAGGACTCGAACCTTCACGATGTTACTCACACGGACCTGAACCGTGCGCGTCTGCCAATTCCGCCACATCCGCATATGTAGGCGTGCTTGAAGCACGCCTTGAATTATACACTATTATCGTCTTGATGTCTAACTGAAATTAGATTTCAATTAGATTTCCTCACCCATGATTTCGTCAAATACCTTTGATGCTGCTTCAAATTCTGCATCATCCTCGATATCGATGAGTTCGAACTCGTCTCCACCAACTTCCTTGTAGCCATAAATATATACATCATCTGTTCCATCGTCTGGCTCAAGTGCGATATACTCCTTGCCGTTAGCCTCGAATGTTCCCATTACGAAGCAATCTACTGCTGTATCATCGTCAAATTCAAGAGTGATAATATCTTCTTCCTCTTCAACGTTTACATTCTTAATCTCGTCTGACATATTGCTATCTCCTTTTTTTCCAAAATGCTATGTTAGTTTACCATGTATGCGAAACTAATTCAATTATTATTTTGCGGGCTCGTCAGCAGCGTCTGGCTTGTCAGCTACCATTTCGCTGGCGTCAGCTACCATTTTGTCGGCCGCCCTTTTGCTGAAATAATCGCTTATGCTTTCTGCGGCCTTGGAATTCATTCCGTCCACCTGCATCAGCTCTAAATAATCGGCATTTCTAATCTTCTCGATATTGCCGAAGTGCTTAAGAAGCGCCGCCCTTCTCTTTGGCCCGATTCCCGGAATCTCCTCAAGAATTGATTTGGTCATCGCTTTGCCCTTGGTGCCTCTCATATAGGTAATCGCAAACCTGTGGACCTCCTCTTGTATCGTTCCCGCATAACTGAAGAGAATCTTGTCCCCTCGAAGGTCAATTTCCGATCCATCCTTGAAGACAATGGCTCTTGTCCTATGGGCATCATCCTTGGCAAGTCCGACCACTGGAATTGTAAGTCTAAGCGCCTCCATAATCTTGCATACGGCATGCACCTGCCCGAGCCCACCATCTATAAATAGAATATCTGGCCACTTCGAGAAGCCCTCATCGCCGTTCTTTAGCCTTTTCAGTCTTCGGAAAAGCACCTCCTGCAGGCTTCCGTAGTCGTCACCCGAGGCCGCAGTCTTGACCTTGAATTTCCTGTAGTCGCTTCGAATCGCCGTTTTTCCCTCATAGACCACCATGGCGCCGACGGTATCAAGGCCGTTGAAGTTGGAAATATCGTAGGCCTCAACGCGATATTCTCTATTATCGTCCGCAGCTATCAAGGCCGGAACTGTCCCGTCAAGCTCTGCGCATTTAATGATAAGTTCCGCGATTTTCTCTTTAAGTAAAAGTTTCTTTTCCCTGTCTCTTTCGGCTCTTTCGTCGAGAGTCTTCGCAAGTTCGACAGAATCGGCCATCGCCATATCGAGGACCGCCTTTTTCTCGCCCCTTTCTGGCACGACGAGCTTAGTCTTATGCATTATGTCGCTTCCGTCCTCTGCGTTATCAGCATTGACGCTGTCAAGGAGTTCCATCAGCAGCATTTCGTCTTCGATATGAGAGCTCAGCATGATTTCCTTAGGGAGCTTGGAATTTCGCGTATAGTATTGCTTAAGAAAAGCCGCAACGAGCTCATCTTTGCCATCGTTGTTGCTCATGGCGGCGTCAGCCATATAATTAAGCTCGCGCCCGATAAGCTTGCCGTCCCTAACGATGTAGCGGACAATTATGCTGTTATTGTGTGTAATTACAGGAATGATAATATCAATATCTCTGTCTTTGACGCTGCTTGCCCTTTGAGTCTCGCCAAGCGCACGAATCGAGGCGATATAGTCGCGATATTTTGCAGCCTCTTCGTAATGCAAAAGCTCCGATTCTTCGAACATTCTCCTCTCGAGCTTGGAAATAAGCTCTGCGTCGTGGCCAGAGAGAACGTCCATCACCTCATCTATCATCTTCATATATCGATCTTTGTCGACATTTCCAAGGCAAATCCCCTGGCATTTTCCAATATGATAGTTGAGGCATGGCCTCGTCCCTGCCTTGAAATGCAGATTAGGGCATTTCTTAAGCGGATAGAGTTCGTCGATAAGCCTTATAATCGTCGACACAGCCGCCGCGTCTGAATACGGGCCGAAGTACCTGCTTCCGTCCCTTTTGACGCTTCTTGTCTTAATAACTCTCGGATATTCTTCCTTTGTCGTGACCGCGATATACGGATAGGCCTTATCATCCTTAAGAAGGATGTTGTACTTAGGCATGTATTTCTTGATTAAATTACATTCAAGAATGAGAGCCTCCATTTCGGTAGCGCAGCTGATGTACTCAAATTCTGCGATATTCGAAACCATGGCTCTCACCTTAGGGTCGTTCTGAGATTGCTTGCGGAAATATTGCCTTACTCTGTTGCGCAAATTGATGGCTTTTCCGACATAAATTATCTCCCCGAGACTATCCTTATGCATATATACGCCCGGGCTACGGGGCAATTTCTTCAATTCTTCTTCGATATTGAACATCACAAATTCGTCCAGCCCCTCTTTCTTCGGTCTTCTTCGAGCTTAAGCTGCTTTCTTGCAATTTCGTCAATCTTCTTCTGCCGCAAAGCCTCCTTTCGCCTTGCTCGTGCCTTTCTTCGATTGATAATTCGAATAATTTCAAGCAGTATCAGAAGAATAGCGACAACAATTATTACCGTCGCCATATTCGAGATATAAATATATGATGGAAACCAGCCAGTCTTGACATCTTCCTTAATAACGAGGTCGACCGTGCCCTTAAGCTCGTCTGCCACATAGATTCGGCACTCGCCTACCTTGGTTCCCTTTTTCAGAGGCGCTTCAAGGTCATCATAGAAATACATTTCTTTATATATCAGAGATTCGCTACCCTCCGGCGGAACATAGGCGAAGCCCTTCGTCTTCGTGTAGCAGTTCACCCTCGTCTTTGCCCCATGCTTAACACTCACGCGGCCTACTTTTTCCCCTGCTTTTACAAGCATATTCCTCGAGACCTTAGAAAAACCATATTTAAGCAGGTTCTCGGTATTCGTCTGTCTGGTCAGCTCGTCCTCTCCGAGAAGCACAACAATAAGATCGAGGTCGTCCTTTCTCGCTATGCAAATCTCCTGAGCCTCGACATTCGGCTCTGTCATATTTCCGTTAATCTGAGCAACTACATATTTGTAATACACATCGCTCTCGGTGTCCTCGAGCATCTGCAGGATTTTCTCGTATCTCATCGCATACTGGCAAATGACCGCCATATCGTATGGAGTCGTATACTGCATCTCGCTGTATGCGCCTGTGGCATTTACAAATTGAGTATCAACCAAGCCCATAGAAAGAGCCTTGGAATTCATTTCATTCACAAAGACCTCGGTCGAGGAAGCAGAATATTTAGCAAGAAGCTCCGCCGCCACATCAGAGCCGGAATTTATCATATGCTCAAGAAGATCCTCAATGCTGATGCTGTCGAAATCCGCAAGCCCCGCGTCACTGTCCTTGTCGGCTTGAGTAAGCTCTATCTTGTTCTTATATTCCTTGCTGTCATGCAAATTGTCTATGACAATCATGGCCGTCATAATCTTAGTTAAGTTGCCCGGAGAGAGTTTGCGCTCGTGGTGCACTCCATACACAAGCTGGCTTGTCGAGGCACAGAAAACAACCGCGGAGCCTGTTTCAATCTCAGGTGCGGGAACGCTCTGCTCGGCTTCGGTCTGCTTCGAGTCACTATTCTTATTTTTTTTCGCGGCGAAAGACTCCCCTATCGAGGCTGTAATCAGTAGCGAAAATGCGACCAAAATCGCAATCAACGAATTGCTTTTTTTCATATGATAATTATACTTTATGCGCCATTCCTTGTAAATATACACCGCTTCAGCATTGAATGGCATCCTTGCAAATGATATACTTAGAATATATTTTTCATATATTTTCAAACTTTTCAAACAAATAAATGAAAGAATGAATACATATGAACACATATGAATACAAATGGAGGTTACTATTCATGGAAAAATATTATGTTGGTACACTTAACAACATCTCGCAGGTTGGGCTCGGAAGACTGACCGACAAATATGAATTAGTTGAAGATATTGATAAGGCGCAGGCTATTATCGTAAGAAGCTTCAAGATGCACGAGATGGATTTCTCGGATAATCTTCTTGCAATCGGAAGAGCAGGTGCTGGAGTTAACAATATTCCGCTTGAGAAATGCGCAGACAAGGGAATCGTTTGCTTCAACACACCAGGAGCTAACTCAAATGCCGTTAAGGAGCTTGCTATCGCCGGAATGATCATGGGCGCAAGAAATATGTACGAGGGCATTGCTTGGGGACAGACTCTCGAGGGCGACGTTGCCGCTGATGTTGAGAAAGGCAAAAAGCAGTTCGCAGGAACCGAGATTCTCGGCAAGACAGTTGGTATCATCGGACTTGGTGCAATCGGTGCAAAGATTGCAAACGCAGCTGAGGCTCTCGGAATGAACGTTGTCGGCTATGAGGCTTTCAAGCCACATCCTTGTCTTACTGCAGATGTTAAGCTCTACGATGACGTTGCTGAGATGGTTAAGGTATGCGACTTTGTATCAATCCATGTTCCATCACTTCCTACTACAAAGGGAATGGTTAACAAGGACCTGATTGCAAATATGAAAGACGGCGTAATCTTTATGAACTACGCAAGACCTGACCTCATCGTTATTGATGATGTAATCGAGGCTCTCGAATCTGGTAAGATGAGAAAATACATGACTGACCTTCTTGAGCCTGAATATATTGGCAAGAAAGGCATCGTTGCTACTCCTCACCTTGGCGCATCGACAGCAGAGGCTGAAGAGAACTGCGCAGCTATGGCAGTAGACGAACTTATGGATTATCTTGAGAACGGAAATATCGTTAACTCAGTTAACTTCCCAAGAGTAAGCCTCGAAGTTAAGCCTGACACTAAGAGAGTCTGCATTCTCTACAAGTGCGAGAATGTTGCAGACGACAAGGTTAAGGAATTCTACGGTGATTGCCTTGTAGATTTCGCAAGCGGCAAGCGTGGAGATTACGGATATGTAATCGCCGCTGTTAAGAAGGACTGCGACAAGGTATTCGACTGTGAATGCGTTCTGAAGACAAGAGTTCTGTAGGAACTCTTCTGCTTGAACTTCAAGGCGAAATCCAATAACAAGAACGGCTACAAGTTGTAATTTCAACACTTGTAGCCGTTCTTTTATAGCAGAATAATTCCATATACGATTAGCAATTCCCCTATCGAATAAGTAAGCATCACAGGGAAATGGCTCTTCCATCTTGTATCCTTTTTGAATCTTACAAAGAAATTTATCGCATCAGATATAAAGAAAAGTACAGCTCCTATCAGAGTTATCACCGTTGCCATGCATGGAGCCGAAAGCATCTGAAACCATGCGAAGCTGTTCATTGCACCATTTATCGATAGGTAAATGAACATCGGGTAGAAGAGCTGCTTGATTAGATGTGGCTTTAAGACCTTGAAATATAGAAGAACAACGGTCAGATAGACCGCTGCTATTATCAGTATTACAGGAAGCGAAAGCCTTGACCAGATAATATTCGGAGCATAAGTCAGAATAAAGAAAATATGCGATATTATGAAGCTTACTCCGCCAAGGCTGAAACACTTCACGCTGTTTGGAATGAGCAGAATATCTCCAAGCCAGCTTGTAAGAAGAGCCGCAACTACAATAGGGTTAATCGGATCTACACTGCAGCAGTACCATCCAAGCAAAGCGAGCAGAATGAAGACCTTTGATTTCGCGCGCAGGTCATTATCGCATTTCTTGCTTGCAAATAAATGTATGGCGCTTACGATGAAGAAAGCTATCAGGAATAATGTTCCGATCAATATAAGTGCCTCCTATTGTGTATTGCTATCAATTGCTATCTATTGTTGTCATTTAATGTGTTTAATGTTGTTTCCTGTTTGTTTCATTGCAATGTGCTAACAAACTACTATGATTGAGCCCGAGGACAGTTCATTATACAAAGTCCTTGCTGTATTATGTGGCAAATTCACGCATCCGTGAGAGCCATCCCCAATATAGATATTTCCGCCGAAACTACCTCTCCAAGGAGCATCATGAAGACCGATTCCGCCATTAAATGGCATCCAGTAGGCTACATGCGATTCATATTGTGTGCCGTCGCCATTAGGTCCCCTTAGAGTCGCCGAGCGTTCCTTATATGCCAATCTAAATATTCCATGCGGTGTGTCGTGTACCCCGTACATACCCGTAACGACAGGCGAATCGATGATAAGCGAACCGTTTCTGTAATACCAAAGATGCTGCCTCTCAGTAGAGACCTCAACATAGGTACTTAGCCTAACTGCTGTCTCAGTATCTTCGTAAATTTGAGCAACTATTGGCTCTGCATTTTCTACAGATGCCTTTGCGGCCTCGAGAATCGAATCAGCGGATTTCTCCCTGTCAATAGAAACCGAAATCGCATAATTGTAAAGCTCCTTAACGCCGCTATTTGTCTGGATTCTGACTCTGCTTGGGCGCCTATTTCCTGCTAAGGTATCCGCAAGAGCCATAGCCGCCTCTTTATCATATTCGACACTCTTCGAATTATGAATGACAAGCTTCGACATTTGAGTGCTACCCACATGAACGGTATTTCCGTTTCCGTCCACTATATCGATGCCCTTTACCAAATGTTCCTTAGCCCACGCTAATTCCTCTTCGAGATCAGCGCTTGTCACTGCTGGCACAAGCACATAGTCTTTCTTATAAAAAGCAAAAGTCCCGTTCATAGGAGCCGTCTTTCGCTGGGCAGCAACGGCTTTTGCAAGCTTCGTATAATCGAGATTCTCGCCTTGCACCTCAGGTATTATCGTCATTTGCTCATAATCGATATACGCATCGGCAGTCATCAGCTCCCCTTCCGTGCTTGGCAGAGCATTCGCCAAGTTAGCAGCCAGCTCCTCGGTGCCCGAAATAACATTCAAGCCAAGCTTGTATTCTTTCTTTACACCTATAAGAGCCCTCGCATCTATATGCGAGAAAACCAGCTTTCTATGAAGTCCAACAGCGTTGCCGTATTTGAAGGGCGTGCTCACTTCCTTCGGATCCACACCATCCTTGGCTACCGACATCTTATCAAGCTCCGATTCAAGCTTTGCTGTTGCCTCAGTCAAAGTCAGCCCGCTCACATCAACACCGTCGACGAAGCTGTTCTTCGCGAAGCTTGTAACATCGCAAAGCCTTGCATCAACAATAGATGAAGCAATTACGATAATCGCCGCTATGATTGGAATTATGCACCTTTTGCCCTTCATGATTCTTACCCCTACTAAATCATTTGCTTGTTCTTGTTGAGATTTCTTAGAATTTCGTCTTGTTCTTGTAATTTCGCCTGTAATTTCTTGAATTTCTTGATTCTTCTTGGTTCAATTCTTATTCTTATTTCTTCTTAGAAATTGTGCCGAAGAGATTTCTACCTATGCTCGCACCGATATTTCCGCCGATGGTTCTTCCCTTGCTTCCAAGCAGTGCTCCTCCGACGGTCTTGCCTACCTCTCTGCCGATAGAGCCGGACGCCGTTCTAAGCACGCTCTTCGTCTCGGAAGACATCTTGCGCTTCGAGTCTGGCTTTGCTACTTTTACACCCGAAGAAGTAGTCTCCTCGTCATCCTTCGAAGCCTTCTTCGACTTCTTCTGCGAATCACCCTGCGCGGACTTAGCTCCCTCGCTTCCATCACCTACGAGCTCCTCATAAGCACTTTTCTCATCCTTTGCCTGATAATATTTGAGATACATATCGGAGTTCTTGATAAGCGCTTCTCTGTCCGCATCGCTAATCGCATCCATAAGGCTCTCAGGCGGAAGAATGCTAACATGCTCAGCTACTGTCGGAACGCCCTTCTCGTCAAGGACGGAGACGATAGCCTCTCCTTTTCCGAGATTCTGCAAAAGTTCCTCTGTATTGAAGTTCTCGTTAGCTCTGAAGGAATCCGCTGCGGCGCGAAGTGCCTTCTGCTCGGCTGGAGTATATGCCCTAAGCGCATGCTCAATCTTGTTGCCAAGCTGTGCAAGAACAGCATTTGGAATGTCTGCAGGATTCTGCGTAGCAAAGAAAATCGAAACTCCCTTCGAGCGGATGAGCTTGACAACCTGCTCGATTTTCTCGAGAAGAGCCTTGCTTGCGCTGTCAAAGAGAAGATGAGCCTCGTCGAAGAAAAATACCATTCTTGGCTTCTCTGGGTCGCCTATCTCAGGCAGGATTTCAAAGAGTTCGGACAGAAGATATAGCATGAATGCCGAATACATTCTTGGCTTATTTATAAGCGACTCCGCGTCGAGGATATTTATCATTCCAAATCCATTTGCATCTGTTCTGAAAAAATCCGCGATATCTATCGCAGGCTCGCCGAAGAATTTGTCAGCACCCTCTGATTCTAAGGCTACGATGGCTCTTATGATTGTCGTAACCGAGGCTTCTGCTATGTGACCGTATTCATTCTCGAAGTCATTTGCATTGTCCGAAATATAATTCAGAACTGCCTTGAGGTCCTTGGTATCCGTAATAATAAGGCCCTGGTCGTCGGCAATCTTGAAAACAACCGTAAGAAGCGAGCTCTGAGTATCGTTAAGGTCGAGAATGCTCGAAAGAAGCTGTGGCCCCATTTCGCTCATCGTTGTTCTGAGAGGAATACCCTTTGCTCCGTAGATATCATAAATGGTTACAGGATATCCGCGGTATGCGAAATCACTCAGCTCGAAGCGCTTAATTCTCTCCTGCATATTCTCGTTATCTACACCCGGCTTCGAAAGTCCTGCGACATCGCCTTTGACATCGGATACGAAAACAGGAACGCCGAGCTTAGAGAAGGATTCAGCCAGCACCTTAAGTGTAACGGTCTTGCCTGTACCGGTCGCTCCGCAAATGAAGCCATGTCTGTTGGCCATCTTAGGGTTAAGAATTATCTTGTCTGCTATCTCGCCGTCTCTATTGGCTCTTGCGAAATATACCATGCCATTATCAACCATTGTTGTGTCCTCCTCTTTAATATTGTAAAAAAATCGTTCGGCTATCGTTAAGTTCTCGCCCCGTTCTCGTTAGGCTTCGGCTACCGTCAAGTTACCATTCGGCTATCGTTAAGTTCTCGCCCGGCTATCTAACAGCCTCGCTGATTCCCTCTACGAAAGTTGGATGCGGATGAACTGTAGCGGCAATATCTTCAAGCGTAAGCTCGTTAGAAATCGCAATCGCAAATTCCCCTATCATATCTGTGGCTCTTGCGCACATCATCTGAGCACCGAGCACCTTCCTTGTCTTAGCATCAGCAATTACCTTGATGAAGCCTCTTTCCTGATCCGAAAGAACCGACTTACCATTTGCCGACATGATATATTTCTTAGTAATAACCTCATGCTCCATCGCCTTTGCCTCGTCTGCAGTAATGCCAACAGTTGCAATCTCAGGATTTGTATATACGCAGCTTGGAACAACGTTCATCTTGATTGTTGGCTCCTCGCCGTTCATCATAGCAACCGCATTTCTGCCCTCTGCAGTAGCGGTATGCGCAAGCTGTATTCCTCCGATTACATCGCCGATAGCATATATTCCAGGAATTGATGTCTCGTATTTGTCATTAACGACAATAAGATCGCGCTTCATCTCTACCTCGACTCCTTCTGCAAAAAGTCCTTCGGTGTTCGCGCGTCTTCCTATGCATACAAGAACTCCGTCCGATTCCACGGATTGAAGCTCTTCTTTTTCTTTATAAAAAGTAATAACCTTGCCGTTCTCGCCTGCTTCGAATTTCTCGACCGTGGACTTGGTATGAATATCCATTCCGCGCTTCTTGCCGATCATCTTAACATTCTGCGAGATTTCCTTATCTAAAGGTCCGAGGACTCTATCGAGAGCCTCAATGATTGTAATCTTAGTTCCGAGAGCAGCATAAAGAGATGCAAATTCCATTCCTATAACTCCGCCGCCTATGATTACAAGATGCTCATAGATTCCATCCGACTTCTCGAGAAGCTCATCGCTTGTGACAACGCCAGGAGTGTTAATTCCCTCAATTGGAGGAAGGAAGGTCTTAGAGCCTGTTGCTATCATAATCTTGTCAGCCTCAAGAAGCTCATCCCCTACACGAACCTTACCTGTACCCTCGATAACGCCGAGGCCCTCTATGACATCAATCTTGCCTTTTTTCATGAGAGCAGCAATGCCTGATCTAAGAGTATCGAGCACCTCGTTCTTTCTTTCCTGCATCTTAGCAGCATCAATTGAATAATCTGCCACGTCGATACCGAACTTAGCTGCAGTCTTGAATTCGCGAGCAATGTCCGCTGTATGCATAAGTGTCTTAGTAGGGACACAGCCACGGTTAAGGCAGGTTCCGCCAAGCTTGTCTTTTTCGATAATTGCAACTTTCATGCCCTTCTCGGAAGCATCGAGTGCAGCCTCGTATCCGCCAGGACCTGCACCAATAATAATCAAATCATATTTCATATTCGTCCACCATTTCATTTATTTTCATCAAGAAAGCCTCGCCCTCGGCATACTTCATGCCGATGAGCTTTGCGGCAATTTCTTCACCTATATTCTCATTCATTGCATCAGAATAGCAAATTGCATCCTGAATGATTCCGCCATCGACATTCATCTGAACATCGATATTGCCCCAAGAGAAACGCTTCTCGATTCGAACAGCGAAAGGTATCTTGCGACCCTTCGTCCATTCCCATGAAGCATACCTTTCCTGAAGCCTTGTTACCTCAGCCCAATCTATTTCGTCAGGACTAATCTCGGAAGGCTCGCAAGAATAGACTCTACCGAAGGCCTTGCCAAGCTCATCCGAGAGCATATCTATTGTAAGATCTTCTCTAAGCTCCCTTAGGTTGACAACGCGGGCCTTTACAGACTTCACGCCTTTAGATTGAAGCTTCGCAAGAGAAACATTTAAGTATTTCCCAAGCTTTTCTTTGTCAACATCCACCATGATTGTTCCATGGTGATACCATCCTGCACTTGACTTGAAGAAGGCATTTCCACTGAATTTGCGGCCATCTGCTTCGATATCGTTGCGGCCTGTCTTAGCAGCCTTAATTCCAAGCTGCCTAAGCGCTTCGATTATCACCGAGAGCTGCCTATCCACATCGTAATTCTCCTTGCGAAGAATGAATGTGAAATTCAGATTGCCGAGGTCGTGAAAAACAGCACCGCCGCCGGAAAGTCTGCGCACCACTGTGACGCTATCAGCCTCTGCTGCAGGTGCATTCACCTCAGACCAGTAATTCTGATTCTTTCCGATAACGACGGTTCTCTCATTTTGCCAAAGGTAGAGGATGATATCATCCTCTACCACATTCTTGGTCAAAAATTCTTCAAGTGCAAGATTATATGTCGGATCAAAGCTGTCCGATTTAATAATCTTAGTTCTCAAATGCATATTTAACGATTGGAGTTCTTGCAGCTCTTGTCTCATCAAGTCTCTTTACAGGTGTTTCCATTGGCATCATATGCATCTTCTCTGGATTAGCCTTAGCCTCCTCGTAGATGCTTCTGAATGCGTTAATAGCATTATCGAGAACCTCCTTGCTCTCTGTCTCAGTTGGCTCAACCATAAGAGCCTCGTGAACGATAAGTGGGAAGTACATCGTAGGTGGATGAATTCCTCTATCAAGGAGTGCCTTTGCAACATCAAGAGCCGAAACATCAAGATCATGCTTCATATTCTCGAGGCACATTACGAACTCGTGCATGCAAGTTACATCGTAAGCCATTGGATAAATGTCCTGCAGCTTAGCCTTCATGTAGTTAGCATTGAGTACGGCGTTCTTTGATGCAGCAGGGATTCCCTCCTTGCCAACCATCAATATGTATGTAAGAGCCTTTACATATACAAGGAAGTTGCCGTAGAAAGCTCTAACATCGCCGATTGACTGCTCAGGCTTCTCGAAGCTGTACTTGCCATCCTTCAAGACAACTCTTTTGCCAGGAAGGAATGGTGCAAGAAAAGCCTTGCAGCCGCAAGGGCCACTTCCTGGACCGCCGCCACCGTGTGGGGTCGAGAAAGTCTTGTGAAGGTTCAGATGGATTACGTCGAAGCCCATATCTCCAGGTCTTACCTGTCCCATTACAGCATTCAGATTAGCTCCGTCATAGTAGCAAAGTCCGCCTGCCTCGTGGATGATATTGGTAATCTCGAGAATGTTCTTGTCAAAGATTCCAACTGTATTTGGATTGGTCAGCATAAGTCCTGCTGTATCCTCTCCTACTACTGCTCTCAGCTTATCGAGGTCAACGCAGCCGTCAGGACCTGACTCTACATTGATAATCTCGAAATTAGCCATTGCTGCTGATGCAGGGTTAGTACCATGAGCTGAGTCAGGAACGATAATCTTTGTTCTCTTTGTGTCGCCTCTTGATACGTGATAAGCCTTGATAAGCAGAAGTCCTGTGAACTCACCGTGAGCTCCTGCTGCAGGCTGAAGTGTCATATCGTCCATGCCTGTAATCTCGCAAAGGAGATTGGTTGCCTTATGGATTACTTCCATTGAGCCCTGTGCATCTGCCTCTGCCTGAAGTGGATGAACATTAGTGAAGCCCTCCAGTGATGCAACTCTCTCGTTGATCTTTGGATTGTACTTCATTGTGCATGATCCGAGTGGATAGAATCCGTCGTTCATTCCCTGAGCGTGCTTAGCAAGCTCTGTATAATGTCTGTCAAGCTCGTTCTCGCTAATCTCAGGAAGTCTTGGAGCCTCTGCTCTCTTAGGTGCGTCAAGTTCAAATGCAGGAACATCGCACGCAGGGAAAATGCTTAGCTTTCTTCCCTTTCTGCTTCTTTCAAAAATCAACTGCATATTAGCACACCTCCTTTACGATTGCTGCAAGCTTCTCGATCTCGCATGCTGAGTTAAGCTCTGTTGCGCACCAGAGAATCTCGGTATCGCTGAGCTTAAGACCTGCAAGGATTCCTTCCTTTGCACATGCATCGATGATGCTATCTGCACACTTGCCTACTGTTACGAACTCATTGAAGAAGCCCTTCTTGTACTTAAGTGTAAGTCCTGCTTCAACAAGCTTATCTGCAAGATAGTGAGCCTTAGAAATGCACTGATCTGCAACTTCCTTAAGTCCATCAGGACCTACTGCTGCAAGATATACAGATGCTGTAAGAGCACAAAGAGCCTGGTTGGAGCAAATGTTGCTGGAAGCCTTTTCTCTTCTTATGTGCTGCTCTCTTGCCTGAAGTGTAAGAACGAAGCCTCTCTCGCCCTGTGTATCAACTGTCTCACCAACGATACGGCCAGGAATCTTACGCATCATCTTTGAGGTTGTAGCCATATATCCAAGATATGGTCCACCGAAGCCAAGTGCCATTCCGAATGGCTGTCCATCACCAACCGCTACATCTGCACCATATTCTGCAGGTGTCTTAAGTGTTCCAAGGCTTACAGGATTGCAGCTCATTACAAGCTTAGCTCCTGCCTCATGAACAGTCTTCTCGATTGCTTCAATATCCTCAAGAATTCCGAAATAATTTGGATGCTGAACGATGAAGCAAGCGCTCTCCTCGTCCATCATTTCGCCAAGCTTAGCAAGGTCTGTTGCTCCATCTGTTGCAGGAACGACCTTAACCTCAATGTCTCTTCCGAAGCAATAAGTCTTAACAACGGAAAGAATATAAGGATTAACCGTCTCAGCAATGTATACAGTGTGGCGCTTACGCTCCTGGCACATCTGGCAAGCCTCAGCAGCAGCTGTTGCTCCATCATATACAGAAGCATTTGCAACATCCATTCCAGTTAATTCGCAAATCATTGTCTGATATTCGAAAATCGACTGGAGTATGCCCTGGCTTATTTCTGCCTGATAAGGAGTATAAGCAGTCAGGAATTCTTCCTTATTAACGATAGTGCTTACAATAGCAGGGATATAGTGCTTATACGCACCTGCTCCTCTGAATACTGTGTCATAAATTACATTCTTGTCAGCGATTTTTCTCATATCGCGTCCAACTTCGAGCTCGGATTTTCCAGCTGGAATATTGAGCTCACCCTCAAGCTTAACCTCTGCAGGGATTACGGACAGCATGTCCTCGAAGCTTGTGAAGCCAGCTTCCTTCAGCATCTGCAGTTGTTCAGCCTCGGTATTAGGAATAAATGTTCCCATCAAATCCTCCTATTCTTCTGTTGCGCAGAATTCCTCATAAGCAGCTGCATCAAGAAGTTCCTCTGTATCTGTTACATTAGCAACCTTGATGAACCAAGCACCGTAAGGATCATTGTTGATAAGCTCAGGGGAGTCAAAGAGCTCCTCGTTGATAGCAACAACCTCACCTGTTACAGGTGACATAACATCAGATACTGCTTTTACGGACTCAACATCACCAAATGCCTCTGCAGCTGTTACAGCATCTCCCTCTTCAGGAAGGTTAGCGAAAACGAGGTCGCCAAGTGCATCCTGTGCAAAGTCGGTAATTCCCACTGTGAATGTGCCATCTCCGTTGTCGAGCAGCCACTCGTGTGATTTGGTGTACTTAAGTTCTTCTGGAAAATTCATAATAGTATACCTCCGTTGAAAAAATTTAATTATATTATGAAAAAATTATTTCTCTCTCTTATAGAAAGGTGTCTTTACGATCTCGACCTCTATGCGACGGCCTCTTACATCAGCCTCAAGCTTCGTTCCTGGGTCCTTGTACTCTGCATCTACGATAGCAAGAGCGATTCCTTCCTTGAAGTATGGGCTGTGAGTTCCCGATGTTGTATGTCCAACGAGCTTGTCTCCGTCATACAGATCGCAGTGTTCTCTTACGATTCCTCTGCCTGTAACCTTAAGGCCTATGCCTCTTTTCTTGAGTGGAAGCTGAGCCATAAGAGCGTCCTTGCCGATGAACTCTTCTTTATCTTTCTTAATAAAGATTCCGAGTCTTGCATATCTTGGGGAGCTGTCGTCTGTAAGCTCATGTCCATAGAGTGGCATTGCAGCCTCGAGTCTCAGTGTATCTCTTGCACCAAGTCCGCATGGCAGAAGTCCGTCTTCTTTGCCTGCTTCGATGAGAGCTTCCCACATATCTACAGCCTTATCTGCAGGCATATAGAGTTCGAAGCCGTCCTCACCTGTGTAACCAGTTCTTGAGATAATGCAATCAATTCCTGCAACCTTGCCGTTGAAGTTAGCTGTGTAATATCCGGCTGGAATGTCTGCTGGATCTGCAAGCTTCTCGAGAATCTTCTGTGCCAGAGGTCCCTGAAGTGCAAGCTGTCCCATTGAAGCTGAGATATTCTCCATCTCGCAGTCGCCAATCTTGTGGTCGCACATCCATGCATAATCCTTGTCGGTATTTGCAGCATTTACTACTACAAGATAATCGTTCTCAGCCTTCTTATATACGATAAGATCGTCAACCGTTCCACCGTTCTCGTTAGCCATTGGGGAATATCTTGCATCGCCGTCAGCCATATCCGTGAAATCATTTGTCATAATATGGTTGAGGTTCTTGAGAGCATCCGGTCCTTTGACTGTAACCTCACCCATGTGAGATACATCAAATAGTCCGCAAGCAGTTCTTACTGCCATATGCTCCTTGATAACACCTGCCTCATACTGAACAGGAAGAAGAAAGCCTCCGAAAGGTACAATCTTTCCGTTGTATTTGACATGGGTGTCATAAAGTGGTGTTTTGAGTTCCATAGGACTCACCTCCATATACATATAATAGGTAATAGTATTTGCATATTGTTAGCATTAACAAGTACATTTGTCAGTGCATACATACACGACTATTATAACCTTTAGAAGTGTTTTATGTCGATAAAAAACCAGCATAAATATTGCATTGTTTTGTTTTTCTTTGTTTTTCTATAACGTTTATTTAGATATCATTGCAGGTGGTAAAAGGCTTGAATGTGGCTTGTGAAAAAGGCTTGAAAAAAGCGAGAAAAGTTAATTGACATATCAAAAAAAATAGGCTATACTAATGTGGTCGCAAATAAGGGACGAGATAATCCGAGGTAGCTCAATGGCAGAGCAACCGGCTGTTAACCGGTAGGTTGTGGGTTCGAGCCCCACCCTCGGAGCCATT
>CAVIGM010000027.1:0-16479 GCA_963642455.1 Anaerovoracaceae bacterium | reverse complement strand
TAACTTAGTCAAACATTATTACTTTATATACATCCAGGAGGAATAGAAAATGAGCAAGATTATAGGAATCGATTTAGGAACAACAAATAGCTGCGTATCAGTAATCGAGGGCGGCGAACCAGTAGTTATCGCAAATGCAGAGGGAATGAGAACCACACCATCTGTTGTCGCTTTTACAAAGAACGGCGAGAGACTTGTCGGCGAGACAGCAAAGAGACAGGCAATCACTAACCCTGACAGAACAATCTCTTCAATCAAGAGACACATGGGCGAGAACTACACAGTAGAAATTGACGGAAAGAAATACACACCACAGGATATTTCGGCGATGATTCTTTCTAAGCTTAAGGCAGATGCAGAGTCATATCTTGGCGAGAAGGTTACAGAGGCTGTAATTACAGTACCTGCATACTTCTCAGACGCACAGAAGCAGGCAACAAAGGACGCTGGTAAGATTGCAGGACTCGAGGTTAAGAGAATTATCAACGAGCCAACAGCAGCTTCACTGGCATACGGAATTGACAAGGCTGACAAAGAGCAGAAAATCCTCGTTTATGACCTTGGTGGTGGTACTTTCGATGTATCTATCCTCGAGCTTGGCGACGGAGTAATCGAGGTTCTTGCAACTAACGGAGATACACACCTTGGCGGCGACGACTTCGATAATGCTGTAATGAATTTCCTTGCTGACAGCTTCCAGAAGGAGAACGGAATTGACCTTAGAAAAGACAATATGGCTCTTCAGAGACTTAAGGAAGCAGCAGAGAAGGCTAAGAAGGAGCTTTCAAGTGCACAGACAACGAAGATCAATCTTCCATTTATTACAGTTTCTGAGGCAGGCCCACTCCACCTCGATATGGACCTTACAAGAGCAAGATTTGACCAGCTCACTAAGGACCTTGTAGAGAGAAGTATCGAGCCTATGAACAAGGCAATGAAGGATGCCGGAGTAACAAGTGCAGATCTTGCAAAAGTTATCTTGGTTGGTGGTTCGACAAGAATCCCTGCAGTACAGGCTGCAGTTCAGAGAGTAACAGGCAAGGATCCATTCAAGGGAATTAACCCAGACGAGTGCGTTGCAGTTGGTGCTTCAATTCAGGCAGGAATCCTTTCTAACGATCTTGAAGAGGGTAGCGAGATTCTGCTTCTTGATGTAACTCCACTTTCACTCTCAATTGAGACACTCGGCGGAGTAGCAACTAAGCTGATTGAAAGAAATACAACTATCCCTACTAAGAAGAGTCAGATTTTCTCAACTGCTTCGGATAACCAGACAACAGTAGACATTCACGTAATGCAGGGTGAGAGAGAAATGGCTTCCGGAAATATCACACTCGGAAGATTCCAGCTCACAGGTATCGCACCTGCTCCTCGTGGAATTCCACAGATTGAGGTAAGCTTCGATATCGACGCTAACGGAATCGTAAATGTAAGCGCTAAGGACCTTGGAACAGGCAAGGAGCAGAAGATTACAATCACATCTTCAACTAAGCTCTCCGAGGAAGAGATTAACGCTAAGATTAAGGAAGCTGAGCAGTTTGCAGAGGAAGACAAGAAGCGCAAGGAAGAAGTTGAGACAAGAAATCAGGCAGAGGGCATGGTTTTCGAAATCGACAGACAGATGGGCGAGCTTGGCGACAAGGTAAATGCAGACGAGAAGGCTGCAGTTGAGGCTGCAAAAGACGAGCTCCAGAAGGCTCTCGACGCTAACGATACAGAGGCTATCAAGACTAAGATGGAGGCTCTTACCAACGCATTCTATCCAATCTCAACAAGAATTTACCAGGAAGCACAGGCTGCTGCCGCTAATGCTGGTGCTGCAGGTCCTGATATGAGTGACGCAAACGCAGGCGCAGGCGCACAGAACGGTGCCTTCGATGCAGACTACGAAGTAGTAGACGACGAGAACTAGAATTAGATCGGAAGGAAATTTACAGCCATGGCTGAAAACAAAAGGGATTATTATGAGGTGCTCGGCTTACAGAAGGGAGCTACAGACGAAGAAATCAAGAAGGCGTTCCGTAAGCTGGCAATGAAATACCATCCAGACCGAAATCCGGATAACAAGGAAGCCGAAGAGAAATTCAAAGAGGTCAACGAAGCCTACGAGATTCTTTCGGATCCTGACAAGAAAAGCAGATATGACAGATTCGGCCATGCCGGCGTAGATCCAAGCTACGGTGGCGGAGCCGGCGGATTCAGTGGCTTCGGCGGATCAGGAGGCTTCGGCTTCGACGATATCTTCGATATGTTCGGCGGTTTTGGCAGCGGAAGATCCAAGAGCAGGAGAAACGGTCCGCAGAAGGGAAGAGACATTCAGAAGACTCTGACAATCGATTTTACAGAGGCACTCTTTGGATGCACCAAGGAAATCGAAATCAACAAGAATGTCAAGTGCAAGACCTGTAACGGAGAAGGCACAGCACCTGGAACATCTAAGAAGACCTGCTCGCAGTGCGGAGGCAGCGGACAAGTAACATCTGTAAGCAATACTCCTTTTGGTAGATTCCAGAACGTTGCAACCTGCCCAACTTGCAAGGGCCTTGGCAAAGTGGTCGAAACCCCATGTCCTGACTGCAAAGGCGTCGGCTCAATCAAGAAGCGCGTTAAGATCAAGGCAGACATTCCAGAAGGCGTTGATAATGACAGCATCATCACCTTGAGAGGACAGGGCGAACCTGGTGTCAATGGCGGACCTGAGGGCGATCTGTATATCGTTATAAATGTAAGACCGCACGAGTATTACAAGCGCAAGGGCGACAATCTCTATATCGAGATGCCAATCACCTATGACCAAGCCGTGCTTGGCGCTAAGCTTAAGGTTCCGGGTTTTGGCGAGAGCTACAGCTATACGATTGCAGCAGGCACGCAGAGCGGCTCCGAATTCAGGCTCAAGGGCAAAGGCGCAACCAATCCGAGAACAGGCCGCAAAGGAGATCTGTTCGTAAAGGTTGTTGTCGAGGTACCTGTTAAGTTGAGCCTCAAGGAAAAGAAGGCTGTCAAGACCATGGCAGAGTCGATGAGCGAGACGGCTTATCCTAAGAAGTTCAAATTCGACAACCTCAAGCTATAACTAAATAAATCACGCATAACGGCCCACGGACGCAGGCGATTCCTAAGCGAATTACCTACAGCCGCGGGCTTTTTTCTAACCGAAATGCGCACAGCCGCGGGCCTTTTTTTTCTATTTAATTCGCCTATAATTTCAGGCTTTTTATCGATTAAATTGATATGGGCCGCTTCAAGCCCTCTAAGCCGCCTAAATATCGAGAAAATCGGCAAAACTTCGACAAAAATATGACGATAAAGTCTTGAAAAATAAATACAAGAGAGTACAATATTAACGAATATTAAGTTATTTAACTAAGAGGAGGCGAAAAAATGATTTTTCAACTTTATGGCGATACCGCTATGACCCAGTTACTCGGCTGGATATTGGTATTCGCAGGATTAGTAATTCTTAATGAAATCGGACGTCGTACAAAAGTTGGTGGTCTCGTATTATTCGTTATCATTCCAATTATTCTGACTGTTTACTTCATTGGAATTCAATTAGGCCTATTTGGCGGTCACGAGAACGTGACATACGAGTACATGAACGGATGGTTCCATTATGCTAAGCTCTATGCTGCAGACATCGGAGTTGTCGGTTTCCTCATGATCAAGTACAAGTGGGGACTTGGCAAGAAGGATTGGTTCAAGCCATGGCCATTCATCATCGTTGCTATCAACATTCTTATTGCTGTAGCATCTGATTTCGAGTCAGCTATCAGAGCTTACGAGATTACAGGAAATTTCGCAGGCGCATGGTGGGCATCGAACGAAGGCGTATTCCTTTACGGTGGTTGGTGGAATATTGTTAATGGTATTGCAGGAATCATCAACATCTTCTGTATGACAGGTTGGTGGGGAATTTACTCATCAAAGAAGCTTGATGATATGCTCTGGCCAGATATGACAATATGGTTCATCGTTGCATACGATATTTGGAACTTTGAATACACATACCTCAACCTTCCAACACATTCATGGTACTGCGGAGTAGCTCTTCTCCTTGCTCCTACATTTGCAAACGCATTATGGAACAAGGGCGGCTGGATTCAGAACAGAGCTCAGACTCTTGCACTGTGGTGCATGTTCGCTCAGGTAGTTCCACTGTTCCAGTTGAGCCACCCATTCAGCGTTCTGCCTTCAGTATACAACGGAGCAACTGAAGCTGGAGTTAAGGCACTTGACCTTTACAATTCGGCAATCTCATGCTACAACACAGGAGCAAGCGCAGGAGATGCAGTTGCAAGCTTCGGCATCACAGCTGATCCAACAGCACAGGGCGTTATTGCAATCCTCGCTATAGTTGCCAACGTAGTATGCATCGCAGTTATTATCAAGCGTGCTATCGAGCAGAAGAAGAACCCATACAAGAACGAAATCTGGGTTGGAACAAGAGATTTCGAGCAGGCTATGGCAAGAGCAGAATAATCTGCGCCCATTAGCTGGATATTATATATCGTTATAATATCGTTATAGATAAAGATAATGACACATAGGAAAAGAGGCGAATTGCTTAGGCAATCTCGCCTCTTTTTCTGCGATTCTTAACAAATTTACATGTTTAACTTGAGATAAAGAGCGAAATCAGATTGACTTTGGAAGGCGACTTTGCTAAGATTGGCATATAAGCCAAAATGAGCTTAACATTATGCATATAAGAGGTGCTTAGATGCTGACAAGTGCAAGCCTTCCGGCAAAGAAACGCATATTGCAGGTCTGCGTAAGACTTTTTCTTGAAAAAGGATACAAGAAGACTACTATGGCGGAGATCATCGAGAAAGCAGATGTTTCCAATAGTAGCTTTCAGAATATTTTCAAGACCAAGGACGGCGTGTTAGTGGACCTTGTCGAATATATGTTTTCTGCACAGTTCGATATGGCGAAGACTTTCGGCAATCAGAAGATGTCTCCTGTATGCGTCTATGCGGTAGAGACGGCGATTCAGCTTGCAATTACCGAGTTGAACGAGAACCTCCGCGAGATATATGTCGAAGCCTATGCGCAGAAAGACGCGTCGGAATACATTTATAGGCAGACGGCGAAGGAGCTGTATAGCATATTCGGCACATACCTTCCGCAATTAAGCGAGGATGATTTCTATGTTCTCGAAATTGGTTCCGCTGGGCTGATGTGCGCTTATATGGCACATCCTTGCAATGAGAGCGTTAGCTTCGAGGCAAAAATCAGGAGTCTATGTTCTCGAAATTGGTTCCGCCGGGCTGATGTGCGCTTATATGGCATATCCATGCAATGAGAACGTTAGCTTCGAGGCAAAACTCAGGAGCTTCCTGTTGCTAAGTTTGCGGGCATACAACGTTCCCGAGAGGGAGGTCATGGAGGCACTCGCGCTTGTTGAAAGCATAGATATTAAGCAAGTTGCTCAATCGATAATACAAGAGCTGCTCAAAGCATTGGCTGTTCGTTATGAATTCTCACCGATTCAAACAAATTAGACAAGATTAACAAATGAATAACTGAATAACTGATTCATAATCGCCGTTTCACAATTAATGAATCACGACGAGTGAATATAAAGGAATTACACAAGCTGTAATGTATTGGCTTAAAGGGGGGAAAGGCTTCGATACCTGCACAAGGCCAAATACGGAAACCGCAGGTATCGAAGCCTCGTAATTCGAGCAACAAGGAAAGGACGAATCCACAGGATTCGTCCTTTTTTCCATTCCATTCCAAATTCAATTCCGCCGCGAATCGCCGCGCCTCACAACTCCATCTCGATGCAGACTGGGCAGTGATCGCTTCCATATACATCTTGGAGTATTGTCGATTCCTTGAGTGAATCGCGCAGGCGGTCCGAAATGATGAAATAGTCGATTCTCCACCCTGCGTTTCTTTCTCTTGCCTTCATCCTATATGACCACCATGAATAAGCCTCGCTTTTGTCTGGATAGAGGTATCTGAAGCTGTCAGTGAAGCCCGAGCCAAGAAGCTTGGTCATCGCGCCTCTTTCTTCGTCTGAGAAGCCTGCGTTACCCCTGTTGGTCTTAGGATTCTTGAGGTCGATTTCGTTGTGCGCAACATTGAGATCCCCACAGTAGATTACGGGCTTAAGCTGGTCGAGCTCGACCAAATACTGCCTTAGCGCCTCTTCGAATTCAAGCCTGTATTCGATTCTTGCAAGGCCATCTTGAGCATTCGGCACATAGCAGCAGACAAGGTAGAAATTCGGATATTCAAGCGTGATAACGCGTCCCTCGTCGTCATGCTCGCCCTTGATTCCATAAGATACTGACAGGGGTTCGCCGACCGTAGCTTTGCGTGCAAAAATCGCGGTTCCAGAGTAGCCTTTTCTCTCGGCATAATTGTAGAATTCGTGGTAGTCGTCAGGGTGCCAGTTCGCTTGGCCTTCCTGCATCTTGGTCTCCTGCAGGCATACGAAGTCTGCATCTGCCTCGGCGAAGAAGTCCGCGAAGCCCTTGCCGAGAACCGCCCTGAAGCCATTAACATTCCAACTGATAAATTTCATAATTTAATCCTTCACTAAATAATTTTCTTGATTTCGAATTTCTCTGCGATCGTGTCCTTGTATTTACCTATGCCCGTGATGATGACATAGCCATCGCCAGGCGCCGTGTTTTGCACATACGAAACTGTATAGTCGCGACCTTTACGAAGCGAGAAAAAACCTTTTTTCACTTTGACACGAGGCTCGACAGGAGCGCCCCAATAGTGGTGCTTGCCGCCTTTGATCTTAATCTCGCAGTCCGCAATCGAGGTCCGCTCGTATCCGCTCGAGCTTGATTCCCATACGCCATCCGGGTCGATATACATGAAGTCAAGGTCGACATTTCCGCTTATGCCTGGCACGGTCATCGAATCGGTGCATTGCCAGAATCTGTATTGCCCGCTGAAATCCGCGTTGATGTTGTATTGTGCGGTCCAGATATTTGTTGCCTTCGCAAGCTCGGCGCCATCCAGAACATAGGTCAACATGTTGAAGTTGCCGTAGACAGCCGATTCATAGCCCGCCGCCTCTATCACGCTTGTAAAAGCTTTGCAAATATTCGTGAGTTTCTTAGGTGTAAGCTTGCCACTTTCTATCGCCTTCGAAAGCCTGCCGCCCGATGCCTCCTCGAAATCCATAACTATCGGAAGCGTGAGCTCATGCCCGTCCACAAGCTCGAGGACATAATTTGCCTCTTCGATGGCCTCCTTGCGACTGGTCGCCTGCGAGAAAAAATACACACCGGTCATAAGCCCGTTCTTCGCAGAGCGTTTAATATTCTGGTTGAAGTAGTCGTCGGTATGCAAACTGCCGTCATCTGTAGCCCTGTAGCCAGCACGAACAAAAGCGAAGTCGATTCCGGAATTTTTGACCGTTTTCCAGTCGATGTCCTGCTGAACATAGGAAACGTCGATGCCTTCAATCACAAGCCAGTCGTCGAAATTTGAAGAGTGCTGATAGCCGCCGACAGCAATTCTTTCGTGATGGGTTGCCTCGTATAGAGCTACGACAAGCGCGATAAGAATGATGAGAAGCACAACTGCGATGATCTTGAATTTCCTGCTTGAAAGAAAATCAATCGCCGCTACGATTTTGTTATTTGACTTCGGCCGCGCAGAACCGCTGCCCGAGTTTCTTGACTTCGGACGTGCAGAACCGCTTCTCCTTCTGTTTGATTTTGTTTTGCCTGTTATCCTAATTTTTTTCATGAGCATATTATAACATAGGAGCGCAGCAAAAAAGAATAGACGCCTCGGCGAACGAATTCGAGGCATAGAAACAACGCGCAAAGCACGAGGCGGGCGCTGCGGGCGGGCGAACCTGAACTGACGGCGGGCGGCCGATCCTTTTTGAATTTATATGCAAGATTATGTATTTATTAGATGCATTGTTAAAAAACTATCTTGAATAATTACATGCTCTGCTATAAAATTATTGAGGTTAAGGACGCATGAAATGTGCTGTCTTTTGTTATGAAAGGAGAATATAAAATGGTAAATCAAAAATATTACGGTTATGGTACAGCACCATCAGTAATTAGAGAACTTTTCGCTTATGGACTTGGACAGGCTGCAAAGGGCGAGCAGGTATATGACTACTCACTTGGTAACCCAAGCATTCCTGCACCTCAGAAGGTAGAGGATACAATCAAGAAGCTTCTTGCTGAGGAAGACTCAATCAAGCTTCACGGTTACTCAATGGCACCTGGATTTGCTTCAACAAGAGAGGCAATCGCAGCTAACCTCAGAGAGAGATTCAACACTAACGCTCAGGCTGACGAGCTGTTCATGACTTGCGGATGCGCTCCTGCTCTCGTAGCAGTAGCTGGTGCTCTTACATGCAGCACAGACGACGAGTTCCTCTGCGTAGCACCATATTTCCCAGAATACAACATTTTCTTCACAAACGCTGGCGCAAAGGTTACAGTAGTTCCTGCTGATACAGAGAATTTCCAGATTAACCTTGCTGAGCTCGAGGCAAGAATCAATGTTCACACTGTAGCTGTTGTTATCAATAACCCTAACAACCCATCAGGCGTTGTATATACAGAAGAGACAATTAAGAAGATCGCTGACCTTCTCACAAAGAAGGCAAAGGAAGTAGGACATCCTATTTACCTCATCGCTGACGAGCCATACAGAGAACTCGTATACGGCGGAGTTAAGGTTCCATTCATTCCTGAGTTCTATGATGACACAATCGTTTGCTACTCATGGTCAAAGTCACTCTCACTTCCTGGCGAGAGAATCGGATATGTATACGTTCCTGCTAAGTGCACAGACGGCGCTGCTGTATATGCTGCAGTTGCTGGTTGCGCAAGAGAAATCGGTTCAGTTTGCCCTCCAACACTCATTCAGAGAGTAGTTGAGGAGTGCGTTGGCTGCGATCCAGACCTCGTTGCTTATGATGAGAACAGAACACTTCTTTATGAGTCACTGACATCATTCGGATATGAGTGTGCTAAGCCAGACGGCGCTTTCTATCTTTGGGTAAAGGCACCAAACGGAGATGCTAATGCATTCTCAGAGAAGGCTAAGCTCGAGCACAACCTGCTCGTAGTTCCTGGAGACGGATTCGCTTGCCCAGGATTCTTCAGACTTTCATACTGCGTAGCTAACGATATGATTAAGGCTTCACTCCCAGCTTTCAAGGCTATGATCGAGGCTTACAAGGCTTAATCGTTACCGCTTAGACTTAGGTAGACGTAAGTAGACTTAGATAGGAGGCAACCCCAGCAGGTTGCCTTCTTTTTTTTATGCTTTATAGAAAAAAGACAGCGATCTTGCCAAAAGGCTTGATTTTACAATGCTATTGCAATATAATGGCTGTTGCGAATTAATACATTTATTATGAAAGTGGGGTAAACAAATGGCAAATATTAAATCCGCAAAGAAGAGAATCAAAGTTATCGACAAGAAGACTGCTCGCAACATCAGAGTAAGAAATCACGTTAAGGAAGCTGCTAAGGCATTCCTTGCTGCTATCGAAGCTGGTGATGTAGCTGAAGCTGAGAAGGCTTTCCTTCTTTTCGAGAAGAAGATGATGCAGGCAGCTGCAAAGGGTACTTATCACAAGAACCAGTCATCAAGAATTGTTTCTCGCTACGAGAAGAGACTGAACGCTCTTAAGGCAAGTAAGTAGTACTCACCCGTCCCCACCCGCGTATCAGTTAAATACGCATAAGCGAAGGAGTGTCTCCCTTCGCTTTTTTTATGCCGCAAAACAAATGGCCTCGCCGGCCGCCGGCCGTTTCAAATTCCAGTTTAATTTCCGCCGCTTTTCTAATATAATTATAACGATATACAAATCAGCAGGAGACTATTGATGAGCTATTTAGATCAAATAAGAAATTTCAGCATAATTGCGCACATAGACCACGGCAAATCGACCTTGGCCGATAGGCTGATCGAGAAGACCGGGCTTGTTCAGGCGCGAGATATGAAGGAGCAATACCTTGATAATATGGATATCGAGCGCGAGCGCGGTATCACGATTAAGCTGCAGACGACCAGACTCAAATATAAGGCAAAAGACGGCAAGGAATACATTCTCAACCTGATCGACACGCCGGGACATGTCGACTTCAATTATGAGGTGTCAAGATCGCTTGCGGCCTGCGATGGAGCCGTGCTTGTTGTGGATGCGACTCAGGGCGTTGAGGCGCAGACACTTGGCAATGTATATTTGGCTCTCGATGAGGACCTTGAGATTCTGCCTGTGCTTAACAAGATGGACCTTGATAGCGCGCGGCCAGACGAGGCTCGAGATGAAATCGAGGAGATTATCGGCCTCGATGCTTCCGAGGCTCCAGAGATTTCCGCAAAAACAGGTATGGGTATAGACGAGATGCTCGAGAAGCTCGTAGAGGTTATTCCCCCTCCAAAGGGAGACCCCGACGGCAAGCTCAAGGCGCTGATTTTCGATTCCTATTATGACAGCTATAAGGGCGTCGTAATTTATTCGAGGATTTTTGATGGCAAAGTCAAGCGCGGCGACACCATCAAGATGATGAATACCGGCAAAAGCTATGAGGTTACAGAGGTTGGATATTGCATTCCGGGCATGATGCCAGCTGACGAGCTGAAGGCCGGCGAAGTAGGATATATTTGCGCGAGCATCAAGCAGGTTGCGGATGCGAGAGTCGGCGATACGATTACGCTTGCGAGCAATCCGACCGAGCAGGCTCTTAAAGGATACAAGAAAGCCCAGTCCATGGTATACTGCGGAGTTTTCCCTGCGGAAGGCGAGAAGTACGAGAACGTCAAAGACGCACTCGAGAAGCTTCAGGTAAATGATGCGGCCTTCAATTTCGAGCCCGAGAATTCAGCGGCCCTCGGCTACGGCTTCCGCTGCGGTTTTCTTGGCCTACTCCACATGGACGTAATCACAGAAAGACTCGAAAGGGAGTTCGACCTTGATGTAATCACGACACTCCCAAGCGTTATTTATAAGGTAGTGATGAAGGACGGCAGCGAGCAGATGATTCAGAATCCGTCGAATTTGCCAGACCCTGTGGACATTGCATATATTGAGGAGCCGATTGTAAAAGCCGATATTATGACGCCGAACGACTATGTCGGAAGCATTATGGCGCTGTGCCAGAACAGGCGTGGCAAGATGGTTCACATGGAATATCTGACCAAGACAAGAGTGCAGCTGCATTACGAGATTCCTCTCAACGAGGTTATTTATGACTTTTTCGATGCGCTCAAATCCCGCACAAGGGGCTACGCGTCGCTCGATTATGAATTCCTCAAATACGAGAGGGCGAAGCTTGTTAAGCTCGACATTCTTCTCAACCGCGAGCTCATCGATGCTCTGAGCACGATTGTGCCGGAGGAGGAGGCCTATGCAAAAGGTCGTGGCATTTGCGCGAAGCTCAAGGACATCATTCCTATGCACCAGTTCGAGGTGCCTGTTCAAGCGGCAATCGGTCAGAAGATTATCGCAAGAGAGACGATTCGTGCATACCGCAAGGACGTTCTCGCTAAATGCTATGGCGGCGATGTTTCCCGCAAAAAGAAGCTTCTCGAGAAACAGAAGCGAGGCAAGAAGAGGATGCGTCAGTTCGGAACGGTTGAGGTTCCGCAGGAGGCTTTTACAGAGGTGCTTAAGCTTGATGATGGAAAATAATCGAGGCGACAATCGGGGCCGCGATGCGAGCCGCGCCTCGGGCCTCGGACACGAATGCCATCCCGGCCTGTATATTCATATCCCGTTTTGCCGGAGCAAGTGCAAATACTGCGGCTTCCTGTCGGGCACATCCACCGAGGAGCAGAGGGCGAAATATGTCGAATATCTGCGAAAGGAATGCGTTCTTAGGGCAAAGGAATGCGAAGGCCTTATTTTCGATACCGTGTATTTAGGCGGCGGCACACCGACCGTGCTAAGCAATCGACAATTATCGACAATTCTCGATGAATATCGCAAGAACTACCAAATCACAGAGGATGCGGAAATAACAATCGAAGCAAATCCCGGCACACTTGGTGATTCCGATGAAGAGGTTCTGGCAAGACTTACAGAGCTTAGGGCGATGGGCTTCAACAGACTCTCGATGGGAGCACAGTCGATGGATGATGAGAGGCTTAGCTTCATTGGAAGAATTCACGATTCTGCGACAGTAAGGCGCGACTTCAAGCTCGCAAGGGAGGCAGGCTTCGACAATATCAATTTGGATATAATTTTCTCGATTCCGGGAGAGACGACAGAGGATGCGCTTAGGGACATTAGGGAAATTGCGGAGCTTTCGCCTGAGCATATCTCCTTCTATAGCCTGCAGCTTGAAGAGGGAACTGCCTTCTTCGAAATGTGGGAAAATAGAGAATTTGAAGAGGTCAGCGATGAGGCTGACAGAGAGACCTACCATAGAGGCTCGAAGCTTCTTGCCGAGCTCGGATATGAGCATTACGAAATAAGCAATTTCGCTCGCAAAGGCAGAAGGTCTAAGCATAATAGCAAATACTGGGCTATGGCTTGGTATAGCGGGCAGGGCCTCGGAGCGAGCGGATACATGCACGGCGCTCGCTACGTTAATGAATCGGGGATGGCCGAGTGGTGCGAGGCCATCGACTCTGCAAGACTTCCGATAGCCGAAGAGCATCGAAACACCAGGCACGACCATATATCCGAAGCAATTTTTACAGGGCTAAGAAGGGCAGAGGGAATAAGCTATGCCGAGCTTCAAATGAGCCAAGACGAAGTGCGAGAATATTACAGCGACGTCTGGCAGGAGGCGCTCGGTTTCGTCAAAAGCGGGCATCTTATAATAGATGAAGAGGGCATGAGGCTCACAGAGCAGGGAATCGACATAAGCAACAGAGTTATGGCACTGTTCGTGTGAGCTCGCGCAGATTCGCAGAAATTCCAAGGGAATTAAACATCGAAGACGAAACTCGAATTACGAATATAAAAACTAATACAAATAGAAAAAACGAAAGGGGTTGCGATGGATAAATACATAATGGCGCTCGACCAGGGCACGACGAGCTCAAGAACCATCATTTACGACAAGAAGGGGAATGTGATAAGCGTTGCGCAGAAGGAATTCACACAACATTTCCCAAAGGCTGGATGGGTTGAACATGACCCGCTTGAAATTTGGGCTACTCAGATGGGAACCGCGCAGGAGGCTCTTCTTGCGGCTCAGCTTACTTACGAGAATATCGCGGGAATCGGAATCACCAATCAGCGTGAGACAACCGTGGTATGGGACAAGGAGACAGGCGAACCTGTATATAACGCAATCGTGTGGCAGTGCAGACGTACGGCCGATTATGCCGCTAAGCTCAAGCCTTACGAGAATGTGATTCGTGCAAAAACAGGCCTTATTGCAGATCCGTACTTCTCGGGAACCAAGCTTGCGTGGATACTCGACAACGTTGAGGGCGCAAGGGAGCGTGCCGAGAAAGGCGAGCTTCTTTTCGGAACAATCGAATGCTGGCTTATATGGAAGTTGACGGGCGGCAAGGTGCATGTGTCGGATTATTCAAATGCCTGCAGAACAATGCTCTTTGACATAAATACCCTCAAATGGGACAAGGAACTCTGCGACCTTCTCGACATTCCGATGTGCATGCTTCCGACACCAGTTGAGTGCTCGGGCCACTACGGAGTAACCATAAATGAACTGTTCGGCGGGCCAATCGAGATTACGGGAGCAGCCGGCGACCAGCAGGCGGCACTTTTTGGAGAAACATGCTTCAAGAAAGGCGAGGTCAAGAGCACCTACGGAACGGGCAATTTCATGCTTCTCAACACAGGCGAGGAGCCAGTACCATCGCAAAACGGCCTTCTCACGACCATAGCGTGGGGACTTGACGGCAAGGTAAATTATGCGCTTGAAGGTTCGGTCTTTGTGTGCGGTGCGGCCGTTCAATGGCTTCGCGATGAGCTCGAATTTGTCAAGAACGCAAGCGAGACAGAGGAGCTTGCAGAGGAAGTAAGCGATACCGCAGGAGTCTATGTTGTTCCGGCCTTTGTCGGACTTGGCGCTCCATATTGGAATCCTGAGGCAAGAGGTGCGATGTTCGGCATCACAAGAGGAACGAGCAAGTATCATATTATAAGGGCGACACTCGAGGCACTCGCTTATCAGAACGAGGATCTTTTCTCGGCGATGGAAGCGGATGTCGGCTATCGAATTGAGACGCTTAAGGTTGATGGCGGCGCTGCACTTAACAATCTTCTGATGCAGTTCCAGGCGGATATTTCAAATGTTCGAATCGTGCGCTATGCTTCAATCGAGTCGACCTCTCTTGGAGCCGCATATTTCGCAGGGCTTGCGGTTGGCTATTACGAATCCCTCGACGACATCATCAATAATAGAGAGATTGCCAAGACCTTCGAGCCTAAGATAAGGGAGGCACTTCGCAAGGAGAAAATCGACGGCTGGCACAAGGCTGTCAAGGCGACCTGCGCCTTTCACGAATAGTTGGTAGTAATAATATTTTTCAAAAAAATGTAGACAAGGAAAAATATTTAAGTTATAATAGCACTTGCGTTGAAGAAATTCGGCGCAAGTGAATATGGCGCATTGGTCAAGCGGTTAAGACGTCGCCCTCTCACGGCGGAATCTCGGGTTCGAGTCCCGGATGCGCTACCAAGAAGTACCAATAGGGTAGAAGAAAAGCGGGTTAGCAATAACCCGCTTTTCTTGTGTGCTAATTTCTAAGTCACTGACTCTTCAGCCACAACTATTCAACAGCAAAATCGAATGTCAGGTCGTCGTCTTCGAAGAAGATAACCTTGATGGTCCTGTTGTTGCAATTTGAGATTGTCTGCCAAGCGGAGAGCCACTGAGTGCCTTCGTCTCTATGCGTCTGCACGGATTTCTCTCTCTCGACTACTCCGAAGCTTTCGATATCCTCATATATAAAATCCTTATATTCATCGCTTAGAGCCATTTCTATCGTAATCTCGCCGTTCGTTGACTCGTAACCCTTGCCGAATCCGCAGAATTCGCTGCGTGGATCGAACAGGCAGGTATAAGGTGAAAGAAGCTGAGAATATCTAACCTTCTTGATGAGACTCGTCATATCATCCTCGCTCTGAACCGAGCCGATTTCACTTGTGAGAAGATCGTATCTACCAAACCCTGAGCCAATTGTCGCAACATCCTTATATTCATCGTTGAGGTAGAAATTCGTCTGGCAGCTCTGATTATCGAGCCAATAGAGCTTGTTCTCGCAAAGCTCCAAGACACCGTAATGGCCGGACTCGTCAGCCATGAAGAGACTGCCATCCCAGCTGAGATTACCTTCAAACAAGCCATATACATTCAAGGTCTGTGCGAGCTCTACCGCCTCGTCAACGGTCGCGCATCTCTCGCCAAGATATCTTACAAGTGCCGAGAAAGAAAGGCTCACCTCTGCGTCAGGATTCGTGCCTGTGCTTGTTGCCATTCCCGTATATTCGGGTTGCTCAGGGCGCATGTTAGCCTCGATATATAGTCCCTTCTCATTCATTATATCTCCAGTAAAGAAAAGAAGTTCGAGAAGTTCGTCTTGGCTAATTCCTTCCTCTTTAACAACATCGAAGTCCTTTCCGCTAAGTGGGTTATAGGCAAGGCCGATTGTATTATAGTAGCCGTCGACATCCGTTCTAAGGATGTAGGCAGGCTTGTTGCTGTAGTAAAAATCGAGCGAACGGCCAACAATCATATCGCCGTTATCAAGAACTTTTGCGACAGTGGAACAACCGGATTGGCCGTTCGCTTCGTTGCTCTTCGCAAGTCCCGCTTCGTAGTCAATCTCCGTAACCGTCGGAAGTTCGATTACATAATCTCCGAGAACCGTTCCCGTCACCTGTCCCTGCTTGCCGCATCCCGCAAGGCCTAAGCCCATCAGCAACACAAGCGCCAGCAAGACAAATACCTTTGACTCAATCTTGAATTTACCCTTTCTCATTTTTCATTCCTCTTCTCTTGCTTTCTCTAAATAAAAAATGGCCGTTATAGAATAGCCATATAATCGTCCACTTCAGCAGGACCTCTCTTATTCTGAGTCGTCCACTTCGGCAGGACCTCTCCTATTCATATAATTATTCTATATGTTTTGAATATTAAAAGTCAATACATCCAGACAAATCTGTGGGCAAGTCGAAATGATATCCTTGAAAGACTCTTATAAGTTTAATAACATAAAAAGACAATATGACAGAACAGAGAGTTAGCGGAAAAGGAGCAAATGGTAAACCGCATAAGAAGCCCTTTGAAACATTGCGGCAGCATCCGGAAGCACCGATGGATATTCATTCACTATCTTGAATAAATATTCAGTGCCAAAAGAGGGATTTTTGAAAGCGATTACTCAAGTACTCCAGATCAAATCAGATTAACTCCAGTCAAATCAAGTTAACTCAAGTCAACTCAAGTCAAATTAGGCCATTTCGCCTTAGGAAATCACACCCAAATCCGCATACAAAAAAACGCTGCAAGCCTTGAAATTGCAGCGTTTTCTAAT
>CAVIGM010000026.1:0-19111 GCA_963642455.1 Anaerovoracaceae bacterium | reverse complement strand
AGCGAGAACTGCGAGATTAGGAAGGCGCTTCTCGAGGAGGCGAAGAAAATCGCGGAGCTTCCTAATCTTAGGATTGTCGCACTTCATTCGCATTTTGCGGCATCTGACGAGGCGGACAAGACCTTTTGTAAGCTGCAACTTAAGCGTTTTCTTGAGGTATATGATTTGCTTCGAAGCAATGGAATTGAGATACCGGGCCGCTCTATTGCCTGCAGTGCAGCGATTATAGATATGCCTGAGACGATTTACGAATATTGCAGGCCGGGTTTTATATTCTATGGCATTTATCCGTCCGATGAGGTTAAGAAAGAAAGGCTGCCTTTGAAGCCTGCGATGTCTGTCAAGGCGAAGATTGTCTATATAAAAGATATAAAGAAGGGCGATACTGTCGGCTATGGAAGAAAGTATCAGGCGACCGAAAGAAGAAGGATTGCGACGCTGCCGCTTGGCTTTGCGGACGGACTTCCAAGAGCATATTCGCCTAATGCAAGGGTGATTGTAAATGGGCATTTTGCACCTGTGACCGGAAACATTTGCATGGATCAGTGTATGATAGATGTTACGGATATTCCTGATGTGGCTGTCGGCACAGAGGTGATTCTGCTTGGAAGCGACGGGACCAATACGATTACTGCAGAGGAGATTGCACTGAATACGCCAGGGCTTGATGTGGATGAGCTGCTGCATGGATTTTCGAAGAGAATGCCGCGCGTATATACTGGAGCAATGGCAGAGAGAATGTGCAAAAACAGATAGGAAGCATATAAGAGATATCAAGGAGATACCGAAGACAACTGACGAAATATCGCGGAAAACAAACGAGCGCTGTCAAAGAAAATGTTTGACAGCGCTTTTGTGTTGTGTTATAGTTGAGCGGTATGAGGCGGACCATTTGGACTGTGGTATATTTTTCGAGGTATGGAACAGGGTATTTCTACAATTGAATATGCGAGCATGCTCTACGACTTCTACGGAGGTCTTTTGAATGAGAGCCAAGAAGAGGTGATGAAGCTCTATCACGAGGATAATTTATCTCTTTCGGAAATCGCGGCTGAGCTTGGCATGAGCAGGCAGGCGGTGCATTATACATTGAAGAAGGCCGAGAATGCGCTTGAGAAATACGAGCAGAAGCTCGGGCTTGTATCGAAATACCATGAGAATTTACATAAAGGCGAGGAAATAATTAGGGCAGTTGAGCAACTTCTGGATAAGAAGCAATTTGACGAAGAGTCGAGGCGGGTTCTCGAAGCTGTGACTAAGACTATCGCCGAGATTACGGATAATATAGATAATACGGAGTAAGGAATGGCATTCGAAGGTTTATCTGAGAAATTACAACAGACATTTAAGAATATACGAGGCAAGGGCGTGCTTCAGGAGAGTGACATTGATGCCGCAATGAAGGATGTCAAGATGGCTCTGCTTGAGGCGGATGTCAACTTCAAGGTCGTAAAGAGTTTCGTGGCGACCGTTAAGGAGAAGGCTCTTGGCGCAGATGTCATGAACAGCCTGACACCGGGACAGCAGGTTATAAAGATTGTCAGAGACGAGCTCGTCAGCATGATGGGCGGGGCAAGCAGCAAGCTGACCTATTCTCCAAGCGGTTTTACAGTATATATGCTTGTGGGACTTCAGGGTACTGGTAAGACAACAACCGCAGGTAAGCTCGCCGCTTATTTGAAGCAGCAGGGAAAGAAGCCTATGCTCTGTGCCTGCGATGTATATAGGCCTGCGGCTATCGACCAGCTCGAGATCGTCGGCAAAGCCGTAAATACACCCGTTTTTACAATGAGAGAATCAAGCAATCCTGAGGAGATTGCGGGCGCTGCGATTAAGGAAGCTGAGCGAAAGGGCTTCAATGTGCTGATTGTCGATACGGCAGGTAGATTGCAGATTGACGAAGCTCTGATGGAGGAGCTCAAGGTCCTGAAGAAGAAAGTAAGACCTCATGAGATTTTGCTCGTTGTCGATGCGTTGACAGGTCAGGATGCTGTAAATATAGCGAGTGGATTCGACGATGCGCTTGGCGTTGACGGCATCATAATGACGAAGATGGACGGTGACTCGCGAGGCGGTGCGGCTCTTTCTGTAAAAGCAGTTACAGGCAAGCCTATCAAGTTCATGGGTACAGGCGAGAAGTATGACGCTCTCGAGCCTTTCCACCCAGACAGAATCGCTTCGAGAATTATCGGAATGGGCGACGTGATGAGCCTCATCGAGACGGCGGAGAATGCTTTTGACGAAGAAGAAGCAAGGAAGCTCGAAGAGAAGCTCAAGAAGAATAGATTTGACCTTGACGACTATCTTGCTCAGCTCAAGCAGGTTAATAAGCTTGGCGGAATTGCGAAGATTCTGGACATGATTCCGGGACTTAGCGCAAGCGACAAGAAGCAGATAGATGTTGACAAGACAAAGAAAGATCTTGCCCATATGGAAGCTATTATAAGCTCCATGACGAAGAAGGAGAGAGAAGATCCTTCGATTCTGAATGCAAGCAGAAGAAAGAGAATTGCTGCAGGCAGCGGAAGAACTGTTCAGGAGATAAATCAGCTGATTAAGCAATATGAACAGATGCGCAAGATGGTTAAACAGTTAAATAATCCGAAGGCTATGAAGAACAAGAATATGTTCAGAGGCTTAGGCTTATAAATAATCAAATTTTTTATCTAAGATTTATCTAAGGATATAAGGAGGAACATTAAATGGTAAAGATTAGACTTAAGAGAATGGGAGCTCACAAGAAGCCTTTCTACAGAATCGTAGTTGCAGATTCCCGCACACCAAGAGACGGAAAGTTCATCGAGGAGATCGGAACTTACAACCCACTTAAGGACCCTGCAGAGATCGTAGTTGATGTTGAGGCAGCACAGAAGTGGCTTGCAAATGGAGCTCAGCCTACAGACACTGTAAGAACTCTTCTCAAGAAGTCCGGCGCAATCAAGTAGTATAGGTAAGGAGATAAATCGATGGCTGAACTAGTTGAAGCAATTGTTCGAGCACTAGTATCTAAGCCTGACGAAGTGAACGTTATCCAAGAGGGTAGCGAGAAAGACATTGTGATTAAGCTCTCCGTAGCCAAGGAAGATATTGGAAAAGTTATCGGAAAATCCGGACGAACTGCTAAGGCGTTGAGAACAGTGGTTAAGGCCGCTGCAATCAAACAAAACAAGAGAGTCACAGTTGAGATTGTAGAGGATTAGTACTATAGAAAAGAGCATGGTAAACATAGGCAGAATAACATCTGCGGTAGGCATCAGGGGTGAGGTACGCGTCACCCTTTATGCCGGCGAATCAGACAACCTACATGAGGGATCCAAGGTACATTTAGTTGCAGGAAAGAAGGATCTTGAATGTAGGGTTGTTAGTATACGCTATCAGAATAATAAGCCGGTAATTAAGCTTGAGGGCTATGACGATAGAAATGCAGTTGAGCTCTTAAGAGATTACGAGCTATGCATTGACGAGTCAGACCTTGAACCATTGGAGGAGGGCGAATTCTATATTCGCGATTTGATGGGTTTCAATGTGTATGACAGGGCAACAGACAGAAATATCGGGAAGGTTGTCGACTATATTCAGAATAGAGCACAGCCTCTGTGGGATATTAGAGACGACGAAGATAGGCAAATTCTTATTCCCGATGTCGATGCTTTTGTGAAGGAAATCGACGCAGAAGCTAAGACTATTTATGTCGAGCTCATCCCCGGTTTTCTTGATTAGCGAAACAGCTTGGCGTATGAAGATAAATATCCTGACGATTTTTCCAGAAATGTTCACGCCTCTTAGCGCGAGCATGCTTGGAAAAGCAGGCGAAAAAGGCCTGCTCGAAATAAATATCGTTGATATAAGGGACTACACTGAGGACAAGCATAACAGAGTCGACGATACGCCTTATGGCGGTGGCGCCGGTATGGTTATGCAGGCTCAGCCTATTCTTGCCGCTTATGACGGCAATGAATTAGCAGGCCCTGTTATTTATATGTCTCCGAGAGGCGAGCTTCTAAGTGGCGAACTGGCAGAGAGCCTGTCGCATGAGACAGAGCTTACAATTCTATGCGGACATTATGAAGGCGTGGACCAAAGAGCCCTGGATAGGCTCAACGCAAGAGAGGTGTCGATAGGCGACTATATACTTACAGGAGGCGAGCTTCCTGCGATGGTTCTTATCGATACACTTGCAAGATTCATAGAAGGAGTTCTCGCAAGCGAGGAGTCCGCCCTTGATGAATCGATATATTCGGGCCTTCTCGAATATCCTCATTATTCAAAGCCAAGAGAATATGAGGGCATGGAAGTTCCAGAGGTTCTTTTATCTGGGAATCATCAGGAGATAGATTTGTGGCGCTTCGAAGAATCGCTTAGGCTTACTAAGAAAAGGCGGCCGGACCTATTCGAGAAATACATAAATTCGGACAGGGAGTGGTCGAAGAAAGAGAAGAAGATTATCGACAAGGTAATCGCAGAAGATTGCGGGATGTAATCTGAAATATCGAGAAGCATCGAGCAATCGGAAGAAGCTTCGAATAACTGCGAGATGTGATCGAAAATATCGAGCAATCGGAAGAAATTTCGATAAATTTGCGAGATGTAAGAAATCGCCAAAACGCTAAATATGGTAATGACAAGAGTCTTGAGTAAATATATATTGTGCTTAAGACTCTTTTATTGTAAAATATTCAGAAGAGGTTCAATATGAAAAAGAATAGCAAGATACTGCTGATACTAATATATATTGTGGCATTATTATTGTGCGGTCTGCTTATTTATGTCATTCCGTCTGTAACGGGCTTCTTCGAGAAGACTTACATTGCCGAGAATGACGAGATTGAAGTATCCGACGAGATTAGCGCATATATTGTTAGAGACGAAGCTGTATATACCGCTGCGAAGGCATGCAAGGTAAATAGACTTGCGAAGTCCGGCGAGCTTGTTCGAGCAGGAACAAGCGTTGTGGAATTATCCGACAAGGGTAAGACCGACATGAGCGAATCTTTTTCGAGAATCTCAGAAGCACTTGGCGAGGATGCTATATCCACAGAGACAGGAGCAACCGCAGCGGCAGGCTATGTCAGCTATGTAGCTGATGGCAGCGAAGGGAAGCTCAAATATGCAAGCATAGGCAAATTCACCGAAGCGAAGCTTAAGGAATTATGCAAGAGCAAGGCTGTCAAGACTGCGAAGGGCGAATGTGCCAAGGGTGAGCCTATCTTCAAGATAACCGCAAATGGCGACTGGTGGCTCGTTTTTTTCACGAACAAGAAAGAAGCCAAGAAGTATGAAGAGGGCGAGAATGTCAGCCTTGAGATCGGAGACGAGACGGTCAAGGCCTATATCGACAGCGTTAATAAATGCGGCAACGATAATTATAGAATTGTAATATGTTGCAGTGTTTTTGTGAAAGACTATCTGACGGCGAGGACGATGAACGCCAAGGTAATAATCAAAAGTGCCAGCGGGCTTGTTGTCGAGAAGGATAGCATAATCGAGAACGACGGTGTTAAGGGTGTTCTTGTCAAGAACAAGAATGGCGAGAAGGTCTTTACGCCTATAAATGTGCTGGCTGATGCAGAGGATAAATGCGTTGTCAGCGAGAGCATTTATATGGACATAGAAGGGAATTTCGTCGAGACAATAAGCGTCTATGACGAGATAATTTCTGAGCCGAAAGAGGCTGATATAGCAGCGATTAAGAAAAGTTAAGCGAGACTGAGATAGAGCTTAAGCAAGCTTAAGAGCGAATGCGCGAGATTGAGAGAGCTTAAGCAAGAATATAAGAATTAAGAAGGCTGGTTAGGAATGAGTATTCAGGATAAATATCTTGAAATATTAGAAAGAAAGAATGCTGCGGCAATAAGAAGTGGCAGAAGGCCTGAGGATGTTACGCTCATGGCAGTCACAAAGACTCATACCGCAGAGGAGATAAACGAAGCAATCGATGCCGGCGCAACGGACATAGGAGAGAACAAGGTCCAGGAGGTCTTGGAGAAATACGAGAAGGTCAAGCCGGTAAGATGGCATTTGATAGGGCATCTTCAGACGAACAAGGTCAAGAGCATAATCGACAAGGTCGAGATGATTCATTCTGTGGATTCTTATCATTTGGCTAAGGAGATTGACAAGCGAGCTAAGCAGATCGACAAGAGAATTGATGTCTTGATAGAAATAAATTCCGCGATGGAAGAGAGCAAATCCGGAATTTCCGCAAAGGATCTTAAGCAACTTGTCAGCGAGATTGCGGAGGATTTCGACAATATAAGAATTTGCGGCTTAATGTGCATACCTCCGATATGCAGCAACCCAGAGGAATCAAGACCATATTTCAGAGAAGCCAAAGAACTTTTCGAAGAGATGAAGACATGGGGCTTCGATGAATCGAGAGTAGCGCCTGAGGTGCTGTCGATGGGAATGTCGAACGATTTCGAGGTAGCCATTGAAGAGGGCTCGACAATTGTACGAGTCGGAAGCTCGATTTTTGGAGCAAGAAATTACAGATAGTGTTATAATATTATAGTCAGCAAGGAGGATGTGCAATGGGTATTGGAGATTCGGTAAAGAGATTCTTCGGGTTCGATCCCGTTGATGAAGATGAGATGGAATTGACACAGGAAGAGATTGATGCTCGCAAGAAGGCGATAATGCACGAGGAACAGCCGGTGCATACAGCCAAGAGCAAGGCAACAATAGTTGAGCCTCCAATGACAGGCATAAGTCAGAGACCTGACAAGCCTTATGAGGCTGTTGAACCAATGATGATTCCAAAGAAAGAGAATAATAGAATTTCTATGAATGGATCGACTCCTTTCAAGATGATAATAATCGAGCCTAAGAATTTCGACGAATGCAGCAAGCTCGTTGATAATCTCAAGGCAAGAAAGCCAGTTATTATCAATCTCGAGAAGGTCGAGACCGAGCTCGCAAGAAAGATGTTCGACTTCCTGAGCGGCGCAACTTACGCACTAAGCGGCAACGTGCAGAGAGTAACTCAGAACATTTTCATTTTTGCACCTAATAATGTAGATATTTCGGCACATCTGAACAGGGAAGCAACGGAGGCTGGATACAGCAGCTCTGACAGAAACCCTTGGAAGTAGAGGCTTTGGGAAATAGAAGTTACAGAATTTAAAGACTATTATTGCATATTGATGCATAAGGAAAGGTAAGGTATTTATTTATGATTATGCCAATTGATATCGACAAGAAAGAGTTTTCTCGTGACAAGAGAGGATACAATTCAAGAGAAGTCGACGAATTTCTTGATCTGATTACCGTTGATTATGAGAAGGTTCTCAACGATAACAGAAATATGGCACATAAGATTAAATCTCTTGAGAAGCAGCTCGAAGAGGCACAGAAGTCTGACACAGCTATGGTTGAGACTCTCGAAACAGCAAAGAAGCTGATGGCAGATATTTCTGCAAGTGCAGAGAGAAGAGCTGAGCTTATCATGAGAGATGCTGAGCTTGAATCCGAGACAATGATTCTCGATGCAAAGATGACAGTTAAGAAGCTCAACGACGAGCATCTTACACTTAAGAGCAAGGTAGAGAGACTCAGAGCTAACTACAAGACTATGCTTACATCCGAGCTTGAGAAGCTTGAGCTTGATGAATATGCGCTTCTTCCTGACATCGACAGAAGCGATCTTGAAGTTCTGACAGAGCAGTTCAAGACAACAGGCGATGAGAACGTTGCTAAGCAGGAGACTATCGTAGTTAAGGACAAGACAGGAAACACAGGAAATACAGTAGCTGTACCTGAGAACAAGCCTGTTCTCCCTGTAACTGATATGGCACATGCGACAGTAAGCGACCTTTCGGAGAGCCTCAAGAGGATGGCACAGGAGCAGCAGCAAATTAACGACACCATTATTCTTAAATAATAAATGGCTCCAGTAATTATTATTCTTGGCATTATTCTTGCCGACCAAGCTGTGAAGCTGCTTGTAAGAGCAAGTCTTGAGCTTGGAGAGAGTATTCCCGTAATTCAGGATATGTTCAATATTACATATATCAGAAATACGGGGACTGCTTTCAGTATGTTCGAAAATAATTTATGGATTACTATAGGGCTCACGACAGTTCTCATTGTCGTGTGCCTTCTTTTCATGCTCCACGAATGGCGAAAAGGTTCGAAGTTCCTCGCGATTAGCCTTTCCATGGTACTTGGCGGGGGACTTGCGAATATGATAGACCGTGTTTGCATAGGCTACGTAACCGACATGTTCGCCTTCAGAAGCTTTGCTGTCTTTAATGTCGCAGATACCTTTGTATGCATAGGCTGCGCTCTGGCGATAGTCGCTATTCTACTTGGAGATAGAAAGAAAGCCAAATGATAGAGATGATTCAGATTAAAGTTGATAAAGAGGATGCGGGAACGAGGCTCGATGCCTATATTGCGGCGAGCGCTTCGGAGTTGTCGCGGAATTATGCTGTGCAACTTATTGAAGAGGGGCGCGCTTCCGTAAATGGAAAAGTGGAGAGCTCTAAGAAGTACAAGGTGAAGGAGGGTGAGATAATTGAAATATCCATCCCCGAGCCGCAGTCGCTTGATGTTAAGCCCGAGAACATTCCTTTGGAAATTGTCTACGAGGATGAGGATCTTCTTGTTGTAAATAAGCCGAGGGGAATGGTGGTGCATCCGAGCCCTGGTAATTACGAGGGGACTTTGGTTAACGCGATAATGTATCATTGCAAAGACTCCCTTTCTTCTATCAATGGAGTTGTAAGACCGGGAATTGTTCATCGTATAGATAAAGATACAAGCGGACTTCTTGTGATTGCTAAGAATAATATGGCGCACGAGTCGCTGGCAGACCAGCTTAAAGAGCATAGCTGTCGAAGAGTCTATACCGCTCTTGCTTACGATAATATCAAAGAGGATGAGCTTACTATAAATGAGCCGATTGGGCGAGACGAAAGGAATCGCCTAAGAAGAGCTATTCGCGGAAGCAATATGAAGGAGGCCGTGACTCATATTAAAGTCGAGAGGCGGTACGGCAAATACACACTTGTGACTGCAAGACTTGAGACAGGCAGGACACATCAGATAAGGGTGCATATGGCATATATCAAGCATCCGCTTGTGGGCGATACGACCTACGGCCCTAAGAAGCAGGCTCTTGTAAATGACGGCCAGCTACTGCATGCAGGAATTCTTGGTTTCGTACACCCAAGAAGTGGCGAATACCTCGAATTCGAAGCACCACTGCCAGAATATTTTACAAGAATATTAGACAGACTCGAAGAACAACAAAGATAGAATAAGCAATAAAGGATTAAATGCATAATGAGAAAATACCAGAAGATTAGCTCGAAGCCAGGCCCAATGCTATACCCGCTGCCAGCAGTGATGGTAAGCTGCGGAGACATGGAAGACAGCAACATAATCACAATCGCATGGACGGGGATAGTCAACAGCGACCCGCCAATGACCTATGTTTCGGTAAAGAAATCGAGATACTCACACGATATAATTCTCGACAAAGGCGAATTCGTAATCAACCTTGTGAACGAGGATTTGACCAAGGTTATGGACTACTGCGGCGTGAAATCCGGACGAGATGTCGATAAATTCAAAGAAATGGGCCTAACCAAGGAGCCCGCCGACATAGTTAGGGCACCACTCATCGCCGAGTCACCAGTATGCCTCGAATGCAAAGTTGTAGAAGTGAAAGAACTGCCAAGCCACGACATGTTCCTTGCAGAAATCGTGGCAGTACATATAGCCGAAGACGCAGTCGATACGAACGGAGCCTATGATTTTGCCGGAATGCACCTAACCGCATTCAACCATGGCAAATATTACGGCGTCGAAGATAGGACACAGGGCTTCTTCGGCTATTCAATAATGAAGAGGAAGACCGCGAAGAAGAAGGCGTCGAAGAAGTAAGCCATGGCATATGACGGAATAGTTACATTTGGAATAGCAAAGGAACTCAGCGAACTGCTCACCCTCGGCAAGATAGAGAAAGTCTACCAACCAGGAAGTGAGGAGCTTGTGCTGCAAATTCATACCAAAGACGGCAACCACCGCCTGTTTCTTTCGAGCAACAGCCAGTCCGCAAGAGTCTGCCTGACGGATAAGAAATACAAGAATCCCGAGCAGGCGCCTACCTTCTGCATGCTTATGAGAAAGCATATTCAAGGCGGAAGAATTACGAATATCAGGCAATACGAATCCGAGAGAATTCTCGAATTTGATATCGAGGCTCAGAACGAGCTTGGCTTCACGGTCTGCAAAAGGCTAATTGTCGAGATAATGGGCAAGCATTCGAATATCGCGCTTGTGGATATTGAGAGCGGCAAGCTCATCGACAGCATTAAGAGGATTTCGATTGATGTAAATAGATACAGGCAGCTGCTGCCGGGCGTGATTTATCAGTATCCGCCTAAGCAGGACAAAATCGGATTTCGAGAATTAGGGAAATTCGAGAAGTCAGAGGAATTCAGGAAGGCAGGAGAACTCGAAGCATCAGAGGAATCAAAGAAGGCAGGAGAACTCGGAGAGCTTCCTCGGGATGCGAAGCTTCTTATGTCGATGGTGGGCGGAATTTCGCCTGCTATCGCAAGGGAAATGGAGACAGGCAAGCCGGCAGATGTTCTATGCCAAATTCTTCAGGACATCGAAGACGGAAGGTCGAGGCCGAGAATCTATTTCGACGGAGATAAGCCTCTGGAATTCCACCTTACCAAGCTAAGCGAGTACGAGGGCCTTGAGACTAAATATTATGACAGCCTCAGCGAATGTGTGGAGGAATACTTCTTCAACAGAGAGAGCTCGAATATGGTCAAGCAGAAATCTGTACCTTTGCAAAAGACGGTTCAGGCTGCACTTGACAAGGCCAGATTGAAGAAGAAGAAGCTCGGCGAGGATTTGATCAATGCCGAGAATTCCGAGAAATACAGATTATACGGGGAAATTCTTACAGCTAATATTCACCTTGTCCCACATGGCGCAAGGAAGGTGACTTTGACAAATTACTACGACGGCAAGGAGATAGAGATTCCTCTCGACGAGAAGCTGTCCCCTTCGAAGAACGCACAGAAATTTTTCAAGAAATATTCTAAGGCGAAGACCGCCATACATGAGAAGCAGACTCAGCTTGAAGAAAACGAGCAGGACATTCTGTATCTTGAATCTGTGCTTCATAATGTAAATATGGCAGATACAGAAGACGAGCTTGAGAGCATAAGAGAGGAGCTCGCGGGCAGCGGCTATGTGAGAATAAGAAATAAGGCGGGTGCAAGGAAGAGAAAATACAAACCTTCTCCTGTCAGGTATACGCTAAGCGATGGAACGGAGGTGCTGGTCGGCAGGAACAATACAGAAAACGACTGGCTCACTATGAAGTATGCGGCCAAGAACGATGTATGGATGCACACCAAGGACATACCGGGCTCTCATGTGATAATCAGAATGGAGAATGGCAGAAGCGTTGATGAGCTTAGTGCAGAACTTATATATGAGGCTGCTGGAATTGCGGCATATCATAGCAAGGCGCAGGGCTCGTCGCAGGTGCCGGTCGACTATGTTCCGATAAGATATGTCAAGAAGCCGAATGGTGCCAAGCCGGGAATGGTGATTTTTACACATAATCTCACGGTATATGTTGACCCTAAATTGCCGAAAAATATATAATATATTGATACGGAAGACAAGAAGAAATACTAAGATGAGCTTCCGAGAAAAGAGGATAATTAAATATGATAAAGAGTATGACGGGCTTTGGCAGGGGCCAGTCTCAGGATGCGGTAAGAACAGTTACCGTGGAGATTCGTGCCGTTAATCATCGCTTCTGCGACATCTTCGTTAAGATGCCAAGGAAATATGCTTTTGCAGAGGAAAAGCTCAAGTCTGAGGTCAAGAAGCAGCTGTCGAGGGGCAAGATCGAAATCAATGTAAGCGTGGACGTCTTCGGAGCAAGCGAGAGCGATCTAAGGCTGGATAGGGAGCTTGCAAGGAAATATTACGAAGCAATGACGGAGCTTAAGGACGAGCTTGAATTCGATTCGACGGCAGGCGGAATAAGCTTATCGCTGATTGCAAAGATGCCTGATGTAATAAAGAGCGCTCCTGCAGAGGAGAATGAAGAGGAGATTCTTGCTTGCATTATGAAGGCGACAGAGCTTGCTATTTCGGATATAGTCAGCATGAGAGAGGCAGAGGGTGCTAAGCTTGCTGAGGATTTGCTTGCAAGAGCGGATATCGTCGACGATATTAGAACAAGAATTGCAGCAAGGGCTCCACAGCTTGAGGCGGAATATGCCAACAAATTCAGAGAGAGGATAAAAGAGCTTCTCGGAGGAACGGCTGAACTGCCAGAGGAGAGAGTTGCTCTTGAGGCTGCGATTTTTGCAGACAAAGCGAACATAACAGAGGAACTTGTGAGACTCGAGAGCCATGTTGAACAGCTGAGAGGCTTCATCAATTCCGACGGAGAGGCCGTAGGTAAGAAGATAGACTTCCTCATTCAGGAGATGAATAGAGAGGCTAACACAATCGGTTCTAAGTCGAATGACAAGGATATTACAAATATGATGCTTGATCTTAAGGCTGAGATAGAGAAGATAAGAGAACAGGTGCAGAATATCGAATAAATGTGATATAATACTATGTCGACATAGGAGGCGAGAATGAGCATACATAACAAGGGTAAGCTCTATGTTTTCTCGGGCCCTTCCGGAGCGGGAAAGGGAACGATTACAAGAGCTTTGCTTGAAGAGGATAATGTTGATTTGTCTATCTCGATGACAACGAGAGCACCAAGAGAAGGTGAAGAGGAAGGCAAACATTATTTCTTCGTAAGCAAGGAAGAATTCCAATCGAATATAGATAAGGGCATGATGCTCGAATGGGCGAAGGTCTACGATAATATGTATGGCACGCCTAAGGAGGCCGTTATGAAGAAGCTCGAGAGAGGACATGATGTTATTCTCGAGATAGACATTCAAGGCGGACTGCAGGTTAAGAAGGCCCTGCCTGAGACTGTGCTCATTTACATTCTGCCACCGAGCCTTGCGGAATTAAGAGCGCGCCTTGAGGGGCGGCAGACAGATAGTCCTGAGATTATCGAGGCAAGACTGTCCGAGGCTCTTAATGAGATTAAGCTCATGGGCGAATATGACTACTATGTAATAAATGAGGAGATCGAGCAGGCGATTGCCGATACGAAGAGCATAATGAATGCCGAGAAGCATAGAACGCCTGACAAGGTCAAATCGATAATTGCAAGATACGAAAGAGAGAAGGGAGAATAAGAAATGCTTTTATATCCATCAGTAAATGATCTTAATGAGAAGACAGATTCAAGATATACACTTGTTGTTCTTGCAGCAAAGAGAGCAAGAGACCTCGTTGACGGCAAGCCTGCTCTGACAGAAGAGGAGTGCGAAAGACCTGTAAGCCAGGCAGCTAAGGAAATCGCTGCAGACCTTATAAGCTATGATCGTCCGGAGGAAGTGTAAGGCATAAGTTAATAAGGCAAGTGAAGATGGGAACCTCGGCAGTTCCCATTTCATTCGATACGAATAGGCGGGCACAACTAAGGCAAATGATTAAAGATATTAGATTAAGTAGCAGAATAGAGCATCCTGCAGATACTGTAATAGATATTTGTGGCAGGAAAATCGGCGGCGGTAATAAGCTTATTATCGGCGGGCCTTGTGCTGTGGAATCTAAAGAACAGATTCTTGCAGTTGCTCGAGCTGTCAAGGATGCAGGTGCGGATATTCTACGAGGCGGAGCATATAAGCCTCGCACATCGCCTTATGATTTCCAAGGACTTGGAGAAGACGGCATCAAATATCTTGTTGAGGCAAAGAAGGAAACAGGCCTTCCGATAGTATCCGAAATTCTCGACGCGGCAGACCTTCCTATATTCGAGGATGTGGATATTCTGCAAATCGGCTCGAGAAATATGCAGAACTTTTCGTTACTTAAGGCCGTTGGAAGAACGGATAAGGCTATCTTGCTTAAGAGGGGCGTTTCTGCGACCTACGAGGAGCTTCTCGAAAGTGCCGAATATATAATGAATGAGGGAAATTCGAAGGTAATACTTTGCGAGAGAGGCATCAGAACCTTCGAGACATATACAAGAAATACTTTAGATATAGCGGCTGTGCCGGTGCTTAAGAAGCTAAGCCACCTGCCTGTGATAGTCGACCCAAGCCATGCGACAGGAAGAAGGGAACTTATCGCACCTATGGCTATGGCGGCAAATGCAGCGGGCGCGGACGGGCTGATGATAGAGGTGCATTTGCATCCTGATGAGGCGCTTTCCGACGGAATGCAGTCGATTACCGCAGAGGCTTTTGCGGATATTGTAAAAGGACTTAAATAATACAAGACAGGAAAATCAGCAGGAAATAAGCAGGAAATTAGCGAGAAAATATACAGGAAATAAGCAGGGGAATCATGATAGTAAATTGCAAGGGTATGAAGGGCGAGCTTGAGATAATTTGCTCCAAATCGATGGCACAAAGATATATGCTCTGTTGCTATCTTTCGGGCAAGCTCGACGAGGCTCTAAATATCGAGAAGAGAATAGGCAGGCTTTCGGAGGATACAAGAGCAATGCGCGATTGTATCGAGGCCTTGTCATGTCCTGACCATCCTGCTTTTCTTAGATGCCGAGAAAGCGGCACGACACTTAGAACCATAATGCCTGTTGCGGCGGCTCAAGGAAGAGAAGTTGTGCTTCTGCTTGAGGGAAGCCTCGCACAAAGGCCAATCGCAGCTCTCGAGGACGAGCTCGAAGCACATGGCGCAAGCATCAAAGACGAGGGCGCGACTATCTATGTCAGCGGCAAGCTTGAAGCAGGCGCATATAGAATGTCGGGCCGTGTCAGCTCGCAATATACCACAGGCCTTCTTTTCGGACTTGCGGCACTTGGCGGAGGCGGCGAGGTATACGTTGACAGCAGACCTCAGTCACTTCCTTATATAGAAATGACAATCAAGGCTCTTGATACCTTTGGTGTAAAAGTAGAGACCGAGAAAAGAGGCCGAGGCCTTGCTTTCTCGATGGCGAAGGGGCAGAAGCTTGAATGGAGCGAGGAGGCGCCTAAGCTTCTCGAAGGCGACTGGTCGAACGGCGCAATTTGGCTTGCCGCAAATCAGCTGCTCGGAGACAGCCTAACACTCACGGGACTTTCGGATAAGTCTCTACAGGGAGATAAGAATTTTGCGAACATACTTAAGCTGTACGAGAGGACCGACAGAACCACGATTTCAATCGACGTAGGCGACACACCGGACCTTGTTCCTGCAATTGCGCTGCTTGCACTTACATCAAGCTCGAGAACGATTATTACAAATGCTGGAAGGCTTAGATACAAGGAAAGCGACAGGCTTGCTACGATTTCGAGAATGCTTAATAAGCTTGGAGCAAGGGTGATCGAAGAGGAAGAGGGCCTGATAATTGAAGGAAGTGCGGGAAGACTGCTTCCGGGAACAGACGAGATGATAGAGACAGAAGCGGATCACAGAATGGCAATGCTGGCGGCTTTTGCATCGATAATATGCGAGAAGCCCGTTTGCATCGACCATCCCGAGTCCGTGCGCAAATCATATCCGGCTTTTTTCGAGGATATAGAGAAGCTTGGGGGAAGCGTAATCTATGAATAGAATTGCAAAAGCATTGGAAATAGAGATTATCGGAGAGTCGCATTCTTGGCGCTTAGGCGTTAGGGTGCGAACTTTTCCTATTGGGGAGATTTTCTCGCTTGAGGAGCTTGAGAAATTCTTAGATAGAAGGCGCCCGGGCGGAATCTCAACGTTGGATGATGCAAGCCAGATGCTTAAGGAAATTGCAAGCGAATGTTCGACTTCAAGAAAAGAAGGCGACAGAGTTATTTTCGAGAAGGGCATTATGCAGGATGGCGATTCGTGCCAGATAATAGGCGAGGAGATTAGCGCATATATCATAAATGAGGATGCGAAGCCTAAGGATTATGAAGCAACAAGAACGCTTCTAAGACCAGGGCATGCCGATCTTGGAGCATATTTGAAATATGGCATGGATGGGCTTAAGACAGGCGGCGGACAATTCTCTGGAAGAATGACTGCTGCAATTTGCATAGCAGGCGGAATTGCCAAGCAACTTCTCGAGAATCAAGGCGTAGATATTAGCGCAAGCATAGATGAGATCGGGCCTTGCAAATATGAAGAGGATAGCTTCGATTCGAAGGAGGCGATACTCGACGAGATTGCGGCTGCAAAAGAGGTAGGCGATAGCCTCGGCGGAGTAGTCAAGCTTAACGTAAGCGGATATCCTGCCGGAATAGGCGGGGCACTCTTCGATGGACTTGAGGGAGATCTTGCAAGAGCGATGTATGCTATCCCTTCGGTAAAGGGAACTGAATTTGGAAGCGGCTTCTACGGAAGCAGGCTTAGAGGCTCGATGAATAATGACGAATACCATCTTGAGCATGGCAAAATCGTTAGCTGGACTAACAGACAGGGAGGAATCAGCGGCGGAATAAGCACAGGCATGGACATTTGCATGAGAATCGCTCTGAAGCCCGTTCCGTCGATAGGCTTGCCACAGACAACGGTTGATGTTGCAGAGGGCGTAGAGAAAGAAATCAAGATAGGCGGCAGACATGATGTTTGCATTGTCCCAAGAGTGCTTCCTGTTGTGGAAGCGATGGCGGCCTTGGTTCTCTACGATAGGATGATAGGTGAATAATGGCAGACTTAAATAATCTTGACAAATTAAGAGAACGCATTGATGAGGTAGACGACTCGATGATGGAGCTTCTTGAGGAGAGGCTTAAGATATCCGAGGAAATAGCTTCATACAAGAAGGAGAACAATCTTTCTGTTCACGACAAGGAGCGTGAAAGAGAGAAGCTTTCGTCTGTCAGAAAAAGCGTGAGCGAGAAGTACAGGCACTATTCGGAGAGGCTATACTCTACTCTTGCCGAGCTAAGTAGAGAACACCAGAATGCTTTTGCATCTTCCCATGGTGTAGGCGAAGAGACGGGCAGATATGGCCTAATCGGCAAAAGCACAGCACACAGCATATCGGCGAAGCTGCATGGAATCTGCGCTGACTATAAATATGAGCTGATCGATGTCAAAGACGAAGAGGAATTAGAGAAGGTCCTTTCGGACGCTTCATACGATGGCTTCAATGTGACAAATCCATATAAGCAAGCTGTAATGAAATATCTTGACGAGGTGTCGGAGCTTGCAAAGCAGGTCGATGCAGTCAATACGATTAAGAGAATGCCGGATGGAAGGCTCGTAGGTTATAACACGGATGTATACGGCTTCAGATTTCTTGTAACAAGGAATATGGTAGGCAAAAAGGCTCTCGTTCTTGGTACAGGTGGTGCAGCAAGGGCGGCGGTCAAGTCGCTGACAGACCATGGCGCAAGGCCTGTAATCTATGTATCGCGTAATCCTGTGAAGGCGCACAAGGAACTTCCTGCGGGCTCGATAGTAATCGGATATGAGGATATCGCAAGGCATAGCGACACAAGGCTCATCGTAAATGCGACGCCTGTCGGAATGTATCCTGATATTTCAAAGTCGCCGCTTGATGAGTGGCATATTAACCTTAAGAGGTTCAAGCAGCTTGAGCTTGCGATAGATTTAATATACAACCCGTACAGGACGCGCTTCATTCAGGATGTTGAGAGATTTGCAGGCAGGGAGAATCTGCCGATCTTCAATGCCATACTTGGACAGCTTAGAGTTGGAACGGTATCTGGCTTGGATATGCTGATTAGGCAGGCTCTGCTCTCGAGAGAAATATGGCTCGCAAATGATGCAACTGAGAGAGTACCAGAGAAAGCTTCTGCAAAAGTTCATGGAGAGGACTCCGCGAGAACTTCTGAGAATAATTCCGAGAAGTCCTCTGAGAGAACTCCCGAGAAAATACGGGAGATGGACATTCTCGATGAAGAGGCACTTTTCCTTAAGCGCAGGCTCCTTGAGGACCAGCTGAATATTACCCTGATTGGAATGCCGGGAAGTGGCAAATCCTCGATATCGAGGCAGCTTGCGAAGGAGCTTGATAGGACATATATAGATATAGATAAGAAGACGGAGGAACTTCTCGGAGGCAAGATAGAAGACTACCTGCTTGATGATGAAGAGACTATGGAACACTTCAGGGATATGGAGTCTAAGGCACTTGAAGAGAACTGCGCTCTTTCGTCGAATGTTATTGCAACCGGAGGAGGCTCGGTGCTTCGCCCGCAGAATAGGGACTACATCAAGTGCAATTCAATAGTTGTATACCTCAAAAGACCTATTTCTCAGCTTTCTCTCAAACACAGACCGCTCAGCCAAAGGGAAGGTGTGGACAAGCTGTACAATGAACGCGTTGGAATATATAGAAGACTCGCGGATTTTCACATCGGCAACGAGCACAACTTCGGAGAGACCTTCAACAGGAACGGCGGAAGGAACTCGTACATGTATGATATTAAGAGGTTTTCTTATAAGATAAAGAAGAAGGTAGGAGTATTTATTGATGAAATTGTTGATTATCAATGGACCCAATATGAACTTGCTTGGCTTAAGAGAGCCAGAGCTCTACGGAAAGAAGACGTATAGCGAGCTCATCGAATATATCGAGAAGGAAAGGGGAAGCAGAGCTGCAAACGGAAACGAGCTTAGCTTCTTCCAATCTAATCACGAGGGCGAAATCATAGATTGCATTCACAACGCCTACAAGACAGGCGTTCAGGGCATAGTAATAAATGCTGCCGCTTATTCGCATACGAGCATTGCAATAATGGATGCTCTTAAGGCTGTGGGAATTCCGACTGTGGAGGTTCATATCACAGATATTATGTCGAGGGAGGAATACAGAAGGCACTCCTATATTGCCGAGGCCGCGATTGCGTGCATTGCAGGCGAGGGCTTCGACGGGTATTTGAAGGCTATTGATTTGCTATCGAAATAGGCGAGGCAAAGGCTATTCAAGCAAGATTGCCTCGCTTCAGTAGCGTAAGAGGAAGGTTGATTTCAAAAATCCGTTCGTTTTTGCGATTTTCAGGCTCTGTCGGCGGAATAATTCTGTCGATTGGAAATTTATGAATATTTATTCATCGACAGAGCCTACCGCATGCCTGAAACGAACGGATCAATCTGGGCT
>CAVIGM010000025.1:16486-22968 GCA_963642455.1 Anaerovoracaceae bacterium | reverse complement strand
GCCGGCCTTGCCTGCGATGTCCGAAATAGCTTTTACAGCCGAGAGCATATCCCTTGTATCAATCGTCACCGTCTCGACTTCCACCCCGCCGCAAATCTCCTTAACGGCATTTATAAGATGCGAGGCTCTTTTGCTTGCGAGCTCATCCGCGTCTGCCATTAAATAGAGCTTGTCCGGTCTTAGCGTATTCACCAGAATCAGCGTGTCTATTACGTTGTAGTCAAGAAAATCAATTATCGTCATTTCTCAAATTATGCCTGTGCCTCGGCTTGCTCGAGCTTCTGTCCGCCTGCTACTGCTGTTGCGGCAAGCATCTTCTCCTTAAGCTCAGCCTCAATGCGAGCGAGCTCTGCCTGAGCGTTCTCTCTCTTCTCGCGGCCGTCGGTCTGAATCTGAATAATCTCGTCGAGAGTCTTAATGAGCTCTGAATTTGTATGCTGCAGAGTCTCAACATCCACGATAGCTCTCTCTGATTCACGAGCAGTCTCAACTGTTGTTGTATGAAGAAGCTCAGCGTTCTTCTTGAGCATTTCGTTAGTTGTCTCATCAACAAGGTTCTGCGCCTTAACAGCCTCGGCAGTATGCTGAAGTCCGAGTGTGAGAACCATCTGATTCTTCCAGAGCGGAATTGTATTAACGATAGCACTGTGAATCTTGTCCGTCATAATGATATCGTTGTTCTGAATCATGCGAATCTGTGGCGCGTTCTGCAGGCAAATTGTGCGAGTTGCCTCAAGATCGTAAATTTTCTTATCGAAGCGATCAATCATATTAGCGTAATCCTGCGCCTCCTGTGCGTCCTCAGGAAGACCTGACTGCGAAGCCTTAGCCTGGAGCTTAGGAAGGTCCTCTTTTCTCGCCTTATCGAGCTTAATCTTTGCAGCCTCGATATACATCGAAAGCTCCTTGAAATAGAGCTTGTTCTTCTCGTACAGTCTGTCAAGCAGCGCGATGTCCTTGGAAAGTGTGTCCTGGTGCTCCTCGAGAGCCTTCACAACTCTGTCGACATTTGCCTCAGCCGATGCGTACTGCGAGCGGAGTTCCTCTATCTTAACCTTGCCGTTGCCAAAAAGCTTCGCGAAGAATCCCTTGTTCTCGTCAGTGTCACGCTTAAGGTCGACCATAAGTGTCGAAAGCAGGTCGCCGACATTTCCGAGGTCCTTGGTCTTTACGCTCGAAAGAGCCGCGTCGCTGAAGTCGCTCATTTTGCGCTGAGCACTTGCGCCGTAGCTCAGAACCGAGTTGGCATCTGTCAGGTCGATTTTCTCTGCGAAATCCTTAATCTGTGCCATTTCGTCTGCTGTGAATTTAGTTGCGGCCTCGATTGTTGGGTCGTTGACCTCGGCAATTTCCTGCTGTGTGATTGCCTGTGCCTCAGGTGCGTCGTCCAAGGTGAGAGTGATCTTCTCTTCTGTGATATTTGTGTCTGCCATCTTTGTTCTCCTTGTCTTGTGATTGAATTTAATATAACTGCGTTAATTTATTCTGAAATATCGAAGTCCGATTTGGTCAGGCCCTCGTAATTGAGCTTATTATTCAAAGCCGCCATTTCGCTTGACAGGCTTAGCATATCCTCATCATAAGTATGCTCAAACATCGTATGGAAGGCATCGTCGCAGGTCTGAAGCGATTCGAGCATATCCTCCTTGAGCTTAGCGCTCTCCTCGTTTCTGATTCCCGTCACATATATCTTCGCATATTTCTCGGAAATCTGTACCGCCATCGGCAGGTACTTCTCATAGAAATCCTCTATCAGCCTTCTCGTCTCCGGCTTCTGCTGTACTCTTGCAAGAATCTTGGTAACGATGTCCTCTATCTTGTCGAGCATCTCACTGACCTCTTCATCGTCAACGGCCTCGTTTACCTTCTTGAGTCTCAGCAGTAGCTTCTCCTCATCCTTAAGCGCATCAATCTTCGCCTTCTCGGCCGCTTTTTTCTGCTGCTTAGCCTGCTCCTTGATAGCCTCTTCATCAATTCTTACTGTGAATTTAGATGTCGCCTTCGTCGGACCGACCATCGAGCAGCTTAGGTTGATAGGATTGTGGCCTTGCCTCCACGCGTCTCTTATTGCAAAAGCAAGCTTGTTCGCATATTCCTTGTTCATGCCCGTTGCGTTCGCGAGGAACTTGCCCGCATGGTGCATTTTCTCTTTATTTATGAATTTCATTACACCGTCGAGTTCAAAAATCTTGCCTGACATTCGCACTCTCACGGCTGGAAAAGTTTGCTTCATATTCTCTCCTGATTATCGATTCTTGGTTCGCGATTGCGGATTCCAATTTCAAGTTCGTGATTTCTGATTCACGATTTCGAAATTCCGATTCGCAATTCCGATTTCTGATTCTTAGAGGCGTTCAACAGCGTCCTTCAGAGCCTTAACATCCTCATCGCTTGTGCTCCACGAAACGCAGATTCTAAGCAGAATGTGCTCCTCGTCGATAGGGTCCATAGCCTCTACAATCACATCCTTATCGAGCTTCTCGATTACGTCTTTTCCAACAGAATAGAAAAGCTGATTGCTATCGCTTTCAATATAAGGCACGAAGCCCTTTGCAACAAGGAAATCATTAAGGTCCTCAGCCTTTCTGACTGCTTCCTTGCAAATCTCGAAATAAGTTCCCTCCTCGAAAAGCGCATAGAACTGCAGGCCGAGTGCCCAGCCTTTAGCGAGAAGGCCGCCGCTTAGCTTCATCAAGTTACGCATGCCTGGCTTGAGCTCATCATTTGTAATTACGAGTGCCTCGCCAAAGAGCATTCCGCACTTCGTTCCGCCTATCGTATAAATATCCGTCAGCTTGGTAATGTCCTCGATTGTGAGGTCCGTTGCCTTGCTTGCAAGACCGTAGCCGAACCTTGCCCCGTCGATACATAGATACAGCCCGTATTTATCGCAAACCTCCCTCATAGCGAGTAATTCTTTTCTCGTATAGACAGTGCCATACTCCGTTGGGAAAGTGATATATACAGCCCTTGGCTGAGTGATGTGGTCCTTGAGTGGGCTTACGGTGTAAGCGTGCATCAGCTCGTCAACCTGCTCAGCGCTAATCTTGCCGTTCTTGTGAGGAAGAGCCTCGATCTTGTGGCCGATATGCTCAATCGCGCCAGACTCGTGAACGTTGATGTGGCCGCTTTCTGGTGCAATCACGCTGTGGTAAGGCCTTGTGAGCATCGTCTCAATCATCATGACATTGACCTGCGTTCCGCCAATCAGGAAGTGAATGTCGGCATCTGGGCAGTTGATGTATTTGTAAATCTCCTTACGGCCTTTCTCGCACCACTCGTCGAGGCCATAGCCAGTATAGCTGAAGCCAGGCTCGTTGGTCTTGGTGAAAAGCTCCAGGATTCTTGGGTGCATTCCGTGGTTGTAATCGTTACCGAAGTGTGGTCTTGTGTCCATTGGCATTATCTTTGCGTCCATTTCGTCATTTCCTCTCTATTTATTTATAAGAAAAACTCCGCCCATAATACATATCATTCCGGCGAGCTTTGTTAGCGTAATCGTCTCGTGGAAAAAAGCATATCCGACAAGCAGCAGGATGACCGCCATGCAGCCGTTGTTCATCAGAGTTCCGATGCTTATCGGCCAGCCCACGCGGTACATATAGAAGGTTCCTACCTCCATGCCAACTATGCATATAGCAAGTGCAATAATCGTCCAGTTCGATTTTCTAATCTCATCCGCGAAACTCGCGTCCTTCACAAGCACGCAATATAGCACGAACGACAGCACAACTCCGATTGTGTAAATCATTGCATTTGCCGCTATCGGATTGAGATTGCTCGGCAGACTCTTTGCGAATATATTATACATTACATTGGAAAACAGCAGTAATCCTATTGGCCAAAATTCATTCATTTTTCGTTATTTCCTTCTTCTTTCGCTACATCTTCGTTGCTAATTGCAGCGCCTCTTCGCGCCTCGATGCCGCTTCTCTTCGCCGCTTCTTTTCTCTACCCTTTAAGCACTCTGAGGATAATCTGGGCGGCTACACCTATCGCTATTCCCGATGCAATTCCCGAGAAAAGCAGCACCGGAAAATAAAAGAAAATATGCAGGTCCTCGATTAGGGCCGCCGCGACAAGAAGCTGTCCGAGATTGTGCAGAACTCCACCCGCCATGCTCACGCCTGTGACGCTGAATTTGTCCGTTCTCTTAAGCAAAACCATTCCGATAAGGCTGACGGTCGCGCCCGCAAGCGAGTAAAGAGCTCCGAAAAGTCCGTTGAAAAGAAAACCCGCGATTATAATTCGAATCGCATTGACGCTCGCCGCTTCCTTCCAACCGAATTTATAAAGGGCTACTACGCTTACAATGTTCGCGATTCCTAATTTGATGCCCGGAATGCCCGGATTATATGGTATAATTGCCTCTATGTAGGAGAAGATAAGAGCCAGCGTTGACATGAGCGCAATCTGCGTGATTTTGCTCGACTTGCCCCTGCCGCTCGGTTGCTTAGCTTGAGATTGTGTCATATTTGCCACCTCCTCTCGCTTCAATACTTACAACAAGCTTGTGCGGCAGACAGACTATGCTCTCGCCAGCCGAATCGATTTCGCTGTGACGAACGCAGACCTTGTTGGTGCAATTGGACTTGGTGACCTTAACCTTGCCGTCCTTAATCACGACAGTGTTGTGCATTCCGTCCTCGTTGACCTCGATTACCCTGTCTTCTACCAGGCTGTAGCTCGCATAGAGCTCGCCATTTAATTTGAGCTTAACGGTTTCACCGACGCTTTCGGAGAAAGTAAGATATACAGAAGAAGCGATGCCGACAACCACAAGCACCGCCAGAAGTATTATATCTGCTTTTCTAATGAAACCCTTGAACACGTAACTCCAATCTGAAAGGACTTTTATATACATCTATGATTTCTATGAATTCAATTACTTCCGCAAAAGCAAAGTCAGAGACAAAGGCCCAAACAATGCCACAAACAAAGTCAGAATCCAAGTCGAAACTGAATCTTAAACGCGTAATCCTTCCACTGCTTATACTTGCTTTGATTATAACACAGACGGGCTGTTCTAACACGACTAAGCCGCAAGAAGAGGAGAACTATTTTTTCGATGTGCCTTGCAAGCTTACTATCTATGAGACGAAAGACGGCTCAAGGGACGCGGCGGAGATTTTCGAAGACGCGTGGGATCTGTGTAACGAGCTCGAGAAAACTCTGAGTAGGACTATCGACTCGAGCGATGTCGGCAGGCTAAATTCGGCGGGCGGCAACTGGATAGAGTTAAGCGATACGACCATCGAGGTGCTCGAGCGAAGCATCTACTACGGCGAACTTTCGGGCGGTGCCTTTGACGTGTCGATCGGCGGCGTTTCTATCCTTTGGGATTTCTACGATGAGGACCCTGAGCTCCCGGATCAGTCGGTGCTTAGCGAGGCTGTCTCGCATGTTGATTACAGGAATATAGAAATCGACGGAAATATGGTAAGGTTGCTTGACCCAGCAGCGCAAATCGACCTCGGCGGAATCGCGAAGGGCTATATCGCGGACAGGTTGACAAGCTATCTTGAATCCGAGGGCGTAACTTCGGGAATCATCAATCTTGGCGGAAACGCTGTTGTCATCGGTTCAAAACCCGACGGTTCGGATTTCGTTGTCGGCGTCGAGAAGCCATATTCGGACAGAACGGAACTGATCGGCAGCATCGAGTGCAGCAACAAGACCGTTGTTACATCTGGGGTTTTCGAAAGAAATTTCGAGATAAATGGCAAAATCTACCACCATGTTCTCTCGACGACAAGCGGCTATCCGGTTGAGACCGACCTTGACTGTGTTACTTTAATCGTAGACAAGGGACGCTCTATAGATGCGGATGCATTAAGCACAATCTGCTTAATGCTCGGATCCGAAGCCGGCAAGGAGCTGATTGAATCGCAGGATGGCATCGAAGCTGTCTTCTGCCTGAGCTCAGGCGACATCGTCACAACAGACGGCGCGAACTTCAACGAGGAGAAATAATAAGGCGATTTCTCGATGCCTTCGATGCCGGTCGACAAGCTTCGACTTTTTTCGACAAATTTCGACATTTTTCGAGGATTAATATGAAAGACAGAATTCACGTGCATTTCGAATCGATACCCTCCACGAACGACTTCGCAAAGGAGTCCGTGCTTGGCGGAACATGGCTTAACTACCCTCTTCTCGTAAGCGCCGATGAGCAAACAGCCGGCCGCGGCCGCTACGGCAAGACTTTTTATTCACCTAAGAATACTGGCGTCTATATGAGCTACGCCTACGAGAAGAAATATACCGAAGAGGAGTTGCTTGCGATTACAACGCGGGTTGCGAAGCTTCTTCTTCCGATTCTTCAAGCTCACAGCGACAAGGATCTGCGCATCAAGCCTGTCAACGACATATATATCGGTGAACCAGGCCTGCCAGACTCACGCAAAATCGCCGGCATCCTGACAGAGCGGGTTGACTATCCCGATAGACCCGGCGATTATTTCATCGTCATCGGAATCGGC
>CAVIGM010000025.1:2106-16434 GCA_963642455.1 Anaerovoracaceae bacterium | reverse complement strand
GCGGCACCCACGGCGCCGTTCCAAGCGAGCTCGCGAACGTAATCGGCTGGCTCGAGCCTGATTGTTCAATCAGCGATTTAATAGAGGAAATAGCAGACGCATTGTCCGAACTATAGCCGTCTGCTATTGAACCGAATTGATTGAAAATAGTTAAAAAGATGCATTCAGATAGCCTCTTCGGCTTCCGAATGCATCTTTTCCTTTGTAAATATTTCGCAATTTGCGAATCGCTATTGCGAGTCGCACTTAAGCGAATCCGCTAAGCAAATTGCGCCTTGAATTATGCCTGTGCAGCTGCTGCCTTTGCCTTTTCGAGCTTAGCCTTGTTAGCTGCCTTGAGCTTCTCAGCCTGTGCTGCTGTCATCTCCTTGAGTGTATTGATTGCTCCTGTTGGGCACTCAACTACACACATTCCGCAGGACTTGCACTTAGCTGGGTCGATTGATGCGAGGTTGTTCTCAACTGTGATTGCATCAAAGTTGCAGACCTTAGTGCACTTCATGCAACCGATACATGCGTTGTCGCAGTTCTTTCTTGCAACTGCGCCCTTATCTGTGGATGAGCACAGTACATGTACCTGATTCTTCAGTGGAACAAGCTTAATAATCTTCTGAGGACAGGTATTTACGCACTTACCGCAAGCTACGCAATTCTCTCTGTTTACTCTTGCTACGCCATCAATAATACCAATTGCATCGAAATCACATTCGTTCACGCAGTCACCAAGACCGATACATCCGAACATGCAAGCATTAGGTGATGTGAAGAATCCCTTTGCGCCCTTGCAGGACTGAAGTCCCTGCCACTCAAGGATTGTCTTGCTTGCTTCGCAAGTACCATTACACATAACCTGTGCTACTTCCTTCTCCATCGAGCCAGCGCCACGTCCGAGAATCTCAGCGATTGCCTTTGCAGCAGCTTCTCCACCAGGAGCGCACTTTGTGCAAGGAAGTGTTTCGTCTTCTACGAGGGATGCTGCATAGTCATCGCAACCTGCGAATCCGCATCCACCGCAGTTAGCGCCTGGAAGGCACTCTCTTACATTAGTTACTCTTTCATCAACTTCTACATGGAAAACCTTGGAAGCGACTACCAGCATTCCGGCACAAATAAGGCCGATAACTACTACGAGTATTACAGGTGTTACTATACCACTCATTTCTTCGCCTCCTTACTGGAACATTCCTGTAAAGCCCATGAATGACATTGAGAGGATTGTTGCACTTACAAGAATCATAGGTACGCCCTTGAAAGGTGCAGGCACTCCGCTCTCGTCCCAGAGCTTCTCCTCACGTACGCCTGCGAACAGAACCATAGCTACGAAGTAACCAACTCCTGCACCGAAAGCATATACGATGGACTGAATGTATGTATAGTTATAGTTGATTGCATTGATTGCTGCACCGAGAATAGCGCAGTTAGTTGTGATCAGTGGAAGGTAAATACCAAGAGCCTTCTGAAGTGATGGCAGGTATTTCTTCATGAACATTTCTACGAACTGTACCAGTGCTGCAATTACGAGAATGAATACAACAGTCTGAAGATATCCAATCTCGAATTTGTTGAGAACCTGCTGAATAGGCCATGTTACAAGCTCAGCAAGAACCATTACGAATACTACGGCGCCGCCCATACCTACGGCTGAGCTCATCTTGTTAGATACGCCAAGGAATGAACAGATTCCGAGGAACTGTGAAAGTACGAAGTTATTAACAAGTACTATTCCCATAAAGATTACGATTAAGTTTACCATTATGCTTCAGCTCCTTTCTGTACTTGTACTTCTTCATTTGCCTCTGCAAGGTTGCAGGAGTTGTACATAGGACATACTCCGCAGCTGAATCCTTTGGACTTAAGAGCCTTGCCATTTGTTGCCCAGTTAAGGATAGCAATGAGAACTCCATATACGAAGAATCCACCAGGTGCAAGTGTGAAGAATCCGATTGAGAAGTTAGGAATGATTACATGTCCAAGCAGGCAGCCTGTTCCAAGAAGCTCTCTGATTGTACCCATAGCAGCAAGTGCAAGTGTAAAACCAAGGCCCATTCCGATACCGTCAAGTGCGGAGTCAATAACGCTATTCTTGTTAGCGAAAGCCTCAGCTCTTCCGAGGATGATGCAGTTAACTACGATCAGTGGAAGGAAGAGTCCGAGTGACTTGTACAGTGAAGGTACAAATGCCTGTACTACGAACTGTACAACTGTTACGAATCCAGCAATTACTACGATGTAGCAAGGGATTCTTACCTTATCTGGAATAACCTTACGCAATAATGAAATTACGATGTTAGAGCAAATCAGTACTGCTGTTGCCGAAAGACCCATTCCAATACCGTTAGAAAGCGATGAGGATGTAGCCAGTGAAGGGCATGTACCAATCAGAAGTACGAGTACCGGATTCTCTTTGATAATTCCGTTAAGGAGGATTGAAAGCTTAGATTTCTTTTCCATTACTTATTACCTCCCATTTCTTTATACTGTTCAAGTGCACAATATACTGCCTTGTGTACAGCGCCTGAAGATACAGAAGCTCCGGATACAACATCTACGTCTGCATCCTTCTTAATCTCTGTGCTTGAGAGCGCATCAAGTCCAACATACTGCTTCAAATGACTTGCTTCCTGAGCCTTAGTACCAACTCCGGCTGTATCTGCGTGCTCAGTTACCTTAACACCAGTAACAGCTCCGTCTTTGTCGATACCAATCATAGCTGTAAGAAGACCGCCGTATGAATTTGATTTAACTGTTATAACAGCTCCTGCTCCGTTAGTTGCGGAGTAAGCCTCTTCTACATATACCTTAGCCTCTTCGAGTACAGCAAGGTCTCCTGTATACTGCTCGAAACCGTCTGCATCTGCGAGAAGCTCTGTTCTTGTCTTGTCTGCCTCAGCCTTTGTGTTCCTGATAATAATAGGATTAGTAATTCCGTATGTATATGCAAGAGCAAAAGTAACTACGAAGCAGATAATTACAAGTACCAAGATAGGCTTAATAAAATCATTATATGTATTGCTCTTATTCTCCATTACTTGGCACCTCCCTTCAGATAGAACTTGTAGGACAGGTTGTTAATCAGTGGAGTCATGATGTTCATCAGAAGAATTGAGAACGAAACGCCTTCTGGATATGATCCGAAGAGACGAATGCTCATTGTGATGATTCCGCATCCAATACCGAAAATAAGCTGTCCAAGTGGTAACTTAGGTGATGTAACATAGTCTGTTGCCATAAAGAATGCTCCGAGCATTACGCCGCCTGCGAGGCAGTGGAATACGGCCATCTTTACGCTTCCTGTAGCAATAAGTCCGAACACAAATACTGTTCCGATGAATGCGCAAGGAATGATTGGGCTGATGATCTTCTTCCAAATAAGGAAAAGTCCGCCAATAAGTAAAGCAAGTGCGCATACTTCTCCAGTGGATCCGCCTGTGAATCCGAGGAACATGTCTATGAGGCTGAACTGGCTTGTAGCCTCCTGCGCACCAAGCTCGCTTAGAACGCCAAGAGGTGTAGGGCCTGTAACTGTATCAGCTGTTACTGCTGTATTTGGCAGTGGCCATGTTGACATGTATGATGCAAATGAAATGAACAGGAAAATTCTTGCTGTGATAGCAGGGTTAACGAAGTTCTTTCCAAGTCCACCATAAAGGCACTTAACGATTACGATTGCAAAGAAGCATCCAAGAACAGCCATCCATATTGGGAAGTTGCTTGGAACGTTGAATGCAATCAGAAGACCTGTAACGGCAGCACTGAGGTCACCGATGGTCTGCTCTTTCTTAACGATGAGGTTGTACAACCACTCGAAGCCTACTGATGCAATAATACATACTGCGGAAAGAAAGAGAACTCTCATTCCAAAGATGAATGTTGATGCAACCAGTGAAGGAACGAGTGCGAGAAGTACAGTTCCCATGATTCTTGTTGTATCGTAGTCCGTAACAATATGTGGTGCGGAGGATACGATTAAGTTAGTATGAAATTTCTTGTCCATATTACTTTGCTGTTGCCTCCTTTACCAATCCCTTAGCAAGCTTATTTGTGAAGCTCAAAGGTCTTCTTGCAGGGCAGATGAATGAGCAGCTTCCGCACTCCATGCACTGCATTACGTTGAACTTCTGAAGTCTTTCAACATCCTTAAGCATATAAGCTTCTGCATAAATCTGTGGAACCAATCCGAATGGACAAGCTGAATGGCAACGTCCGCAGTTCAGGCAAGCTGTCTCTTCCTTAACAGTTGCCATCTCCTTACCGAAGCAAAGGAGTGAACCTGTATTCTTCATAGTTGCAGATTCGTCTGACTTAGTAGCACGACCCATCATAGGTCCGCCCATAATAATTTTTCTTGGCTCAACCTTGTATCCGCCACAGAACTCGATTACGTCTGCAATTGAAGTTCCGATTGGAACGTATACATTCTGAGGATTTGTAACTGCATCTCCGTCAACAGTAATTCTTCTTCTTACAAGAGGCATTCCTGTTCTGAGATAGTTACCGAGAACACCAACCGTAGTTACGTTGTCAAGAATTACTCCCAGCTGTGCAGGAAGAACTCCAGCGTTCATAACCTTACCGGTTACTTCATAAACGAGCACACGCTCAGCACCCTTTGGATAGCTTGAAGGAAGTACTACTACCTTGATATCCTCGATGCCGTTCTGCTCGATCATTCTGTTAAGATTCTCGATTGCATCTGGCTTATTTGACTCAACGCCGATGTATCCTTCCTTCAGGTCGAGATACTTCATGATAGCCTGCATACCCTCGATTACATCCTGGGCATCCTCAACCATCTCTCTGTTGTCTCCTGTGATGAAAGGCTCGCACTCTGCAGCATTTACTACAAGCTGTGTGCACTCATCAAGATTCTTAGGATTTAACTTAACATGTGTTGGGAAAGAAGCTCCTCCGAGTCCTACAAGACCGCACTCTCTTGCAGCCTTTACAAGATCCTCGTGGCTGTTAACTACAGGTACCTTAACCTCTTCGCTAACCTCCTGCTTCTTATCCGTTTCAATTACAACGAGTGTTTCGAATCCACCCATTGATCCACGTGACTGGATAATGTCCTTAACAGTTCCAGAAACGCTGGAATGAATAGGAGCGCTGATAAAAGCCTCGGTGTTATCACCGATCTTCTGTCCTACCTTGACATAGTCACCCTTTGCAACGAGTGGCTTGCAAGGTGCGCCAATGTTCTGCGACATGCAGATACTAACCTCATCCGGTACCGGCATCACTACGGTCTCACGACCGGCGGTATTCTTGTGATGTGGTACATGGATGCTTGGCAAATGTTTCCCTTGGCTCATCCCTTTAGAAACCTTCCTTTCTTATAAAAATACTTATCGTTCGTGCCTTTTCTTGTCTTGCGAAGCAATCCGTAAAAAGACATGCACAATATTATACACCAAACGCCCACAAAATTGTCGTTTTTTTGCAAAAAAAATTCACGTGTTAGTCACTTTTGTGCAACACAGTTCAGCGGCGCTGGAACGCGACGCAAATTTCGTTATTATCGCTCGGCGGCGCTCAGCAGCGCTCGCGTGCGGCGCGCCTACTCGCGGCGGTGCTTGCGTACGGCGCGTATTTCGCTCAGCGGCGCTGGCGGCGTGCTTGCGTGCGGCGCGCATTTCGCGCCTACCGCTCGCTTCCAACGTAAATCTCGCCCTCGTCGCTCACGCCGACGATTTTCTCGCCTCTATTGAAAGCCTTCGAGATATAATTCAAGACCTCGAGATTCAGGATTTCGCCCGGACACACAAGTGGCAGCCCCGGCGGATAGGTAATTATCGGATTATATGCAATCCTTCCCTCCGCAAGGTACAGCGGAATGAGTTCTTTGCTCGAAGGAACGCAGTCGGTATACAGCTCAAATTCCACAGGCTCGAGCTCCTCGCGCCTGCTATGCTGACCAATGCCGTATTTATCCGAGATATGCTGCAGCACCCTCGCGAGCTCGACATAGTCGTCCCTTGTATTTCCGGCGCCTGTAATCAGAAGCACGTATTTGCCGTGAATCATTTCCGGCCAAATATTATTATAGCGAAGCTCTCTATCGAGATTCTCGCCCGAGAGCCCGAGAGCCGCCATGCTTATATTGATCTTCGTCATGTCGAGGCAGCTATCCATTATGACGCTAAGCCCAGGAATGCTCTCGCATTTGTGGTAGAAGTATCTGAGGTCGTCCTTCCACTTCTCGGCTATGTCGTCTCCCCATTTTGTAAAAATTTTCTCGTTGATGTCGAGGCTTCCGAGGAGTAGATACGAAGGGCTTGTCGTCTGAAGCATGCGAAGCTTCTCCTTGACCTCGGCAATGTCTATGGCATCGCTGCAAATATTGAGAATTGCAGAGCCTGTAAAAGACAGAAGGTTCTTGTGTGTGCTATTTATAACTATGTCCGCTCCGAGGTTCTCTGCCGCGTGCTTGTGCGGAGATGAATAATCGAAGAATTTGAGATGCGCTCCGTGCGCTTGGTCGACTATGAGAGGAAGCCCGTACTCATGGCAAATATCTGCGATTGCCTTGATGTCCGAGAGCATACCTATCTTGCTTGGGCTTGTAATAAATACCGCCGCAGCATCTGGGTTGTCCTCGATTGCTTCTCTGACATCACGAGGGTCGATTCCTCTTTCGACCATATAGTCTTCGTTGAGCTCGGGCCTCAGATATACAGGATATATCTCGGCGAGCCTCATTGCGCTATAAGCCGAATGATGCGAGTTGCGGGCAAGTATAAGCGTGCCACCCGTCGGAACGCAGGCAAGGATTGCCGCCATAACACCTGCACTCGAGCCATTTACAAGAAGCTCCGTATGGCGTGCACCATACAGAGCTGCGTAATTTAGTCCGACTTCCTTAATGGTGCTTTCTGGCATGAAGAGGCTGTCCGCGCCCGGCACCGAGGTCACATCATTTCCGATCATATTATTTGTAAATTTCACAAAGCCGCATTTAACATATATGTCCTCCCTACCCTTGTGTCCGGGAACATGGAAGGAAATAGGCTTCTTCGCCTTGTGATCTACAAGAAATTCTGCTACCGTTCTGTCGTTATTCATTTTTGTGTTTCTTTAATTATGCTATTGTTTCTTTTGCTTCGTTTAGTAGTTCTTGATTATCTTATTACTATAACTTTTGCGATTTCTTCTATCTTATTTGATAATATCAGTTCCCATGTATTTGCGAAGTGCTTCAGGAATTGTTACACTTCCGTCCGCATTCTGGTAGTTCTCGAGGATTGCCGCAACTGTTCTTCCAACAGCAAGTCCCGAGCCATTCAGAGTATGCACAAATTCTGGCTTATGCTCTTTGTCCCTCTTGAAGCGGATGTTCGCGCGTCTTGCCTGATAATCCTCGAAGTTCGAGCAGCTCGAAATCTCAACATATCTGCCGTAGCTTGGCATCCATACCTCGATATCATAGGTCATCGCAGCCGAGAAGCCGAGGTCTCCACTCGAGAGCCTTACTACTCTGTAAGGAATTCCAAGTCTCTTAAGAACTTCTTCCGCATCATTTGTCAGGCTCTCAAGCTCAGCATAGGAATCTTCAGGCTTAGCGAATTTAACCATTTCAACCTTGTTGAACTGATGCTGGCGAATAAGTCCTCTTGTATCTCTTCCTGCCGAGCCGGCCTCCTTACGGAAGCAAGGCGTATAAGCTGTATAGTAGATAGGAAGCTCATCGCCCGGGATGATTTCCTGGGATCTTAAGTTCGTCACAGGAACCTCTGCCGTAGGAATAAGGAAAAAGTCTTTTGCAGGAACGTAGAACATGTCGTCCTCGAACTTAGGCAGCTGGCCCGTTCCTGTCATGGCGTCTCGATTTACCATGAAAGGAGGCAGGATTTCTTGGTAGCCCTGCTCCATTGTGTGAAGGTCAAGCATGAAGTTAATTACGGATCTTTCGAGTCTTGCTCCAAGTCCCTTATATACTGTAAATCTTGCTCCGGCAATCTTAGATGCTCTTTCGAAATCAAGAATATCAAGGCCTTCACCTATATCCCAGTGAGCCTTTGCCTCGAAATCGAATTCTCTTGGAGTTCCGACCTTGCGAAGCTCTTCGTTGTCGTTGTCATCGGCACCCGTCTGAACATCTTTGAAAGGAGTATTTGGCACTGCAAGAAGCGCAGATCTAAGCTTCTCCTCGAGCTCAGCAAGATTGCCATCAAGCTCCTTGATTCTCTGCGAGAGCTCCTTCATCTCTGCAAAAAGTCCCGTTGTATCCTTGCCTTCTTTCTTGAGCTTAGGAACCTCTCTCGAAACGGTGTTCTGCTTGTTCTTGAGAGCCTCTACCTCTGCAAGGATTTCTCTTCTCTTTGCATCATGCTCCATTACCTTGCCGATTCCGAAGTCGCCCTTGCCTCTTCTTTCAACAGCAGCCTTAACGCCCTCGAAATCCTCTCTGATTCTTTTGATATCTAACATCTTGCGCCTCTTTTCTTAGAATAAATTCTTCTTGTAATTTCTATATTCTTTGCCAAGCTTCTCAAGCATAGCTTCGAGCTGCACCTCGTACTCCGACGCCGCGTCGTAATCGCCTGTGTCGATTGCTTCCTTCGCCTTCATGAGAAGCGATTTGTGATCCAAGCTATCCTTAGCAAGCTCGAGTCTCAGCTTCTGAACATTGTCCCAGTTGAGAAGATCGTAGTCCGTTGCGTCCTCGCCATGTAGCTTGATGCACTTTCTGACCGTCTCCATTGAGTTCGGAATCAGCCTGTCGTGGAATTCCGTCGTCCATTTGAGTGTCATCTGCGCGCGGTAGGACTTGATCATAAGCTCGGTCGTCTTGTCGCCTCCAGTTATGATATCCATGCGGTCTGCGAAATTCTCGAAAGCCTTGAAGTTCTCCCAGACGGTCGCTGGCGCCTTTCCGAAGAGCTTTTCTCTTTCTTCTGCGCTGTAGTCTGTAAAAATATTTTTCTCGGATCGATACTCTCTGTCTTTCTCGAGATAGAAGTCCTCTTCGCCGTAGCTCTTGGAGATGGATTTCTCAAGCTCGAGCGGAGTCTTTCCGGCTTCAAGCACTGCCTTAATGCCATCGAGCATCAGCATATAGCCGACGCCTATTACGAAGTAGGTGTTCGAGTGCGGATTTGGGGATCTTAGCTCGAATCTTGTTGACATAGGGTTGTTGAAATCTCTTACAAGGCCAATCATTATGGTTCTGTTACGAGAAGGTGTCGTGTGATCCTGTCCGAGTGATGTGCAAATGCAGACAGGCGCCTCGTAGCCCGGCTTGAGTCTTTGGAAAGCATCATGTGTAGGTGCTACGAAAGGATTCATGATCTCGTAATTGCGGAGAATTCCCATAAGAGCTCCGAAGCCCACAGGGCTCATGAATTCGTTCTCTCTATCCTTCGACTCGAACATGTTCACCATGGTTCCGTTCTTGAGCCTTGCTGCAACTCCGAAGTGTGTATGCTCGCCATTTCCCGCAACACCGAAAACAGGCTTAGCAAGGAATGTCACTTCCAAATTATTGAATCGGAAAACGTCTCTTACTATATTCTTAATCTGGCTCTCATTGTCCGCAGCCTGAATTGGATTAGCGTATTTCCAGTCGATTTCGAGCTGCTCCATTATGTGGTCATAGGATCCGGAGTTGCCCATCTTAGCACGAACGCCTCCAACTTCCTTGTGGCCCATTTCTACGCCAAAGCCGTATCTATCGAGAATCTCTATGGCCTGTTCAAGAGCTGTTCCGACAGGACCTATTGTTCTTTTCCAGAATTGTTCTTTGAGCTCCTGCGAGGTGAAAAGCTGATCTCTGTCGGCTCTATCATCAGGTGTCTTAACCCAGAATTCAAGCTCCGTTGCGTTCGTCAGGCAAATCTCTTCGATCTGATCTGCGCTGCCAACGCCTCCGATATATGAGAATGCATTCGGATTGTCCTCGAGAGTCTTGACCAATTCTTTCTTGAATTTCTCAGTGGTTCTCTTAAGGAACATTCTTGGGCATACCATCATATCCGCATTGTGTCTAAGATAGGATGGTATTCTCAAAGTTCCGACAGGAAGTCCCGTCTTGAAATCTATATTGTCGAGATTATATTCGACATACCAGTTGACGTCCTTGTCAGGAAGTATGTCTACTCTCGCATTCGAAAGCTCTGCGATTACAGGAAGAGCAACAGATGAGCCGTCCGTTTGCACGCCGTCTTGCATGATTTTCTCCATGTCCTTTACAAAGGTCGAAATCGGAATCTTCTCGTCTGTGTTGTGATTGCCCTGATCTACACCCGTAAGCGAAACGAATTTAACCTCCGGATGCTCTGCAAGTGCTTTTCTGACTGCCTGAGGATCGTGCTCGTCCGGTGTCAGTGTGAAAAGCATTTTGTCTAAATCAAAATTCAGCATATCTCCTCCCTTACTTCTATAATTCAATGCGATTCATCTCAATGCAATGCCGCTGCCTTGACTCGAATCGCCAATTAACAATTGCCCATTTCTTGGTTTGAATTGACTCAACTCGATTGGCTTTAATTGCTTGCGAGCTTGTTGAGGTAGCCCTCGAGCTCGTTCAAGTACTCGCCGTAGCCCTTCCAATCGCCGTTCTTCTGTGCATTTACGGCATTCTGATAAGCCTCGTTAGCCTTATCTATAAGTTCCTTCTGTGAAAGGTTTGCGCTTCCCGAGGAACCTCCTCCGCCGCTGCTATCCGAGGATTCGGAGCTTGTTACATCGCTGTAGTCCCCGCCAAAGAGGCTTGTCAGCGCTTCTCCGAGGGTTGGCTCATAAGCGATTCTGTCGCCATAAGCTACTATTACTCTCTTAACCTCAGGAATAGCCTCGTTGGATGCCTCAAGATATACAGGCTCAACATAGAGGAAGGATGATCCGATTGGTATTACGAAAATATCTCCTCTGCTGTAATTTGAACCCGCCGAGCTCCACAGCGAGAACTCCTTGGAAATCTCTGTGTTCTGGTCGATTTGCGCTTCTATTTGCATTGGGCCATATACAGTCTTGTTCTTCGGCATCGTATAGACAACAAGTTGACCATAATTGTCGCCGTCATTGCGAGCCATCATCAAAGCCGTCATATTCATCTTTGACTTAGGCGTGAAAGGAATCATGTTCATGAACTCCGTTCCTTCCTCTCCTGGAAGTCTGAAGATGTAGTAGCTTGCGGTCATTTCCTTCTCGTCTGTGCCATATATCTGATGCGCAACATCCCAGAGGTCTTCCTTCTGATAGAAAACCTTCACGTTCGACATGTGGTACTTGGTATATACCTTTGCCTGAATGTTGAACAGGGTATTAGGATATCTCACGTGTTCCTGAAGGCCCTGTGGCATCTCACTGTAGTCCTTGAAAAGTGTAGGATATATCTTTTGGTAGGTTACAGCTATAGGGTCGTTCTTATCTATTACATAGAAATCGGTGGTTCCGTTATATGCATCGACTACGACCTTTACGGAATTTCTGATATAGTTGGTGCTTCCAACTTCATCTGAATATGGCTCTGAATATGGATAATATGAGCTTGTTGTATAAGCATCGATAATCCAGTAGAGCTTGCCGTCAACAACCGTCATATAAGGGTCGCTCTCATAATCGAGATATGGCATTATCTTCTCGACTCTGTCGATGATATTTCTTACGTATATAATTCTTGAATCCTTGGTGATATTGCCAGAAACAAGAATATTAACGCTTCCTTCTCTAAGAGCATAGAGAATTCTGTTGATGAGGCCGAGCTTAATTCCCGCCTTACCCTCGTAGCTTGTGTATTTGTTCTCGCTGCCATTAGGATAGTCGAATTCCGATTCCTTGGTATTAACGATTACATAATCGTTAGTCAGCTCGCCGAAGTAAATCTCAGGTCTTGTAATTTCGAGCTCCTCCTGCTCGGAAACAGGTGGAATGTTCTCAACGACAACGTCCGGCTGACCGCTTGAGGTAACTGTATTAACCTGCGAAACAGTTGCGCCGTAGCCGTGCGTATATTTGAGATGCTTGTTAAGCCAAGTGTTGCTTATCTTCTCTTCGTCGATTTCTCTTGCGGACAGATATGTCTGATATTCAACATTTCCGAAATAATATCTGTCAATATCTACATCGTTGAAGCGATAGTACTGTCTGATGCTCTGTGTCTGATTGTAGAATTTCTCAACAGGCTCGTAGTCATTTATTCTGATGTTTCCGATTGTCTCACTATTCTCGCTGAGAACTCCTGCCGAAAGCGAATTGTCTGCCGAATAATCGCTTACTGTAATATTATCCAGTCCATAAGCATGTCTTGTGAAGGTAATATTGTTCTCGAGATATTTGGTCTCTTTGTTGATTTCGTCAGGATTAACTATCAGGTTCTGAACACCAAGCTGCAGAACCGTTCCGAGCACGAAGACTCCTACCATTACAACAGGAACCTTAACGAGTTTTCTAATCTCCCCTTTTCTGATGTGCCTAGCGAGCGTAACAGCGCCGACCACGGACAGCACCATGATTATTCTGTAAATCCAAAGTGTAACATTCACGTCTGTAAAACCAGCTCCGTAGACGGTTCCCGTGTGCACGTGAAGGAGGTCGAACTGCTTGAGAAGGAAGTCAATTCCAACCATCAGATAGAAAATGACGCCGAGAAGAATGAGCTTGCCCGAAGCGATGTTCAGAAGCACACCGAGGTTGCTGTTGTTGAGCTCAACTTTTCTCTTTGGAGCCTTATATTTACTATGAACCTGCGCACCCTGAGCGCCTTGTCCACTCTGAGCGGCTTGTCCGCCTTGTCCACCTTGACCACCCGCGCCTGTCTGGCCTGCATGCTGGCTCTGCGCCTGGCGAATTTTCTCGGCTATCATTCTGCCGAGGCTTCCTGCCTCGAAAGGATTGAATTCCTGCTTAGGCTCCTCGTCCACATAGCTCTGCTCGTCCGACTCGACGAATTCTTCCTCTTCTTCCTCCTCTTCTCTTTTGAAAACGTCAGGAGTTCTGACCGTGAGAAGAATCATGTAATATGCAAGGGTGATGAGAACCATGCAAATAATAACGAGGATAACAATATTGTTAATCTTCGTGAGGTATTCGAGCTTGAAAATATAGAAGGATATATCCATGTTGAAAAGTGGATCCTTCAGGTTGAAGTCTGTCGACTTAAGGAACTTAAGTGTGTCAAGCCAGGTTGATTTCATGCAAAAGAAGCCAACGACGAGGCCGAACACGCCCGACAAACTCCAAGAGATGAGGTTGAGCCTTTTCATATTTGGAATCTCGTGCGACTCGACATCCCGGAAATATCCGTTCTTCAGGGATCTCAAATAGAATCTCATCAGTAGCATCGTAACTACGAAGACTGGGACGCCGATTGCAATCTCTGTGATGTATTTCTTCCAGAAAACGGCCGTGTAGCCGAGATCCTTGAACCAGAGCCAGTCTGTGATGAAGCCCGTGAGCGCAAGGAAGAGACTGAGCACAACAATAACAAGCATGATGACCAGGCTTACTTTCTTGTCTTTCTTTCTCTTCTTCGCTTTTCTGTCAACGATAATGTCGCTGTATTCGTCTTTGAATTTGTCTTTTCTTCCGAAATTTAGATTGAGCATGTCGTGTCCTTTCCGGCTTTGTAGCTGCCAGTGACGGCATTAAATATGAGTTTCGCTTCTAATAAAATCGCAGCGACAGCGTCGCGGCTGCCGCTGCGTAGTTTAGCTAATTACTTCACTATAGCAGGAACTGGTCATTCATTCCGTCAAGCACTGAGAAGTAGCTTGTGATGTTCTGTATGATAGTATCTATCTTAAGTCCTATTCCGCTCTCAGGTGCAAAATTGAGAATCAAGATTATACCGAGGAGCAGGAGAAGCAGTACCGAAATCACTACTGCGATAATGGTAAGTGCATTTCCGCCCTCATCATCGTCGTCTTCTTCAACAACCGCCTTCTTCTTTGCGGCCTTCTTCATTGCCTTGAGATCCTTCTTGGATAATTCTCTCTCAGGCTCTCCTCCGAATGCAGACAGATTATCTGCAACTGGCTGAGCGGCTGCCTGTGGCATTTGAACAGGCTGTGCTACCTGTGCCATCTGTGGAGCCTGTGCTGCCTGTCCGAACTGTCCTTCCTGTGGCATCTGTGCAGGCTGCGAATTAAATGCAAGGTTCTCTGAAGCTGCAGGCTGTGACATTTGTGCTACCGGCTTCTGATCTGCGAAAAGCGCATCGAGCTCGGACATCTCGTCCATCTCAGCACTTGGTGCCTCGCCCTGAAGCTTGTTGTATTCCTCATCAAGAAGCTTCTGGAATTCCTCGTTCTTCTTATATAAAGTATAGAATTTGTCTATCTTCTTAGTTGCTTCTGCCTCAGCATCCTCAGCAAAGTCATCTCCGAAAAG
>CAVIGM010000025.1:0-1945 GCA_963642455.1 Anaerovoracaceae bacterium | reverse complement strand
AATCGAAGCTTGAATCGGATGCTGGTGCAGCGCTTGGTGTAACTACTGGCTCATCATCAGCAAAGAGATCATCAAGTGTCAGCTCTGCAGCTGGTTCTGTCTCATCAAATCCGAAATCCGAATCCAAGTATGCAAGATCAGGAGCTGCCGCCTTCTCTGAGTCGTCTTCAAAGAGCTCGTCAAGGTCTGGAGCTTCATGCTTAACAACAGCCTGTGGCTCTTCCTGGGATTCGCCCATAAGCTCAGCAAGTCTTCTCTTAAGAGCCTCAATCTCGCTCTCCTGAGGTTCTTCAGGCTCGGATGCAACTGGAGCTGGTGCTGCTGGCGCAGGCTCATCTGCTGGTGTTGCTGGTGTTGGCTCAGCTACTGGTGCTGCTGGAGCTGCTGCAGGCTGAACATTTGTGCCTAAGATTGAAGCAAGCTCATCCTCGAGGCTATTTCCTGCAGGTGCAAGATAATCGTCCTCTTGGCTCAGATAGAAATCTTCTTCGCTTGGCTCTGTTGCAAAAGCATCCTCAAATGAAGGTCCGCCGTATGCTGGCTCATTGTATGCAGGCTTCTGGTATGAAGGCTCATTGTATGCAGGTGCCGTATATGCAGGCTCCTGATAAGCCGGCTTCTGATATGCAGGCTCATCGTACGCTGGCTCATTGTATGCTGGTGCCTGATATGCAGGCTCTTCGTATTTAGGTGCATCATAAAGATAATCATTAAGGTAATCATCCTCAGGTGCACGCGAAGGTTCAACAGGCTCAATAGGAGTAGCATAGCGCTTAGGAGCAGGCTGTACTGGCTCGCCGTATGCAGGCTGTGCTGGTGCGTATGCCTCTCTTGGCCTTGCCTCAGGCTGTGCTGGCGCATAAGCCTCTCTTGGCGACCTTGCTTTTTGCATTTCTTCGACTATATCAAGGTTCATGTCTGTGTAACCTTGCGTAATCTCTCTGTCGTTAGCAGGGAGGATGTCATTCTCAAAAGAGAAGCCGTCTGCGCGGTCGAAAGCGGAATAGTCAGGTGCGGCATACTGTCTCTCGGTATGCTCCATGGCTGCGCGAGCTGCGTCACGCTCCTTCTCTTCGCGCTCTGCCTTAAGAATATCGATGAAGCTCATCGTGCGGCCAGGGTCCTTCGATGGCTGATTTAATTCTTGCATCAAATCGTCATCAGAATATCTGACATGCTGCCTTTCGGTCACAACCTTCTGAGTCTTCATAGCCGATTCTTCGTCAAGGCCAGTTGATCCCCAAGGAGATTGCACATTAGGAACCTTCCTCTTGTGAGACTCTTCAACGACTTCGCTCCAATCGAACGAAACCTTCTTCTCAGGCTGAGCTACCTTCTGTGGTTCAGGCCTTCTTGCAAACGATGCGTTATCAACATAGCTGTTGGTCTTATTAGGTGCGCTTGCCGCTTCTACCTTCGCGCCGCAAGTTACACAAAACTTCGCGTCGTCAGGCAATTTACTCCCACAATTTCTACAAAACACTATGTTTACCTCCAGTATATTTTCGGCTCTTACGAGTCTTTTTCAAAAAAATTATAAGCATGCAAATATATTCTTCAGAATGATACAACATTTTGCTTGCTTTTTCAACCATTTGAACAATTTTTCTTATTGCACTTGACAAGCCTCTGGCTCGGTGTTAATATAATTGAGCGTCTTGGGGAACGCCATGACGCGACAGATGAATATTTATGTTGTGGGCGATTAGCTCAGTTGGCAGAGCACCTGACTCTTAATCAGGGTGTCCAGGGTTCGAACCCCTGATCGCCCACCACAACAAAACGCTGCAGCTTCAAGGCTTGCAGCGTTTTTTTATGCGGGTTCGGGCGCCTGGAGTAATCGATTTCAAAAATCCGTTCGTTTTTGCGATTTTCAAGCTCTGTCGGTGGAATAATTCTGTCGATTGGAAATTTATGAATATTTATTCACTGACAGAGCCTTCCG
>CAVIGM010000024.1:0-23219 GCA_963642455.1 Anaerovoracaceae bacterium | reverse complement strand
CGCTGATGATACTTGGCGGGCAGCCGCCTGGGAAAGTAGGACGTCGCCGGTTTTTTTCTATAAGGCCCCATGGTCAAGTGGTTAAGACATCGCCCTTTCACGGCGGTAACCCGGGTTCGAGTCCCGGTGGGGTCACCACTTTTTTTTTACAATTTATTATTTGAATAGTATAAGCGCGACTGGCGGAACTGGTAGACGCACTAGATTTAGGTTCTAGCGGGAGACCGTGGGGGTTCGAGTCCCTCGTCGCGCACCATCAAGTCCTGTAATTATAGCAATTACAGGGCTTTTTTTGTGTATTGGATCAGCGCGTATAGATTAGCGTGGCTTATGCAATTTTTGAATTCTTGAGTTATCGTGGAATAATTTGTTCCTCGGATTATGCAATTCTTGAATTTAGAATTTCTTGGGTGAATCAATTCTTGGAGTTGATGATTTTTGTTGCTGGGAATTGCGAAATATAGCTGTGTTAGTTGTTAGAGAATATGTTACAATTAAGTGGAATAGATTAGAATAGAATTGATTGGTACTTTGGATATAGGGGATGGAAGAAGTCATGAAGATAAGGGATAAGAAAGGCTTTACATTAACGGAATTGATGGTCGTAATTGCGATTATTGGCGTTCTTGTGACCATTGGCTTTCCTTTTCTTGGGAATCGATTGGAGATGAGCAGGGAGAAGGCCGATTTGTCGCTTGTTAATAATGCTCTTGCGAAGCTTATGACGACCATTACGATGAATGATACTGAATCGAAGATTTACCAGGAGGGCATAACGGTTGACCTTAATCAGACTAAGGATGGCTGGACTTTGCCGGAGAGCTTGCTTAAGGTTGGAAGCATCGATAGCAAGAATGAGGAGCAGTGGATTGGCGAGCCACTTGGAAATGGGACTTGCACTGTCTATTATTCGAAGGATAAGCAGGTCGTAATTCATTGGAACGGCTCGGGCGAGGGAAAGAAAAAGACTCTCGATTATATATGCCACGAAACCGCGGAGACCTTCCTTACAAAGGAGCTTTTGGAAAAGGGCTTGGGGGATGCAAGTAAATATCCTTATACAGTCCTTGACTCAAACGCACCGGAGAGTACCGAGAAGGGCCGTTATACAAAGGCTTATCTGGATTATCTCAAAAGCATTGGTGTTGATATCCAAGATTATGGTGCAGTGTCTTGGCAGATTAATATTCGAGGCGGCAAGGATGATAAAGATATACTCGATAAGCCGGCAATTTATTGGACAACACTGGATATTTCTGATCCTTCATTAGAAGGGAAAAGGATACCGGTGCTTGGATTTAGGGAAAAGCAAGACAGCAAGAATGATACTGCGGGTTATGACGTTTACTATGCAACGGTTACAAGAACAGACGGATATCCTGTGCTTCAAACGAATGCCTGGGTAGATGCTGAAGGAACATCGGCAACCTTCAAATGTTCAAGCTATGAGGATGCTAAGGCAGCTTATGATGAATTGATGGAAATTGCTGATAAATATGACAATGATCTGAACAAGGCAAAAGGCAAAGATAAGCAAAGCATCAATAAGCTCGTTCAAAATTATTAAAGTAATATAGTAAAATCTATAGAAAGAATGCGAATTTAGATACGAATTTGCGTACGAATTTGCATTTGATGATAATTAAGACAGGCTGTTCCTGCAAAACGCGGGAATGGCCTTTTTTAGTGGCGTTTGGGGGATTCTGGGAGGCGCGAAAAATGTCGAATTTTGTCGACTTTTACATGAAAAACGACAAAAAAGTCCCGTTTGAAACTGTAAAGAAATGAAGCTAATTTAGTGCTATATTAAGCCCATGAAGATCAATTTGATAATGAGAGATAGAGAATACCTGAATGCTTTTGCGGAAAGACTATTGCGGTCTTATAAGAACATCGATGCTACTATTTCAGATTCAATTAATTCAATTAAGCTAAATAAGCAAGAAGAGACAACAATCCATCTTATCGAAAATACTCCTATAATGATTGATGAATCTGATTTAGATAAATTCTCCGCCCAGATAATAGTGCTTGATAATAAGGAACTTGAAGATTGTGAAGGAATGGAAGGGAATGGTAGTCGGAATGGGAATAGGTTCTACCGAAGTGGCGAAAACGGCATTACTTATTTATTCAAATACCAGCCTTTTACAGAAATTATTAAGCACATATCGAAGAAATATTATGAGCTGACTGGCGACAGCATAAGCTATGGAGGAATAGCGGATATTATTTGCATTTGTGGAGATGCGGAGAATATACATTATTCCCTGATGACAAGGGCGATAGCAGGGCAGCACAAATATAAGCTGGGCGGAGAACTTTTGCAGCTAAGCACAAGAAGCATTAACTATACTAATTGCTTGGATGCGACAAGCGAAGGCTCGGGAATGAATCTCTCAAGGATAATTTACTATTTGGATATTGATAAGCCTTTGGAGTTTGAAAGCTATGCGACCTGTGACGAATACGGAATATATCATCTATGTCTTCCTTATGATATCAATGTACTATCTGCATTAGATAAGAATGCTTTTGCAATATTAATCGAGCATTTAAGAACGTGTTGCGATGTAATCTTTGCAGAAATCGGGAACGAATTTAATGCCAACGGCCTTATGCTGCTTAATGAGGCGAAGCAAATATGGTGGTTTTCCGATAAATGCAGCGAGAGAATCGCCAAGCATTCTATAAAGGATTATGAGGGAAAGAGGATTTATTATATAGATTCTCATAGTGAAGATATTGATATACAGATTGATGAGATAATGCAGAATCAGGCAAGAGAGGCGAGCTGTGATTAAAGATTTAGTAATTAGATATGCAAATGAAATCGAATACCTATCGAACATGATAAGGCGCGAGATTAACAATAGCGAGTGCGAGTACGAGGCCTTTGAAATATGTTCGATAATAGAGAATTGCTTTTTCGAATCTAATCTTGCAATGATGGCCGAGCCTTTGGAACTTAGTTATTTGATTAAGGCTATCTCGGACAGGGTGATATATAAATACGGGATATTGAACGAATATCTTATTGATTCTGACGTTAACGAGATTATGGTAAACGGGCCCGGGAAGATATTTGTCGAGAGAAACAGAGAGCTGATAGAGGTAGATAATGCTTTTACATCCGAGAAAGAGCTTGAAGAGACCATAAGAATGCTTGCGTCCGATGTCCATCGCGAGATCAACGAAGCGCAGCCTGTCGTGGATGCGAGGCTACCGAACGGCTACAGAGTAAATGGAGTTCTCGCTAACGTTGCACTGAATGGGCCCATACTCACTATAAGGAAATTTTCCGAGAAAGAGATAACGCTCGAGGACTTGGTGGCCTTTGGCTCGGTTAGCAGGGAATGCTGCGAGGAACTGGCGGCCTATGTCAGCTGCGGCTATAACATTTTCATAAGCGGAGGAACCTCATCCGGCAAGACGAGCTTTCTGAATGCGCTTGCAGGGGCGATAGATCCTAAGGAAAGAGTAATTATTATCGAGGATTCGGCGGAGCTTAGGATTAAAGGGTTGAACAACAAGGTGCAGATGGAATGTAGGAATGCTAATTCTGCCGGCATGGGCGAAGTGACAATGCAGAGCCTGATCAAAACATCTCTTCGAATGAGGCCTGATAGGATAATCGTAGGCGAGGTTCGAGGAAAAGAAGTTGTCGATATGATACAGGCTATGAATACAGGTCATGAGGGTAGCATGTCGACCGGGCATGGAAATTCAATTAAGGGAATGCTAAATAGGCTCGAGGCAATGTATTTGATGGATACGCAGATTCCGATGTATTCGATAAGAAATCAAATTGCGAATGCCATAGATATATTTGTGCATCTTAGACGAGACAGCAATGGTAGAAGGTCTGTTGTTGAGGTTGCAGAGCTAATCGGCTTCGATGGCGAGAATTATCAGCTTAATTATTTATATATAACTAACGAGAAGGATGAGCTTGTAAGCACAGGAAATAGTCTGCACAACAGAACGAAGCTTCATAATTTGGGACTTGGCGATGACAGCATAATTTACGGCAGGAATCAAATGGAGGTTATTACAGATGACAAATCTGCGTGAATACAAATTGAATAAGGCAGAGAATATTGCCTTTGCTGTCGGCCTTGCATTATCTGGCGTTATTCTATCTCTCTTGTTCTACTCGAATATCCTCTTTGCCGTTGTGATTCTTCCCTTTGCAGGAATTCTTAAGGAAACGCTCGAGGAACTGATTGCCGAGAAAAGGCGAAGGGACTTCATGCTACAATTCAAGGATTTTCTTTTTACAGCGGCTACGGCAATTGGAGCAGGGCGATCAATGAAGGATGCGATTTCTGAGTCAATTCCGACGATAAAGGAAATATATGGCGAGAGCGCAATTCTGGCAACGGAGCTTGAGAAGGTGCATTCGAGAATTGAGCTTGGCGAGAATGATGTAAATGTTCTTATGGAATTAGCACTCACAAGCGGAGTCGAGGATGTAATCGATTTCGTTAATATATATGCAATTTGCAAGGCAAGCGGCGCGAATTTGATTAAAGCTCTGAATAGAGCAGCGAGCGTGATAATCGACAAGATGACAATCGAAAGGGAAGTGCAGGAGATTTCTTTGCGAAAAGAGAAAGAAGGCTTAGTTCTCCTGGTGATGCCCGTAGCGGTTATAGTTTTCCTTAATCTTTGCTCGCCAGAATATATTGCGCCTTTGTATGAAACGCTCGCCGGAAGATTGATTATGACACTTGTAATTGCAGGAAACATCGGGGTCTATATGATTATCAGACGCATTACAAATATCGAAATTTAGGTGGGAATATGACAGGCTTCAAGGATTCACTAAGAAAGATTAAGAATAACAAGAAAGTTCTCAAGCAAATATATGCAGTAAGCCTGCTTGCGTCTCTATTATTGGTGCTTTTCTTTGTGAAAAACGGATCGGGAGATGAGATATATATCGTCGATAAGGATGGACAGCTTATCGGAATTGAAAGGGCATCGCTTAAGGAATATGAGACTTATTATCTTAACCTGAGTATAGAAGGTAAAGGCGGTGTCTCAACTCGTGAAATTACCCTCAACAAGAGTCCAGTTAAGGATAAGAGCAAGGACGCGGAGGATGAAGAGGAAATAAGCGAGGCAGAAAGAGAAGCGGAAATTACCGGAATACTGACGGACATCGAATTGTCCGACAAGAAGAAAGTGGTTTTACCGACGAAATTATCGGATGGTTCGGTGCTGAAATGGAGCATAAGAAAAGAAGATAACAAGGATTATCTGCTAATTCCGCTAATTTGGGTCGTCATAGTGCTGCTTATAACTAAGAGCGCAGTGGATGAGAGCAACAAAGATAATGAAATAGCTCGGAAGGATATTATGAGGAGCCTGCCGAGATTTACTAATCAGCTTCTTCTTATGATGAATGCGGGAATGATACTCAGCGACTCAATTACGAGAATCAGCGAGAGCTATACGCTAATTCCTGAAGGGCAAAGAAGTGTCTTCGAAAACGAGATAATTAACTTAGAAAACAACAACAGTGACCATAGAAGAAGTTCCGCAGTTCTTATTTCCGAGCTGGCTAAGAAATATAACAACAAAGAACTGATGCGCATAGCGACCATATTAAACGAAAATGAAAAGCGAGGAAGCGTTATCATTGAGCAGCTTAGCAGAGAGAGCAGCTTTTTCTGGGAAAACAGAAAGCTCATTGCAAGAGAAAAGGGAAAAATGATAGATACGCGAATGGCATTTCCTCTTGGAATACTGCTTGTGCTGCTAATTATCATAACGATGGCACCTACCTTGCTTTCAATATAATAATCAAATATTAAAGTAAATCAGTAACAAAGTGAAAGGAGAAAGACTTATGAAGAAAATCAAGAAGCTTTTTACCAACAAGGGAGGCATGGAAATGGTTGCCGTTGCAATACTTATAGCGATTGCTGTGGCTCTTGGAATTATTTTCAAGACAGAGATTACAAGCTTCGTAAATGGTGTGTTCAGCAATCTTAGTGCAAGCAATTTCTAAATCAGAAATGACTCGGGAATTACTTGGAAATGATTTGGAAATGACTCGGAAATGACTCAGAACAGAAACACTAAGAATAACGCTAAGAACGAAATGAAGCACCTGCTTCAATCGAAGAAGGGAAGTCAGATGGTAGAAGCGGCTATTGTTCTGCCTATTATTATTCTTGGGATCATGCTCATGCTTAGATTATTTATTTTCTATCTTGAAATACTGAATACGGGGATCAAAGAACATGAGAAACTATTAGAAGAATGGGATAGCCAGGATACGCAAATAATGAAGATCTATGATAATACCGTTGATGTTGATTTGTTAAGGGGAGGTTTGCTTGGCGTGGATGTTCACAAAAGCATACACACAAGGGCATATTGTTTCAATGAAGATGCGATTATCAGGGGAGAGAAAATGCTTAGCAAATAGGAGAATAAATAAAAGAAAAAATATAAGAACAAATAAAAGAGGCTCATCTTTAATTCTGCTCTCTATGGTATTTGTTACAATATCAAGCTCAATAGCCGCTTCCATCGAAATTACAAGAGCAATGGTTGTCAAAAGCGAATGCGAGGTATTTGGCGAAGTATGGTCCAAGGCAATTCTGTCCGAATACGACCGACACCTGTTTGAAGATTACGGAATTCAGGCTTTCTACGGAAGTGAGAAGGATGTTCAGAAAAGGCTCGACGCATATATCCTATACTCATGCAGCGGGAAGCTTGATTCCAGAATCGGCAAAAGCGAAGCTTTTCTCACAGGCTATGAGCTTAGCGACCCAGAGAATTTCCGTAAGCAGCTTAAATTAAGCATTCCAAAGAGCAGGACTAATCGGGAGAATCCCTTAGATAATATCGGAAAAAGGCGGATTGCTAATGAACTTGTAATCAATACCTTGCCATCAAGGGGCACAAGCGAGGCTATAGATATAGAAACGATAACAGAGAAATTGAAGAGCATTGAATCAGCAGACGACCTTCTTTCTAATGCTAAAGGCGATATTAAGGAATGGGAATTTATCTCTAATAACCTAAGTAATTGCCTAAGCTATGTTGGAAATAATGATTCGTATTTCCAGAATGAATGGGAATATCTTGTTGCCGGTAAGCTTGATGATGAGGCGAATTATAAAGCCTGCCGAAGAAGAATTTATCTGATACGAAATGCCTTGAACCTCGTTGCTCTATATAAAGATACCGCCAAGGTCGAGGCGATTACGGCGATAGCAGAGCTTATTACACCAGGAGCGGGCAGCCTGACGCAGGTAATTATTGCTGAGGCTTGGGCGGCAATTGAGACAGAAGAGGACCTCAAAGCCCTATATTCTGGAGAAAGAGTCCCTTTAATTAAGACTAATGGGGAGTGGAAGACAGATCTTGATTCTGTGCTTGATTCTTCTGATTTCGCAGAGCAAATAGGCGAAGAAGCAAGGGAGAATCTTGAGACTAATAAAGAGGAAATATCCGAGAAGATTTCGGGCATCGGGACAGGCTCGACAGCCGAAGGACGGGGAGCCTCATACGAGGACTATTTGCAAATTCTGCTTTTTACCATGAATGGAAATATCCGAACTCTTAGGATAATGGACATTATTCAAATCAACATGAAATTCAAATATTATGATGATTTCAATATGGAAGAATATTATATTGGCGTAAATTTCAATATACATGCAAATGGAAAAGATTACGAATTTGAAGAAAGCTATAAATAAGAAGGGCGAATACATAGTCGAGGCAGCGATTAGCTTTCCGGTTTTTCTAATCGCGATGGTAATAATGCTGTCGGTAATACTTATGTATGCATGTATCGAGAACGCTAATTTCATTCTTGCAACAGAGCTTAGAAGGGCAGCGATTGAGGCAAGAGTTCCGGAAACAGGAGCGCTAATTCCGCATAGAATCTCAAAGAGTATTCTTGAAGACAATTCCATAGCTAAGTCTTGCAATATTTCAGATTATAGATATAGGCAAAGCGCCTTTGGAGTAGACGAACTTATTTGCCTCAAATACAAGCTGGTAATGCAAACAAATAATCCGCTTGGCTTGGCTTCGAAGGCTGAATATGATCTTGCTCTTGTGACGCGCGCCTATGTTGGAAGAGAACGCGAATTGATTCCGATGTCTGAGGATGAAATGTCCAATAGCGAGTCTGAGATCGTATATATTTTTCCAAAAAGAGGCGAGAAATATCATAAGAAAGGCTGTCAGGTTCTCAATGCCGCGTATACATCTACTATTCTAAGCAAGTCTCTCAAAAGAGAATATGGCTCGTGTCCAAAGTGCCACAGCAGGAAGGCAGATGATGGTTCGCTTGTATATATATTTGAAAATGAGGGCGAGAATTATCATTTGGCAGGCTGCAATACGCTCGAAAGAAATTACATTGAAGTAAGTAGAAAAATTGCAAAAAGAAGGGGCTATGTGGCGTGCAGTAAGTGTGGCGGATAATTTGCATTTAGATAAGAGAATTATAAGCACTGGAAGGAATTGAGAATTAATATGATGAAAACATCTAAGCAGAGCGTGAGCGAGCTTGAAATTCCAAGCTATATCAGGGAAATATTGAGCAATAATTACTGCTCGAGTTTTCTTAAGATGTCTATCTTAAGCGAGAATTCAAGGCTGCATTTCTATTACGATACTGAGAATTTGCGGCGAATTGATTTGCAAGGTCTGAAGTTGTATGACAAGCTTCTGCTTATATCTTCTGTAATTAAATTATGCAAGCTTGCGGAGGATTATTTGATCTCCTGCGAGAGCTATCTTATTGAGCCCGAATTATTGTATTCCAAAGAGAACAGGCTGACAGAGGATAGATTGAAAATACTATTTTATCCAGACCTTATTGGCATCTCAATGGGTCAGAAGATTTCTAATCTAATAAATAAGCTCAAAGAGAATTCGAGTAAGCAGGAAAATGAGATTCTTGATGCCTTGGCTGGAATAGTTAATGAGGAAGAGTGGCTGAAGGCAGATAGATTCATTTGCAAGAATATGACAAGACTTCGCACCTAACAGATTATCCGATCAATCCGCCGAGACTTCACGCAAGAACTTGAACCTAATCAACCTTGAAGAAACAGGGGCATCGTATTATAATTATAAAGCAAATCAATGCTACTTATAACTAAAGGAGAAATAACGATGTCTACAAAGATTGTAAGAGTGCTTGGACGTGAGATTCTTGATTCAAGAGGTAATCCTACTGTTGAAGCAGAAATTGAACTTGAAGATGGAACTATTGCTTATGGAGATACTCCAAGCGGAGCTTCCACTGGTATCTACGAAGCACTCGAGCTCAGAGACGGAGATAAGTCTCGCTATGGCGGAAAAGGCGTTACTAAGGCCGTTTTGAATGTAAACACAAAGATAAGAGACCTTCTTATTGGACAGGATGCAGCTGATATTTTCGAAATCGAGAGATTGATGCTTGAGGCAGACGGAACTAAGGATAAGAGCAATTTCGGAGCTAATGCAATTCTTGCTGTATCACTTGCATGCGCAAAGGCTGCTGCAGCTTCTCTTAAGCTTCCACTTTTCAAATTCTTCGGTGGAATTAGCGGAAGAACTCTTCCTCTTCCAATGATGAATATCTTAAATGGTGGAGAGCATGCATCAAACACTGTTGACGTACAGGAATTTATGATTATGCCTGTTGGCGCTCCAAGCTTCAAGGAATGCTACAGATGGTGCTCGGAAGTATATCATCAGCTTGCAAAGGATCTCAAGAAGGACGGCTATGCTGTATCAGTAGGTGACGAGGGCGGCTATGCTCCTAACCTTAAGGATGAATTCGAGGTTCTCGATTACATCGTTGCTGCTATCGAGCATGCAGGATATAAGCCTGGCGAGGATTTCGTAATCGGAATCGATGCTGCTGCAAGCGGCTGGAAGACAGACAAGCCTGGCGAATACAAGATGCCTAAGTCAGGAAGAGTATTTACAGCTGAAGAGCTCGTGCAGAACTGGGTAGACTTCTGTGATAAATATCCTATTGCTTCCATCGAAGATGGAATGGATGAGGAAGACTGGGATGGCTGGAAGCTGATGACCGAAAGACTTGGCGACAGAATCCAGATTGTCGGAGACGACCTCTTTGTTACTAATCCAGAGAGATTCGCTAAGGGTATCGAGCTTGGCTGCGCAAATGCTATTCTTATCAAGCTTAACCAGATTGGAAGCATCAGCGAGACTCTTGAGACCATAGAGCTTGCAAAGAAGCACGGCTACAATACTATTATTTCACACAGATCGGGAGAGACTGAGGATACAACAATCGCAGATCTTGTTGTCGGTGTGAATGCATATCAGATTAAGACCGGAGCACCTGCAAGAACTGAGAGAGTTGCTAAATACAATCAGCTTCTCAGAATTGAAGAAGCACTCGGCAAAAGCGCTAAATTCATTGGCAGAGAGCTTTTCTAATTTTGCAATACCTACCGGCGGTTCGTCCGCCGGTTTTTATTGTATGACGGGCACGACGCTAATCTGTTATGGGGAGATAAATACATGCAAATAATACGAGCTGAGAAATCAGGCTTCTGCTTCGGTGTTCAAAGAGCAATTGAAATGGCATTTAACGAAGCAGACAACAAAGACCGCAGTGGGAAGCTATATACGTGCGGACCTTTAATTCATAATAAATCGGTAACATCCTATCTTGAGGAGCGAGGGGTATTAAATATCGATTCGCTAACCGAAGCAGAGCCAGGCGATACCGTTATTGTGCGCTCACACGGAGAACCTAAGAGTTTCTATGATTATGCGAGCGAGCACGGAATCAAGCTTATCGATACAAGCTGCGTCTTCGTTTCGAAGATTCATACCCTTGTAAATGATGCCCACATGGAAGGAAGAGACATTATAATAATAGGGGCCAAGGATCATCCTGAGGTTACAGCAACGAATGGCTGGTGCGAGGATTCCGCGCTTATAATAGAAACTCCGCAAGAAGCACTTGCGTCAATAGATAGTATCAAAGAGAATTCTCTGGTGGTATGCCAGACGACTTTCAAGCACGAGGTTCTCAAGGAGATTTTGAAGGTTTTCGACGAGAATCATCTTGCATATGAACTTAATAATACTATTTGCAATGCGACCAGGGAGAGGCAGGATAGCTGCGAGAAGCTTGCTAAAGCTGTTGATATGATGGTCGTAATAGGTGATGTGAATAGCTCGAATTCAAGAAAGCTCTACGAAATTTCTCTTAAATTCTGTGAGAATTCCGTTTTTGTGCAAAATGCAGAAGATTTTCTGTTGAAAGATGCACACAAATATAATAAAATAGGTATAATTGCAGGCGCATCGACGCCTGAATGGATAATCAAGGAGGTTATTGCTAGTATGAGCGAAAATGTCACAAAGAATGTGGAAAACAATCCTATGATGGATTATATGGATGACATTGAGAAAGCGTTACGTTTACCTAAGCCAGGCGAAATTATCGGAGGCAAGGTTGAACAGGTGCTTGACGAGGCAGTCATTGTCAACATGGGATGCAAGAAGGATGGTATCCTTCGCAAGGATGAAGTTGTTTTGGAAGATGGCCAGAGTCTTGGAGATCTCTTCAAAGTAGGAGATGATATTCAGGCTAAGGTTATCAAATCTGATGAGGGGGAAGGCGGAATCCTGCTTTCAAAGAAGAGACTCGTTGCAATTGAGAATTACAATGAGCTTGAGGAAGCAATGGAGAACAATACTGTTATTTCAGTTAAGCTTACAAGAACCGTAAATGGTGGAGTAATTGCTGCTTATAAAGAAATCTCCGGATTTATTCCAATGTCGCAGCTTTCAGATAAGTTTGTTGAGAATCCTGAAGAACTGATTGGCGAGATTGTTGATGTAAGAGTTATCAGAGTAGACAACAAGCGCAACAGAGCTGTTTTCTCAAGAAAGCTTGTACTTCTTGACGAGAAGAAGAAGGCAGTAGAGGAAATTTGGTCAAACCTGAATGTTGGCGATGTAGTTGAAGGTAAGGTTATGAGATTTACCGACTACGGTGCTTTCGTAGATATCGGCGGAGTTGATGGACTTCTTCATATTTCAGAGATCTCATGGGGCAAGCTTAAGCACCCACAAGAGGTTCTCAAGATTGGTGACATCATCAATGTTAAGATTCTTTCACTGAACGAAGAAAAGGGAAAGATTTCTCTTGGTCTCAAGCAGACTCAGCCTGAGCCATGGTCACTCGTTGGCGACAAGTATGTTGTTGGACAGACACTTCAGGGAACAATCGTACAGATTAAGGAATATGGTGCATTCGTTGAACTCGAGGCTGGACTTGATGGACTTGTTCACATCAGCGAGATTGCAAACAAGAGAGTAGAGAATGTATTCGATGAGCTCAAGATCGGACAGGTTGTTGAAGTTAAGATCATGGACATCGACACAGAGAAGAAGAGAATCAGCCTCAGCATTAAGGCAACACTTCCAGAAGAAGTAGTTGAAGAGGCAGAGGAAGCAGTTGAAGTAGCTGAAGAAGTTGCTGCTGAAGCTGCAGACGAAGTTGCAGAAGTTGAAGCTCCTGTAGAAGAGGCATAGATCGATTCATTCACACATATAAAAGAGTTGCTGCAATAGTGCAGCAACTCTTTTTTTCGCTCTTGCGCTATGCGAAGAAATTGTGCTTATGCGTCGACTTAAGAAGCGTTTCAATGTATCCGATGTTCGAAAGCAAGCACACAACAAGCAAGTGATCGCCCTCTTGAATAACCGTATCACCATTAGGAATGATAGTCTTGCTTCCACGAATTACCGCAGCAATAATGCAGAAATCAGGCAGATCCAGAATCTTAAGCGGTTTATTGGTGAAAATCATCGAAGAATCAACATATAGCTCAAGAAGCTCGGCCTGACCTTGAAGCAGCACCGAGGAAAGAACTTTTTTCTCTCCGTTGATAATGCCAAGAATTGCGCTCGCACTGATGTCAAGCGGATTCAGAACAACGTCGATGCCCAAGGTGGAAATGAGCTCGTCATAACTCTCGCGGCTGATCTTCGAGATAACCTCATCTATGCCGTGATTTTTTGCCGTAAGCGCAAGAAGAAGATTCTCCTCGTCGAAGCCTGTGGCAGTTACAAAGGCATCCATTTCGTCGAGGCCTTCCTCTTCAAGAAGGCTAATATCGGTGCCGTTTCCATGCAAAACAATAACATTTCGAAGGTTGTTGCTGAGATAGTGACAGCGGTCAAGATTGTTCTCGATTAGCTTAACATTGGCGCCATATTCGGAGAGCCTCTTCGAGAGATAGAAGCCTGTTTTGCCGCCGCCGACAATCATGATATGCTGACGTTCAGGGTTCTTCTTCTTAGAAAAGAGCTTGTTGGAAAACTCCATCATGTGGTTCTTCTCGCCCATCAAATATAGGATGTCATCCTTTCTAATCGAATCCTTACCATGAGGGACGATAACCTTCCCATGCCTTGAAATTCCAACGATCAGAACATCTGGGTGGAGCTTACGAAAGTCAATAATAGTAAGGCCGTCAAGCTTAGGCTCATTATTTGAATCATATTCAATCAAGGCGATTCGGTTGTTAGTATAAATTCCGTTGCTCAGGGAATATTTCTCAATTAGATAACGATAAATCTCGCCAGTTATAAGCATATCAGGGTTGATTAGGGCATCAATTCCGAAGTGGTCACGCAAAAAATCCATTTGCGCCATGTGAACAGGATCGGTTACTCGTGCTACAACCTTCTTGCAGCCAAGGGATTTCGCTAAGGAAGCGGAAACAAGATTGATCTCATCGGAGGAGGTGCACGAAAGAAGGAAGTCATAATCTCTAATGTCAAGTTCCTTAAGAATTCCAACGGAGCGCGCGTCACCAAGAACGGTCAGAACATCATATTGAAGCTCAATTTGATGCAGCTTCTTCTCGTTTGTATCAATTATTGCTATGTCATAGTCACCGTCGATAAGAGCCTCAAGTATTCTCATGCCCATTTTGCCGGCACCGAGTATCGCAATTTTCATTTCTTTTACCTACCTCAATAAATCAATTAATCCTCGATAAAGTATCAATAAATCATAAATTAATCAGCAATAAAACTGATTTAATTAGTAATTGTAATGTATAATAAAGTATATTACCCCCAAAGTGGCAATGCAATAAGGAGTTGGAAATGAGTATCAAAATGATAGCCTTGGATTTGGATGGCACGACACTAAATAGTGATGGCATAATGACAGAGGCTACAATAGCAACATTAAATAAGGCAGCTGAGAGCGGAATTCATGTTCTTGTATCGACAGGGCGAGTATATACGGCGCTTCCTGAGCAAATATTCAGCGTTAAGGGGATTAGATATGCGATTACATCGAATGGGGCTCAGATAAGCGATTTGACCGAGAAGAAGCTGATTTACAGCGATTATCTGGCACCCGAGGCAGTAAGAAGAGCCGTTCAAATTGCAAAGGAATATGGAATTCTCGTAGAGGCTTTTACAGGTAATATCGCTTATGCGGACGAGGCTTTCTACAATAATATTAAAGAGAACGGCTGCAAATTCAGAAATAAGGATTATGTTCTTCGCACGAGAAAACCAGTTGCGGACATTCACAAGCTCTTGCTCGAGCACGAGGAAGAAATCGAGAACATAAATTTTTTCTTCGAGACTATCGACGAGCTTGAGAAACATAGAGCGGTGATAGAAGCAATTCCAAATGCGATGATTACATCATCTTTTCCTAACAATCTCGAGGTTGGCGGGCCTGGAACATGCAAAAGAAAGGCTCTTGAGGAGATGACTAAGCGGCTCGGCGTTGACAGAAGCGAGCTTATGTGCTGCGGAGATGCGCCTAACGATATCGAGATGATTAAATTTGCCGGAGTAGGCGTTGCCATGGGAAATGCCTGGGGAGATACTAAGAAATATGCCGACTATGTTACGCTGACAAATGATGAGGACGGTGTTGCGGCGGCGATAGAGAAATTTGCTTTTGCAGAAGAATAGAATAGAATAGCAAACGCAAGGGAGCTTAGGCCAAGGCCGTAGGCTCCCTTTTTCTATGACGAAAAATTATCAATCTTGCAGAAAAGTCCCTATATCCGACATAAAAATCCCTCTTTTTTCAAAAGTGCTGATTTATTAATTCAAAAGTGATATTACTTGCCTACAGGACTTGGAGGTTGCTATGAACAAAAGGAGAATAGGCAAGGCGGGAGAAGAGCTTGCGATTGAATATTTGGATTCGAGAGGGTATGAGGTTCTTGCCAGAAATTACAATACCAAATACGGGGAGATTGACATCGTTGCCATCAAGGATCGCCTCTTGCATTTTGTTGAGGTCAAGACAAGAAGCAACGACATTTACGGAAGCCCTTCGGAGGCTGTCGACGAAAGAAAGCAGATGCACATGCTTAGAGCCGCGCGTATTTATATAGAAGATAAGAGAATTTACAATTATAATTGCTGCTTCGATGTGATTGAGATAGAGCTTGGCATTATCGAAAATTGCATATAGGCAAAATCAAGAGGAGATTACAAATGATATCACTAATCAATACTGCCGTCTGCATGGGCGTAGAGGGGAGAAATATAAGAGTCGAAACAGATATTTCAAGAGGGCTTCCGTATATCAATATAGTCGGACTTGCTTCAACGACTGTAATAGAGGCGAAGGAAAGAATCAAATCCGCAATTATGAATGCGGGCTTCGAATATCCGAGAGGAAGAATTACGGTCAACCTTGCACCTGCAGGATTAAGGAAGAATGGGAGCTGCCTGGATCTTCCGATTGCTATCGGGGTGCTCGCATCTGATGGAAAAGTCAACCCCGCAAGGCTTAGGAATTGCGGCTTTCTTGGCGAGCTCTCGCTCGACGCACGAGTATTATATGTCGACGGAGTTCTTCCGATGATAATGAGCTTGTATAAGGAAGGCATCAAGAGAATCTATATACCGCGGGAGAATTTGTATGAGACTTCGATTCTTGAGGGGCCTGAGATTGTTCCTATCAGCAGCTTGCAAGAATGCGTTGATATAATCAACACAGGAGGGTGCAGACGCGCGAACGAAGGAGTGACTGCTGAAGGAAGTAGAAGCACGAACGAAGGAGCGACTGCCGGGGCGAATGAAAGAATGAACACGGAGACGACCACCGTAGCGAGCGAATTAGATTACGAGGATATATACGGGCAGGAGAATGCAAAAAGAGCGATAAGCATCGCAGTAACAGGAAGGCACGGCCTGCTTATGGTGGGAAGCCCGGGCTGCGGCAAGACCATGCTCGCAAGAAGAATACCGAGCATAATGCCGGAAATGTCAGCAGAAGAGATAATTGAAACGGCTATTATAAATTCCGTAGCATCAGGTGTAATGAATTATTCATTGAGGCAGAGGCCTTTTCGAGCACCACATAATTCAATTGGGAAGGCGGGGCTACTTGGTGGCGGATATTATCCTATTCCTGGCGAAATCTCCCTGGCGCATAACGGAGTGCTTTTCCTTGACGAGGCCTGCGAATTCGATAAGGATAGCTTGCAAGCGTTAAGGCAACCTCTTGAGGATAAGCAAATAATTCATTTCAGGCACGGCCAGGCTTATCGTTTTCCTTGCAATTTCCAGATGGTGATGGCCACAAATCCATGTCCTTGCGGCTATTATGGAGATGATGAACAGATATGTAAATGCACGCCCGTTCAGGTCGATAATTACAGAAGGAAGCTCTCGGGCCCAATTCTTGACAGAATAGATATGAGGCTTGTAATGGAGAAGGTAAGCTTCGAGCATATGAATAAAGAAATCGCGAAAGGCAAATCCTCTGCGGACCTTCGAGCCGATGTCGAAAGAGGGCTTAATTTTGCGAGAGAACACGGAAGATTGATGCCAAATAGCTCGATAGCAGATTCCGAATTAGAGGAATTATGCAGCCTCGGAAAGACCGAGAAAGAGCTTATGAATGCAGCATATCAAAGTCTCAAGCTGTCTCCACGCTCGTATAATAGAATACTTAGAGTTGCAAGAACTATTGCGGATATGGACGAAAGCGAGGAGATTAAGGCCGAGCATCTTACGGAAGCATTAAGCTATAGAACGATAGATATCATATAGGAGTTATATATGAATTCAAGACGCAATCCGATTGTGAAAATCGATATAAATAGTTCGTATTATCCCGAGAGCCTGCGGGAAATAAAGAACAAGCCTAAGCAGTTATATTGCTGCGGCGACTTATCACTGCTCTCTTCAAGATGCATAGGAATTGTCGGCTCAAGGAAATATACTGTATATGGTAAGCAGGTTGCAAAAATGGTGGGGCGCAGGCTCGCCGAGAACGGCATAAGTATAGTATCGGGGCTTGCTGCCGGAATCGACACCTTTGCACATGAGGGCACCTTAGAGGTTGACGGCAAGGCAATAGCGGTGCTTGGAACGGGAATCAACAGAATGTATCCTGTGAAGAACCAAGCGCTAATGGAGAGAATATGCCAGACGGGACTTGTTATCAGCGAATACGAGCCTGATTTCGAAGGACGTAAGGAGACTTTTCCTGCGAGAAACAGAATCATTGCAGGTCTAAGCGAGGGGCTTGTCGTAATCGAAGCCAATTTCAAGAGCGGCTCTCTTATTACCGCAGAATTTGCGATGGAGCAGAACAAGATGATATATGCGGTGCCAGGCAATATCAACAGTCAATTCAGCCTTGGAACTAATTTGCTTATTCGCGAAGGCGCAACGCCGCTTGTGGTGATAGACGATATTCTGCATGACATGAGAATTGACCCTTCGATAATAAGAGACGAGGACAATAATTCCTATGGCAAAGACGAAATAGCCGTGCTAAGAATTTTGTCTCGATATAACGGAATAAGCGTGGATAATCTCGCGAAAGAATTGCAAAAGAAGGTGCCTGAGGTAAATTCTCTTGTGACGATTCTTGAGATAAAGGGCGCTGTATTTTTGTATGCCGGAAAAATACATCTTGCAAAATAAGCAAATCAAGTTTATAGTGTTTTCTCGAAAAGAATTTATAATTGGAGAAAAGATGGCTACGACAAAGAAAAGTACAAACAAAAAGGATACAGACAAGACTCTATTGATAGTCGAATCACCCTCAAAGGCGAAAGTAATAAGCAAATATCTTGGAACGAAATACAAGGTAGTTGCTTCTGTTGGACATGTTCGTGACCTTCCAAAGAGCAGGCTCGCTATTGACGTTGCAAACAATTTCGAGCCAGAATATATAAATATAAGAGGAAAGGGCGATGTCATCAAAGAACTCAAGACCGAGGCATCAAGGGCTAAGCAGGTTCTTCTTGCAACTGACCCTGACCGCGAGGGAGAGGCTATTTCTTGGCATATCGCCAAGCTCCTTGACATAGATCCAAGCGAAGCTTGCAGAGTCAAGTTCAACGAGATTAACAAGGATAGCATCAAGGAAGCTATTAAAGATGTAAATCCAATCGAGATGGGACTTGTTGATGCTCAGCAGGCAAGAAGAGTTCTTGATAGACTTGTCGGCTATCAGATAAGCCCTCTGCTCTGGAAGAAGGTTCAAAGAGGCCTGTCTGCAGGACGAGTTCAGTCTGCGGCACTTAAGCTTATTTGCGATAGAGAGAATGAGATTACGAATTTCATTCCTGAAGAATACTGGACAATCCTGGCTGATTTCGGAAACGACTTCGTAGCTGAGCTTTCGAAGATTTCCGGAAAGAAGGCAGAGGTTAAGAGCAAGGCTGAGGCTGATAATATCGAAGAGGAGCTCTCGAAGGGAGAATATATAGTAGAAGATTTCAAAGAAGGAAGCAGAAAGACGAAGCCTTTTGCGCCTTTTACGACAAGCAGCATGCAGCAGGATGCTTCTGTTAAGCTCGGCTTCCAGACTAAGAAGACGATGCAGGTCGCACAACAACTTTACGAGGGCGTTACGCTTAAGGGCATAGGCACAAGAGGTCTTATTACTTATCTCAGAACAGACTCAATCAGAATATCTGAGCAGGCAAAGGCCCAGGCGAAGGCTTTCATTGCTGAGAAATACGGCGAGAAATATACGGCAAACAATGTCTATGTGAACAAGAATAAGGCGATGCAAGATGCTCACGAGGCAATCAGACCATCAGATGTTAGCATTGTCCCAGCGGATATCAAGGATTCGCTTACCCCAGATCAGTTCAAATTATATGATTTAATATGGAAGAGATTTGTTGCGTCGCAAATGGCAGCAGCCCTATATGATACGAGCGCTGTCTCAATCAAGAATGGCAAATACCTTTTCAAGGCTACAGGATCAAGAATGACCTTTGACGGCTGGAGAAAGGTATATCCTGTGCAGAGCGAGAAAGAGAATTACATACCTGAGCTGAAGATAGGCGATGTTCTTAAGCTAATGCAGCTGTTAAAGGAGCAGAAATTCACTCAGCCGCCTGCACGCTATACAGAGGCTTCTCTTGTAAAAGAAATGGAAGAGAAGAATATCGGAAGACCAAGTACATATTCTGCGATAATCACCACACTAACTACACGTAAATATGTTAAAAGAGATAAGAAGAGTCTTGTTCCGACTAAGCTTGGCTTCGATGTAACAGGAATTCTCGAAGATTATTTCAAGGACATAGTTGATGTAGAATTCACAGCAGAGATGGAAGACAATCTCGATAAAGTCGAGCTTGGCGAAGTAGGCTGGAAGAAGGTTATAGCGGATTTCTATGTGGGCTTCTCAGAAGAGCTTAAGCGAGCAGATGCCGAGGTCGAGAAAATCGAGCGGCAGGTCGAACTAAGCGACGAGGTCTGCGAGCTCTGCGGACGGCCTATGGCATATAAGGAAGGACGTTTCGGCAGATTCCTTGCCTGCACCGGATACCCTGAATGTTCGAATACCAAGCCTATTATTAAGAATATCGGCGTTAAATGCCCTGAATGTGGCAAGGATATTGTTCAAAGAAAGGGCAAGAAGACAGGGAAGATTTTCTATGGATGCATAGGATATCCGTCATGCCAGGTAGTATACTGGGATAAGCCTACGGGAGAATCCTGTCCTAAGTGCGGACAAATGTTAGTTGAGAGCAAAGGCAAGAACAAGACTAAGAAGTGCTCTAACAAGGAATGCGATTATAAGGAGAAATAATTATGGTAGAATTTCACGCTACGACAATTTGTGCTGTTAAGAGACCGAATGGCGATATCTGCATAGGCGGAGACGGCCAAGTAACTATGGGCGAGTCCACAATCATGAAGAACGGCGCAAAGAAGGTTAAGAAGATTTACAAGGATAAGGTCCTTACCGGTTTTGCAGGATCGGTTGCAGACGCTTTCTCTTTAACTGACAAATTCGAGAATAAGCTCGAGGAACATGCAGGCAATTTGAAGAGGGCAGCGGTTGACCTTGCGCAATTCTGGAGAAGCGATAAGGCGACAAGAAGCCTTGAGGCTCTTATGATTGTTGCCGATGAAGAGGATTTGCTTGTAATATCTGGAAACGGAGAGGTTATCGTGCCTGACAAGGACGTTGTAGCCATTGGCTCGGGCGGTAATTATGCTTATTCTGCAGCGGTAGCTCTCTATGAGAATACGGATCTCGACGCGGAATCTATTGTAAGGAAGTCTCTTGAGATTGCCTCAAATATTTGCGTATATACAAATAGCAATATTTCGGTTGAGAAATTATAGGAAATTAAAGGAATTTATACGAGGTTACTGATATGGCAGACAACATTAAGAATATGACTCCTAAGCAGATAGTTGAGGAATTAGACAAATATATTATCGGACAGGATGCCGCAAAGAAATCCGTCGCAATCGCTCTAAGAAATAGATATAGAAGAAGCCTTCTCGATGAGAAGATGAGAGAAGAGATTACTCCTAAGAATATTCTTATGATGGGCCCAACCGGAGTCGGCAAGACGGAAATCGCAAGAAGACTTGCGAAGATTATGGATGCTCCTTTTGTAAAAGTTGAGGCAACCAAGTTCACAGAGGTCGGCTATGTAGGTCGCGATGTTGATTCCATGATAAGAGACCTTGTCGAGGCGTCAGTCAGACTGACTAAGCAGAAGAAGCTTAATGAGAAATATGATATCGCAGACAGCCTTGTTGAGGATATGCTCGTAGAGGCGATTATTCCAGGTCCTGCGAAGACAAATACTCAGAGCAATATTCTCGGTAATATTTTCGGCAATGCGCCATATAAGACGCAGAAGCAGGAATACGAGGAGATGAAGAGGGCTGAGGCTGAGGCAAATTCAGACAACCAAGACATACATATGGCAAGGGAGCAGGTTAGAAAACAGCTCAAGGAGGGCTTGCTCGAAGACCAGCTCATCGAAATCGAAGTAGACGATAAGCCTCAAATGCAAGGCCTTGACATGCAAAACGAGGGCATGACGATTGCCATAGGAAATATTTTTGACAACATGATGCCTAAGAAGACCAAGCGCAAGAAGGTAAGTGTCAAGGAGGCAAGGAAAATCCTTCGCGAGCAGGAGGCAGCTAAGCTCATCGATATGGATCAGGTTATCGACGAGGCTATTTATAATGCCGAGCAGAATGGCATAATCTTCATCGACGAGATTGACAAAATCGCATCTGGCAATTCGATGAGATCGGGCGCAGATGTTTCGAGAGAGGGTGTTCAAAGGGATATTCTTCCAATCGTAGAGGGAAGCGTAGTAAATACGAAATATGGCCCTGTTAAGACAGACCATATGCTCTTTATAGGCGCGGGAGCTTTCCATGTATCTAAGCCATCTGACTTGATTCCTGAGCTGCAGGGAAGATTCCCTATCAATGTTGAGCTTAAGAATCTCGACAAGGAGGATTTCAAGAAGATCCTTACAGTACCTAAGAATGCGATTACGAAGCAACAGAAGGCACTTCTCGAGACTGAAGGCGTAAGCGTTACTTTTACAGACGATGCTATAGACGAAATAGCCGAGCTTGCCTGCCTGATGAACGAGGAGACCGAGAACATCGGCGCAAGAAGACTTTATACAATTCTTGAGACTTTGCTTGAGGATGCTTCCTACAATCTGCCTGATGAGAATATAAGCGAGCTTGTTTTCGACAGGGAGGATGTCAAGGAAAAGCTCCGCCAGAAGATTAAGGAAGTAGACGTAGACAAGTATATTCTGTAGTGGCTGCTGCCTTGGCGCTTCAGCCTTGGTGCTTCAAGAAGAAAAGAGATGTTTCTATATAAAACGGTAAGGGATTATGGCGAGGCTGAGATTGTTATCGAAAAGTCTCGCTTTATCGCAAGGGTTAAGCCTGTAAATTCATACGAGGAAGCGCAGGCCTTCGTGAGCGAGATTAAGCAGGAGAATAAGCAGGCGACACATAATGTGCCGGCAATAGTTGTCGGGCCTAAGCAGGAGATGCAATGGGCAAGTGATGACGGCGAGCCAAGCGGTACATCTGGTCTTCCTATGCTCAAAATGATCACGGACGAGGGCTTAACTAACTTGGCTATTGTGGTAACGAGATTCTTTGGCGGAATTAAGCTTGGCACGGGCGGCTTGTCAAGGGCATATACGAGCATAGCTAAGCTCGGAATTGCGGCCGCAAGACAGGTTGAAGTGCATGAGGGAGTAGAACTTGTATATAGACTCGATTATTCCTATCTTCCGAAGATTCAGAATGCGGCAAGAAGTAATTTGTTCCAAATTGAGAGCACAAATTATACCGATGTTGTGGAATTAAGCATAAGCTGCATGAGCGAGGATGAGGAAGAAGTTAAGGCTTCAATTCTTAATCTTTGTAATGGGCAGACCAGTCTTGTATCAAAAAAAAATATACTAAATAAGATTGATATTTGAGTTGACAAGGCTGTTGTCCTGTGTTAATATGTTTAGGCGTCTTAAGGAAAAGATTCCTAAGATTTGGACGCATAGCTCAGCTGGGAGAGCACCTGCCTTACAAGCAGGGGGTCATAGGTTCGAGCCCTATTGCGTCCACCATTTGCGGCCGGGTAGTTCAGCTGGTTAGAATGCCAGCCTGTCACGCTGGAGGTCGACGGTTCGAGCCCGTTCCCGGTCGCCATTTGCTGATGTGGCTCAACGGTAGAGCAGCTGATTTGTAATCAGCAGGTTGGGGGTTCGATTCCCTCCATCAGCTCCAAGATTTCGAGGGATTCCCGAGTGGCCAAAGGGGGCGGACTGTAAATCCGTTAGCACTGCTTTCGATGGTTCGAATCCATCTCCCTCGACCAAGAATATGCGGAAGTGGCTCAGGGGTAGAGCATCGCCTTGCCAAGGCGAGGGTCGCGAGTT
>CAVIGM010000023.1:22029-23225 GCA_963642455.1 Anaerovoracaceae bacterium | reverse complement strand
TTCGCCTCGGCCATCCTTCTGACTTCGCCGAGTGTGCGTGCCCTCTCGCAAAGGCTTGGGCTGATGACATCCGAGCAATCTATTTTGCCACCTACCGATGCCCTTAGCTCTTCTCGCTTGCCCGATTCGCTTCGGCTCCTTAACGCTTCAAGCTCCGCCGCATAGGTGTCTGGCTTGCTTCTTCTTATGCAGAGCCTTTCCGCAAGTTCCGCAAGCGCCTGTCGTCTCAGAGCATTTATCTCGGCGGCCTTTGCGACCACCTTGAAATCCCCCTCGAACTTGAGGCTTCTAAGCTCGAACGGCGTATTCCCCATCTTGCTAAGCGAGGTTCTATACCTTTCAAAAGGAGTATTTCTGTCCTCGGACATTTCGAAAGGCCCCGCGCTTACGCTAAGCCTTATACTCGTGCCTGCACCAGTTCCTTTGCCTGCGCCCGTGCTCGTGCCTGCACTTATGCCATCCGCCTGCACGCAGAGAGTCAAGCTATCGCCGAAGCACATTAGCTTCATATCCACGCCGAGCTTTCGGATTGGCTTCCTGTCGCTATCGCCCGAGAGACTTTTGCCCTCGAAGCTTGCCCTTGCCTCCTCAAGCTGCGCGCAGCTCGCAATCCTATAGACAAGGTCTCCCTTGCCTATCCTGCCGCCGAAGTCTCCAAGCTGCAGAACCGAATTGCCGAGCTCTTTTCTGAACGTGACAAGGCCGCTCGATGTCGCCTCGCCGCTTATTTTTCTTGATCCGACAAGGCCGCTCGACGCCGCCTCACCGCTTATTTTTCTTGATCCGACAAGGCCGCTCACCGCCTCGCCTTCACCACTGCGAATTTCGATGCTGTCATGCATCGCTATATCCTTGAAGGCCCTCACATTCACAAGCTTGGTATTCCTGTTATATGCAACCACCTCGCCTGCGCAAATTCCCTGATTCTTCGGAATCCTCTCGGACATCAGATTCTGCCCCGGATTGCCGAACATATAGCCTTCCGTAAAATCTCCTCTGTTGAAAATCTGAAGAAGCGCCTCTCTATCCTCGCGGCTTACAGTGTACCTGCCCCTGTCGAGGAATTCGTCAATATATTTTCTGTAAATTCTCGTAACAACCGCAACGTATTCGGGGGATTTCATCCGCCCCTCTATCTTAAAAGAGCATACGCCCGCGGAAATCAGCTCGCCGAGATTGTCAATTTGGCACATATC
>CAVIGM010000023.1:18423-21247 GCA_963642455.1 Anaerovoracaceae bacterium | reverse complement strand
TTCTTAACCTTAGAATCATAGATTACAAGCACCGACGCGCAGAGCATAAGCATGATTCCGACGATTGTATTCCACATTATAGTTTCGTGCAGAATCAGAACCGCAAGCACAGGCGCTATTGCCGGCTTGATGAAGAAAGCAATCGAGCCAGTTGTCGCGTCCGAGAGCTTGATTGAAATGAAATATGTAAGGTATCCGATTCCGGTTATCGCAATTCCGACATAAGCGACGGTTCCGATATTCGATAGAACATTTGCGAAGACAGGCCTTCCCATGAAGAGAATTACCACAAGAAGCACAAGCGAGCCGAAGATGAAGCTGATGCTCGTCTGCGTGAACGTTCCGACTCTCGCAAGAGTTTTTTTGCCCATGACGGTATATGCCGCAAAAGTCACGGATGCTGTGAGCATGAGCCCGAGTCCGAGCACCGTGTTTCCCTCTTGCACGTCCCATGGCCTTACGAGGAAGACGCAAGCGACAATTCCGAGGCCGAAGGCTATGAATTTATATTTGGACATTTTCTCTGTTGTAAAAATATGTGCTATGAGCATGGTAAAAATCGGGTTAAGGCACATTATGGCCGCCGCAGTTGCCGCGTTGCACCGTTCCACGCCGAGCTGGAAAGCCAGCATGCTGATAGGTATGCACATTATTCCAAGCAGCAAGAGCCAGAGAAGATCCGCCTTGCTGATGCCGTGATATTCCTTGATTGCAAGCGGTGCAAGAACAAGTCCGCCGATTAAGAATCTAAGAAATGTAAGCTGTAGTGAATCAAAGTTGGCACCTCCAAGCTTCAGCGCAATCTCCATGGTGCTGAAGAGAAATGCCGTCGTAAATATACAAGCAATAACCTTTTTCATTGAATTACCTTACCTCTTGTCATAAGTGCCGCAGAAATGCTTAGCCGCTGCGACCCAGTTGACCTTAAGCTGCTTAAGATCTGCCTCGGTCATATCGGGCACCTCGACTCCAGCCGTCACTGCGACAGGCTCGCCGAAATATTTATAAAGGATTCTCGCAACATCCATGGCAGCCTCTTCATCGATAGTCCCATTCGCAGTAGAGAAGGATAAGCTCCTTTCTCCGTCTTTTCTCGAGAGCATTGCCACCGCGCCGACATGAGGCTTCTCTCCGCCCGAAAGAAAGCAGGCGAAGCCTTTTCCCGCGGTCGACTCAACTCTCAGCGAGATAAAGTGCCTTGTGTCCTTTCCTATCACGACCCTTGAACTCTGTTCTTTAAGCATTTTCGTCTCCTGTATAAATTCGCCTTTATAAATTCCCATTGCGAATCTTAATTTATTCATCTGTGCAAAGGACGACCATAGCGGCCGTCCTGCTCGAGTCTATAAATATATAATAACTATTCCTTAATATACGCTGGCTTCATGAGCTTAGGTGTGCCGTTCTCGTATTTGAGCTCTGGCTCGCCTTGAATAAGCGGAAGAACATAATTGAGGAATTCCTCGGAAATGTCATTGCCGTTGATAATCCACTTCTTAGGGAAGAATTTCTCCTTGTTGCAGACTTTCTTAACAGGCACCAGCTCATATTCTATCGTGTAAGGATTGTCGCTTCTTGTGAATGCAACCATCTTGCCTGTAGCTTCCATTCCGTCATTATATGCCGCATTAAAGGCTGTCCTTCCAGCGTTCTCTGCCTCGCTTGAATCTGTTGCCGAAATCAGATCTGTTCCAGCTCTTTGTGTGAGGCTAAGTTCAATCGTTCTCGACTTGCAATCAATGCTCTGCTTGATATATCTTTCGAGGACCTTGCCACAGCCTGTGAGCATCTTGTGTCCGAATCTATCCGTCGAAGCCTCTTCGCCATATTCGCAAATGAGCTTGCCAGTATCGTCGTGAATACCCTCAGAGACGCAGATAACAAGAGTGCTGCTTAATGTAAGCGCGTGCTTAACATCCTTGATGAATTCTGTAATATCGAAGTCAACCTCAGGAAGATAAATGAGCATTGGATTCTTCTCGTAAGGTGTTCTTGCGAGCATGCTTGCGGCTGTAACCCATCCTGCATTTCTTCCCATAAGCTCAACGATTGTAACGACAGGTCTTGAATATACGCCCGAATCCCATACGATATTTCTTACTGTTGAAGCGATATATTTAGCGGTTGAGCCGTAGCCCGGGCAGTGGTCTGTAATAACAAGGTCGTTGTCGATAGTCTTAGGAACGCCCATGAATACGATGTTCTCCTTATGCTCCTTGGCATATCTGCTGAGCTTGTCTGCCGTATCCATCGAGTCGTTGCCGCCGATATAGAAAAAAGCATCTATCTTAAGCTCGTTAAGCTTCTCGAAAATGATTCTGTATACAGAGTCGTTCAGGTCCTCAGGCAGCTTGTATCTGCAGCTTCCAAGGAAAGATGCCGGTGTGGTCTTGAGCAGCTCGAATTCCTCTTCGTTGCTGTCGGCAAGCTCTGTTAGATTGATATAGTTGTCCTCAAGGAAGCCCTCTATTCCGTGGAGCATTCCATATACATTTACGCCCTTCTCCTTTGCAGCCATTGTGATGCCGTAAAGTGATGAATTGATAACTGCTGTTGGGCCACCTGACTGGCCGACTAGAATATTACGCATTTTCTGATTTCTCCTGCTTTCTTAATTATTTATCTTAATTATCTTAAGCTATGCTTAACCCTATCCTCAACCTCAGCTCTCTTGCCGTTATTGAATCTATCTAAGGTTCCTACAAGATAGCCTGTGATTCTTCTGATTCTCTCGAAGCCGACACCCTCGCCGACCTTGCCATCAACATTTTTTACAACATTATTATTCATAACAAATCCCCTTTCTTGTTATTTCATATTATAT
>CAVIGM010000023.1:14813-18334 GCA_963642455.1 Anaerovoracaceae bacterium | reverse complement strand
CATTATCTTGTGCAGTCGCATGGAACAGGCACGCTTGGATACTTCATTCTAAGTTCGTCGAGCCTTTCGACCGTTACTGCCTCGCCCTCTCTTCTGCCGCAGCGTGGGCATACATCATCGATTACGCCTGTATATCCGCAAACTGGGTCTCTGTCTACAGGGTGGTTAACCGAGCCGTATCCGATACCGCATTCCTTCATGTGTCTAATAACCATTTCGAAAGCTTCCGGATTCTTGCTTGTGTCACCGTCAAGCTCTACATAGCTTATATGGCCCGCATTGGTGTAGTTGTGATATGGAGCCTCGATCTCTATCTTCTCGAATGCCGAGATTGGATAATATACAGGAATGTGGAACGAGTTCGTATAATAATCTCTGTCAGTTACGCCCTTGATTCTGCCGTATTTAGCCCTGTCGATCTTAACAAATCTTCCGCTTAAGCCCTCTGCAGGTGTAGCAAGGAAGGTAAAGTTAAGTCCTGTCTCCTTGGACTTCTCGTCGCAGAAATCTCTCATGTGCTTAGCAATCTCAAGTCCGAGCTCTCTTGATTCCTCGCTCTCGCCGTGGTGCTTACCTGTAAGAGCAACAAGAGCCTCAGCAAGTCCGATGAAGCCGATTGACAAAGTTCCGTGCTTAAGAATCTCCTCTACGCTGTCATCAGGTCCGATCTTATCTGAGTCAATCCAAATGCCCTGACCCATGAGGAACGGATAATTTCTTCCTTTCTTCGCGCACTGAATCTTGAATCTGTGAAGCAGCTGTCTTGCAACAAGCTCAAGTCTCTCGTCGAGCTTCTTGAAGAAAAGCTCCACGTCGTGATTTGATTCGATTGCGATTCTTGGAAGGTTGATTGATGTGAACGAAAGGTTGCCTCTTCCGCATGTAACAGCCTTGCTTGGGTCGTGAGGATTAGCCATTACCCTAGTCCTGCATCCCATATAGGCTACTTCCGTATTGTAATCTCCCTCTTTATAGAAGCTCAAATTGAATGGAGCATCGAGGAAACTGAAGTTAGGGAACAATCTCTTAGCGCTGCATCTTATAGCAAGCTTGAAGAGGTCGTAATTAGGCTCGCCTTCGTTGAAGTTAATGCCTTCCTTAACCTTGAAAATCTGTACTGGGAAAATCGGTGTCTCCCCGTTGCCAAGTCCCGCTTCTGTAGCAAGGAGAAGGTTCTTGATGACCATTCTTCCCTCAGCGCTTGTATCTGTTCCGTAGTTAACCGAGCTAAAAGGTACCTGTGCGCCCGCTCTTGAATTCATTGTATTAAGGTTGTGGATAAGAGCTTCCATTGCCTGATAGGTCAGCTTGTCTGTATTTGCAAGTGCTGCCTCTGCAGCCTGTTTATTGCTTGAAACAAGCAGCTCTCTTGTGAGTCCAAAAGTATCTGCAGCATTATCATACCACTTACCGAGCTCTTCTCCAAAAGTAAGCGAATTGCTGATTGATGGCTTAGCTGTATTGTCCTTGATAACCTTAACGATGGTCTGAGCCTGACTGTAGCTTGTGTTAAGCTTAACTGCGAGAATCTCTACAAGTGCCTGGAAATATTCTTTTACATAAGTTCTTGCAACACCTGGTGCCATCGAGTAATCGAAATTAGGAACTGACTGGCCGCCGTGCATTTCGTTCTGATTAGCCTGAATAGCGATGCAAGCAAGCGAAGCATAGCTCATGATCGACTGTGGCTCTCTGAGATAGCCGTGACCTGTGCAAAAACCGTCTTTGAAAAGTTTTATAAGATCAATCTGACAGCATGTCTCTGTCAGCATATAGAAATCCTTATCGTGAATATGGATGTCTCCGTTGATGTGAGCCTTGGCAATGTCCTTAGGGAGTACATAATTGTCTACATAATATTTCGCACCCTCGGAACCGTACTTAAGCATGGTACCCATGGATGTATCTCCGTCGATATTTGCGTTCTCTCTCTTGATGTCCGCATCCTTCGAATAAGAATAAGTGAGCTCATTATAAATGTTCATAAGATCGCTCTCGGCCTCTCTGATCTTCGCGTGCTCTGCACGATAGAGAATGTATGCCTTTGCGGTCTTCTCGTAATCATATCTAATCAGCATTGCCTCAACAAGATCCTGCACCTGCTCAACCGTGCAAGTCTCTCCGCCAAGCTGCGATACTACCTTTCTTGTAAGATATTCAAAGTCGATGCTCTCCATCTGCTCGCCATCTACAGCCTTGTTCGCTGCAAAAATAGCATTGTAGATCTTCGACTCGTCGAATTGTACTTCCTTGCCGTCTCTCTTAATGATTGTGTTCATTGCCATTCTTCCCCTAATTCCAATAAATTCTGATTTGTTGGCACACGGTATATTTGGTGTATATTGTGTCTATAACCATGTTCCAACCACAATATATTGTATTCGTTTGCGGCAATTCAGTCAACTACCAAATGCCCGCTGAGGATGTATTTTGTGTGTATTATCTTCAAAAAAACAATCCGCTCGCGTCTCGGCATCCGAGCTGCCCGCGTTCAAGACACCGCCAGCGCGGCGCGGCATCCGAGCAGCCCGCGACTTGCCCCGCTCGCGTCTCGCAAGCCGCAAACCTTTTTTTGCCGACACACTTAAGATTGTGCTATATTTATATATAGATAGAAGAAAGAAGGTACGCTTATGGTTAGGCTGAACGCAATTCATGATGTTCTGAGGAGTATGGACCTCGATTTCAAGATAGCATATATACTGTTAATTATCATTATCGCCGTTGCCCTCATTGTTTCAATACACAAGCTGCGGTCGAATGACTTGATGTCCTCGATCTCCCACGGCAACAAGCGAGCCAAAACCATTTCTCATGTAATCGTAAGCACGATGACAATGATTATAGTAGTTGTTGCGCTCCTTCTGATCCTGTCGTCTCTCGGTATAAATGTCAAAGCCTATGCCGCAGGTCTTGGAATTGCCAGTGTCATAGTCGGCCTCGCCCTTCAAGATTATCTTTCGGATATTGTCAGAGGAATTGAGCTTGCGCTTGACGGTGTCTTCAATATAGATGATTACCTTATTGTCAACGGGATAGATTGCAAGGTCGTAGCCTTTGACCTCAGAAAGACGACCTTCTATGGCCTGATGAATGACACCACTATAGTTCTCTATAATTCGCAGATTAAGTCCATTCAGCTTATGTCGGACTATGTGGATATTCCAGTTCCTATCGGCCTCGAGGTTTCTTACTATGAGGCTCAGCGCCGTTTGGCTGAGCTGATTCCTAAAGTTTCGAAGCTACCGCCTGTAACCTATGTGGAACTTCTTGATGCTAACCGCCTCACCGAGGCATCCGTTGAATACTTGCTTCGTGTTCACGGCGACATGAAATGGAAGCAGGATATTCAAAGGAATGCTCTTGATATCTTAGTCAAGCACTTCGAGGATAACGGCTATGAATTCGGCCGCGAAACAAGATTCGTTATTAAATAGAATTAAATAGAATAGTACGAGGAAATCAGCAAATACTGATTTCCTCGTTTCTTCATTATTTAATTATCAGTCATCTTAACCCCA
>CAVIGM010000023.1:0-14735 GCA_963642455.1 Anaerovoracaceae bacterium | reverse complement strand
CTATTTATCAGACTCTACCTCGAAATCGACGGTCTTTGCGTCATTCTCGTTGAAATCATCGACATCCACATCGAAATCCGAATTCTGATTTGCATTCGAGGATCCATAGCCTTGATAAGTTCCGCTGCTCTGCGAATTATTGTAGCTTCCACTTCTTTGGTACTGAGAGTATCCACCGAAGCCGTTGAACATGCTAAAACCGCGAGGCCCTATATAGCCGGAATCCGAGAAGGCAAGAATCGGAATGAAAATCACAGGAAGCAGAATAATTCCGACTCCGAATGCCTCGCTTCTACCGTAGCTTTTCGCAAGGTTCCAGCCTACAATAGCCCATGCAATCACATTAATTCCTGGAATGCACATCAAGATGAGAAGTAGGCAACCACCGCCTGTGCTTATCATGAAAAGCATATACACATTGTATAATGGGATAAGTGATTTCCAGCCTGGCTCTCCCGCCTTAACGAAAAGTCGCCATAATGCAACTATCATAATAACAGATATCACAAATTCGACTGCCGAGGCGCCGGCGGTCTCCTGAGTCTGCTGTATAGCTTCCGCGCTGTTTAACAAAAAATCTTGCATTTTACTATTTCCTCTTTCTAATTCCTACTTGAATTCTTAATCTAATTTCTCTTCCTATTTCTTCTTTTCGATCTTATCGCCGAGCTTCTTAGCGCCGCCAATCAATGCTGCGCTGCCTGCTATACCGACCGCAAGAATCTTAAGAACTGTGGAGCCAAGGCTTGGAGTTCTGTTCTTTCCCATCTTAGGGATGCCTTCGAATTTACTCATAATTACACCTCCTACGCTATGCGCTATTTTCTATATTCTATATCCTATACGCTATATGCTGTATCCTATCGCTATATTCTATATTCAATATGCTATATCCTATACGTTATTTCCTATAAAAAATTCTTCCTATATCATCTGAATCAGAACAACGCCCGCAAGCATCATGGCAATGCCGACAAGTTTCTTCAGTGTGACATTCTTCTTCTCGATTCCAAGGAAGCCTGTTGCATCAATCACAACTCCGCCGACAACCTGTCCGACTATGCTAAGCACAGTCGCAAGGCCTGTTCCAAGAAGCTGAGCAACAAGGATTGAGCCTCCTACTATTGCAATTGCGAACATTCCGCCTGTCCACATCCACCATTTGCCTTTAACATCCGGCATGCTGTCGTCTATGACTCCGCCGCGGCCTTTTGCAATAAATAAGCAGAGCGTAATTAAAGATACTCCTATGAAGCCAACGCTCATCGACACCATTGCAGCCTTGAGTGAATGGCCCACAACTGCGCCGAGCCTTCCGTTGACCGCAATCTGCGTTGATGCGGCAATTCCGACTATTATCGCCGCAAGCCTGTATCCGTTCTTCGATGCGCCCTTCGAGCCGGCCGTGTTTGTACTCTTTTCGAAAGCCGCGTCCGTGCCTTGTGCCGCGCCCTGCACAACCACCGCCTCTTGTTTTTTCTTGAAATTAAAGGTGAAGGATACCACAGCCACGCCTGCGACAAGAAGCAGCGCTCCTATCGTTCTTTCCGTATTCATTCTGAAGACGGTTCCGCCGAATAAGCCGAAGTGGTCTATCGCAAGGCCAGAGCATATCTGCCCAAGCACTGTAAGTATGACGGTCTCGGCGCTTCCGAGCTTAGGAAGGCAAAGAATACAAAGGACAACGATTACATCGCCAAGGAGGCCTCCCGTCCAAATCCATATAGGCTCAGCTGCTATCTCGGCAAGTGGAATGTAGAGATTATGTTCGATTGCAAAAACAATTATCGCAATCGCTACGGTCGCGGTGCCGAAAGATGACATCGACGCAAGGAAGGGTGATTTGAGCCTCATTCGAAGCGATGAATTCACACTTGTTTGCATCGGCTGGGAAATACCTGTGATCAAGCCTACTATGTATCCTAACATTGATTCCTCCAAGATTTAGACTTATTATCTGCAACTAACATTGTAGCACAGGCTTTTTTATTATGCTATTATTAACTTGGATTCAACTAAGTCAGGAGGTTAATATGCTTCATCCTATAAATACAGAGCTTAACAACTGCCGCGACTGTTACAAATGCGTTCGCAGCTGCCCTGTTAAAGCCATTCAGATCAAAGATGCCAGGGCCCTCATCGTGCCAGATCGCTGCACTTGGTGCGGCGCTTGCGTTGATGCCTGCCCTAACAATGTTAAATATGTAAGAAATGATATAGATTTCGTTTCGGAAGCAATTAAATCAGGCGCTAAGGTATACGCATCTATTGCTCCTTCCTATGTTTCCGAATATGCGGGCTACGAGGACAACCTGATTAGAGCGCTCTACAAGCTCGGCTTCACAGCCGTATCCGAGACAGCAATAGGAGCTACCCTCGTTTCTGAGGCTCTCGATTTATATTATGAGGAGCATGGCAACGTTCCTATGATTTCGACAGCCTGCCCATCCGTGGTGGAGCTTGTCAAGAAATACTATCCCGACAAGGTCAAATACCTTGCGCCGGTTCCATCCCCTGCGCAGACGCACAGCGCTTATCTGAGAGAATTATACGGCCAAGATATAGTTGTAGTCTTCATCGGTCCTTGCATCGCAAAGAAGCATGAGGCTTATCTGACTCCTTCTTATCCTGATTATGCCCTGACCTTCAACGAGCTCGACCAGTGGCTTATGGAATCTAATATTCAGCTCGATTCTATCAATGAGAAAATCCCTGCGACTCTTGTTCCTGCAAGGGCGGGCAGAGCAAGTATTTATCCTATAGAAAGTGGGCAGATTGAGACCTCGAAGCTATGGAGGAACAAATTCATCACTTGCAACGCGATTTCTGTTTCGGGCTTTGCGCAGCTTGAGTCCTCACTTAGCAAGGATTTGGAGAGCTATTTCCTTGAGTCCTTGAATTGCAACGGAGGCTGCATTAACGGCCCATCGACTAAGCGAAACGTTTCGACCATACACCGCAAGAAATCAATCGCTGACTACACTCTAAGTCACATTGACGACGAAGACCTTTTCGAAGGCGACGAGGCTTTTGCAAAGAAACTTTTGCAAGAGGGCTACGGAATTCTGAACGCCGATGCGCCTGCACCTGAGCCTGTTATCTACAAGGGCTACCCTGAGGAAGAGATAAGAAAAGCTCTTCTTAAGCTTGGCAAGCAGACGAAAGAAGACGAGATGAATTGCAGCGGTTGCGGCTATCAGACATGCAGAGATATGGCAGTTGCCTTGCTTGACGGGCTGTCGGAGCCAGAAATGTGCGTAACGAAGATGCGTAAGGATGCCGAGAGCAAGGTAGACATACTTCTTTCGACGATTCCTAACGGCGCAGTAATCATCGACAGCGAGCTTAATATAGTAGATTGCAACAAGAGCTTCATTCAGATTTTCGAGGATTATCCCGAGAACTTCCTTGACGCGGAAGGCCTCAAGGCCTTTCATGGCATGCCAGTAGCAAGCTTCGTTCCTTGGGTTGATAAATTCCACGAGCAGTTCTATCTTTCAAGTCCATCGCAGTATAGGTTCAAGCATAACGGCTTCGTCTATCGAGTGACCTTCTTCCTTGTTGAGGACAAAAGGCTGCTTGGTGCGATTTTCGAGGATATTACAACGCCGACCGTTCGTCGTGAGGCTGTCATCGCAAAAGCCGAGGATGTAATAAGCAAATCTCTTACTACGGTTCAGCAGATTGCCTCCCTTCTCGGAGAGAATGCGGCCGAGACCGAGATCGTGCTCAATTCCATCATCGAGGAATTCAACGTTCAGACCGAGCAAACCGGTGACTACGGACTCGTAGAGGAGAATTAGGAGCATTATATGTACGATATTTGTGTCGATATAGACTATTCACAATTATATAAGCACGGCCAGCAGATAGGCGGCGACGTTTACCTTCTCTCCCCAGACAAGGAGAGGACCAATATCGTTACCATACTTTCTGATGGGCTCGGCAGCGGCGTCAAGGCCAATGTCCTCGCCTCGCTTACGGCACACATGGGACATAAGCTGTCCTTTTCTCCTTTGCGACTTGTGCACTCTGCGCAAATCATAATGGACACACTCCCTGTCGACAAGGAGAAAGGCATAAGCTATGCGACTTTTACAATAGCGCGCACCAGCTTCACGCCGGACAAGACTTCAATCAACATAAGCCTTGTTGAATACGACAACCCCGAGAGCCTGCGCTTTCACAATAGCGAAATAATCGACTGGGAGAAGGAATCCCACAAGCTCAGCAGGCAGGCCGCTGTCAAAGAAGAAATAGTTCAATATTCAGAATTCAAAATGGTGCTTGGAGACAGGCTGATCTTCTTCAGCGACGGAGTTACGCAGGCGGGCATAGGACTTAAGCCCGGCGACAACAACGCACAGGTTGGGGCAAAAGGCTGGGGAATTGAAGGTGTCCGTGATTTCATTCAGGAGCTTCTCAGAGAGGAGCCGGAGATTTCCGCAAGATCGCTCTCAAGGGCAATCGTAACAAGAGCCTATGAATATGACAATTATCATGCGAATGACGACATCACCTGCGTGGTAATCAGCGTCCACAAGCCAAGGCGTACCTTAGTTATTTCGGGTGCCCCTAAGCTCCGTGAATATGATCCTAAGCTTGCCGAAATCATCCGCAATTTCGATGGCAGAATCATCATCTGCGGCGGAACTACTGCAAAAATAGTCGCAAGAGAGCTTGGTGAGGAGCTTCGTCCTGATCCTGCACCAGCTGGCAACCTTCCGCCATCAAGCCTTATAGATGGAATCGATCTTGTAACAGAGGGCATGGTCACTCTGACCGAGGTCATCGAAAGGCTTGACAAGCATACTCTTCTTAAGGAAATGCCAGAGGATGCCGCTAAGCGCTTCATCAAGATTATGCGTGAAACCGACCAGATTCAATTTGTAATCGGAACTAAGATTAACAGCATTGCAGAGGACGACACAGAGCTTGCGAATTTCGGAATACGCATACCTCTCATCGCTCGTTTCAAGAGAATCATTCACGAGAAATACTCGCAGGAAGTCGAAATCGACTATTTGTAATAAAAAAAAGCGGTGCCTCATCGGCACCGTTTTCTTATGATTATGATTACTTATTGATCTGAGCTGCAACCTCTTCAGCAAAGTTCTCTTCCTTCTTCTCGATTCCTTCGCCTACTTCGTATCTCTTCATTGATACAACTTCGATTGCCTTGCCAAGGTTCTTTGCAGCCTCAGCAACATACTGCTTAACAGTCATATCGCTGTTCTTTACGAATGCTTGCTCTGTAAGGCATACTTCCTTGAGCTCCTTCTTAATCTGACCTTCAACAATCTTGTCAGCCATTGCAGCCTTATCAGGCTTCTCATTGATAAGAGCCTCCTTGAGGATCTTTCTCTCTGATGCGAGCCAATCCTGATCTACTTCCTGGTCGTTAACGAACTTAGGATTCATTGATGCAACCTGCATAGCAACATCCTTACCTACAGTCTCAACGTCCTTATAGTCAGCATCAGTCTTAAGACCTACAACAACGCCGATTCTTCCGCCGCCATGTGTATATCCGATATACTTAACGCCGTCCTCTTCGAGCTTCTCAAATCTTCTGATGTTCAGGTTCTCGCCAATCTTAGCGATCTTCTCTGTGAGAGCTTCCTTGATTGTCTTTCCTTCGAACTTCTCTTCCATGAACTCATCGAGAGCAAGGTTGCCCTTAGCAAGAGCTTCCTTAGCCATGTTCTCAACGAACTCTACGAACTCAACGTTCTTTGCAACAAAGTCAGTCTCTGAGTTAACCTCAACCATAGCAGCCTTAGTGTGATCCTCGTTGAACTCTGTTCTAACAAGTCCCTCAGCAGCAATTCTTCCAGACTTCTTTGCAGCCTTAAGAATACCGTTCTCTCTCAGCCAATCTACAGCCTTATCGATATCGCCCTCTACAGCTGTGAGAGCCTTCTTGCAATCCATCATTCCGGAGCCTGTAATCTCTCTGAGCTCCTTTACCATCTGTGCAGTTACGCCAGCCATAATTTCCTCCTATTCTTCATCCTCTGCTTCGTCTTCAGCATCCTCGAGAACCTCTTCAGCCTCTACAGCCTCTGCAGCCTCTTCTGCTTCTGGAGCTTCCTGGAAGCTCTCGCCCTGCTTAGCCTCGATAATAGCATCTGCCATTGCTGCAGCAATCAGCTTAACGGCTCTGATAGCATCATCGTTAGCTGGGATAATGTAATCAACATCATCAGGGTCACAGTTAGTGTCTACGATTCCTACTACAGGAATTCCGAGGATTCTTGCTTCCTTAACAGCAATCTTCTCCTTCTTAGGGTCAACTACGAAGAGTGCACCAGGCATTCCCTTCATATCCTTGATTCCGCCAAGATACTTCTCGAGCTTGTCAGCCTCAGCAAGCATCTTAAGAGCTTCCTTCTTAGCATACTTGTTGATTGTGCCATCTTCCTGCATCTTTCTAATCTCAGCGAGTCTGTCGATTCTCTTGCTGATTGTCTTGTGGTTAGTGAGCATTCCGCCGAGCCATCTCTCGTTAACATAGAACATTCCGCAACGCTCTGCCTCATCCTTGATAGCATTCTGAGCCTGCTTCTTTGTTCCTACGAAAAGCACTGGAGCACCTGACTCTCCAACCTTACGCATGAAATCATAAGCATCGTCGATCAGACCGATTGTCTGCTGAAGGTCGATGATATAGATTCCGTTTCTCTCTGTGAAGATGTAAGGAGCCATCTTAGGGTTCCATCTTCTTGTCTGGTGTCCGAAATGAACACCTGCTTCGAGTAGTTGTTTCATTGATACTACTGACATGTTTAATACCTCCGGTTAATTACTTCCACTGTGACCATAAGCCTTCAACCCTCTACGAGGCACCGCGGCCCATCACAGTGTGACAGTTATATAATATTTGCACGCACACGCATGCCCAATAATTATAGAGGATAGCTTGCTGTTTTGCAAGGATTTTCAGGCGATAATCAGCCTTTTTTTCAAGAAAAATTATGCAAAATCTTGCGAATTTATAGTGGTCTTCACAGGCATAGCAAATGTGTCCCTATCGCTTCTTATCTTCTCGGTTCGTGGCCTTTCCTCGGCCCGCAGAAAAAATGAACAATCCCAACATTCCTTGCCGAAATTGTTCGGTTTTTCGCCACTTTGTGCCATGTTTCGCAGATTTTTTTGCATAAAATTCGATATATCTCGAACTTTTTTCTTGTAGCACAATAATTGCGTGAATATAATTAAAGCGTATTTTGAATACGTTTTTATTAAACTATTTCTAAATTTCTAAGGAAGAAGAAAAAGGAGTCTAACACAAATGGAAAAGTTCTTCAAACTCAAAGAGATGGGAACCGATGTAAGAACAGAGGTCGTTGCAGGAGTTACTACATTCCTCTCAATGGTTTACATTCTTGCTGTTAACCCATCAATCCTTTCCGCATCAGGAATGGACAGCGCATCAATTTTCACAGCAACAGCAATCTCCGCTGCAATAGCTACACTGACAATGGCATTTCTTGCTAACTACCCTGTAGCACTTGCTTCCGGAATGGGACTGAACGCTTACTTCGCATACACAGTATGCCCTATGGTTGGCACAGAGAGCCCATGGCAGGTTGCACTCGCTGCTGTACTTGTAGAAGGTATTCTTTTCATCCTTCTCTCATTCACTAACTTCAGAGAGTCACTGGTTAATGACATTCCACAGAACCTGAAGTCAGCTATCTCCGTTGGTATCGGTCTTTTCATCGCTATCATCGGACTCAAGAACTCCGGTGCAGTTTCGGTAACAACTGAAGGCGGAATTGCTCTTGGCGATCTTTCAAACGCAGCTATTACACTTTCACTTATCGGTGTCATCGTAATCGCAATCCTCGTTCAGAAGGGCGCAAAAGGAGCTATCTTCTATGGAATCCTCATCACATGGGTTCTCGGAATGATCGCACAGGCTGTAGGCTGGTATGTTCCAGATCCTGCTGCAGGAGTATACAGCGTATATCCTAACTTCTCATTCTCAGGCGTTAAGCTTGACTACTTCTGGGATTTCGATTTCGCTTGGATCGGATCACACATTATGGATTTCGTTGTAATCGTATTCTCATTCCTCTATGTTGATATTTTCGACACAGTTGGAACTCTTATCGGTGTAGCTTCGAAGGCTGACCTTCTCGACGAGAACGGCAACCTCCCAAGAGCTAAAGAGGCTCTCCTCTCCGACGCTATCGGAACTTGCGTTGGTGCTGTAGTTGGTACATCGACAGTTACATCATTCGTTGAATCATCAGCTGGAGCTGCTGCAGGCGGTAAGACAGGTCTGACATCAGTTACTACAGGAATTCTCTTCCTCGTATCACTGGTTCTTTCACCACTCTTCCTCTCAGTACCAAGCTTCGCTACAACACCTGCTCTTGTATATGTAGGTTACCTGATGATGACTCAGATCAAGAATGTTAAGTTCGAAGATGCTCCAATGAGCGATATCATCGCTGGATTCCTCGCAATCATCATGATGCCATTCACATCATCAATTGCTAACGGAATCATGTTCGGAATCGTTTCCTGGATCGTTCTTAGACTTGTTGAAGGCAACGCTAAGGATATCAAGCCGGTAATGTGGATTTCCGGAGCACTCTTCATTATTTATATGTTTCTTCAGTAAAGGTTAGACTTTATTTGAAGCTTCCTAAGAAGGCCCCGTCTGCAGGCGGGGCTTTCGCTTTGTCTTTTTTGTCTTTATTGGCTTCTTGAGTGGACACTCTCTGCGAGACGTGGCTTTCGCCTTGTCTTTGCAAGCTATTGATTCTAAGAGGAAAAAAAATCTGCAGCGTTTATTCGCTGCAGATCATCTTCTTTGCTTCTTTAATGAGGGCTTGTATGTTGCCTCGGTCCACAAGGTCTATGCCGTTCTCAATTCGGTCGAGCATCCGCCCCGCGTCGGCCTGCCCCTCCGTTGTTTTTCCACTCTTAAGAACCTGCTTCATCACCTTCATAAGCATGGCATCGAAGCCATTTACTTTCTTAGGATCATACGCTCCCGACAGAATATATAAGGTCGGATTCTTAGCTCCGTCTATCGCAAATTTCTTATAGTTGATTTCGTATACCTGCTTGTAATTCTCCGCTGACTCTATGGCAACGCCAACGCCAAATACTATAAGTCTTGGCCTTAGTTCCTCGTCAATCAGCAGGCGAAAGCTGTCGAAATCCACAATGCCGCTGCCTCTAATCCAGCCGCCGTAGATGATGCAGTCATAATCATATAAATTGACTCCGCTGCCCTTCTTCAGCGCTGCGTCATAAGAAATCGCCTCGCAGCCAAGCTCTTCTGCAATCCACTCCGCATATTGCTTGGTACTGCCTCTTTTGGATGTATATATTACAATCGCCTTACTCATTAGAATTTAACATTCTCCTCTCCAAGAATCTTCCTTAGTCTCTGCTCAAGTTCCTCGCTTATTGCGACAGAATGTGACTTCTCGGCACGTATCGTCTTGCCGTTTGGAAGGTATACAAGTACCTCGGTATCGCCCGGATACATAGACAGGACGTCAAGTATATGGTAAAGGATGCCCTTGCTGTCGCCATGCTCCGCCATCACATCCTGTGTTACCCTGAGCTTCAGATAGCGCTCTTGCCTTGCGCCGCCTTGCATCGAAGGCGAATACGCCTTGCCGCCTCGGTTCGAGTAAGCGCCGTTTCCACTACCGGCAAGTTCCGCGATTCTTTCGATGCCGACAATTTGATCGATTATAAGCTCCGGCTCCTCTTCGTCCCTTATGCTGAGCTTCGCCTTTATACCCACAATCGCATCATTTGCAATTATATGTCTGTACCTCTCATAAGCCTTCGAGAATACAATTCCGCCAATAACACCGCCATAATCCTCAAGCTGCAAGCGAGCCATTTCCTGGCCCTTCTTTGTTATCATGGTCTTGACATTACTAAGCATTCCGGCAAGAACGACCAATCTTCCGTCATACTGCCTTGCATTCTCATCGTCAGCCATCTCGAGCAAATCCGCAGTCGAGAGCTTCACGGATTTGGCGATTATATCCTTATACGCATCCAGAGGATGCCCCGTCAGATATACTCCGAGCATTTCCTTCTCCATCGCAAGAAGCTGGTCCTTGTTGAAATTCGCAACCTTTGGAAGTGACGGATTAGCCTGTACCGACGCAAGTGCCCCTTCCATATCATCCATCTGGAAAAGCGAAATCTGCCTTGTATTTAGCTTGCGGGCATTCTTCTGTGCCGCCCCGACAGCCTCATCGCATATTGCAATTTGTGCCGCCCTGTTAGGGTTGATGTCGTCAAAAGCGCCTGCCTTTATAAGACACTCAATCGCCTTCTTGTTAAGCTCTCTTGGGTCAACGCCATTTATCAGCTCGAAAATATTAGCAGGCTCTCCGTTTGCGCATCTTGCTTCGACGATAGCATCTGCTATTCCAGTGCCCACGTTCTTGACAGAAAGAAGTCCGAATCTAATCTTGCCATCCTCAACCGAGAAATTCCTCTGGCTTCTAAGCACTGATGGAGGAAGCGTTTCGATTCCCATTTCTCTGCAATTTCTGACATATCCTGCAATCGCTTTTGAATCTCCTACGACACTTGTCATAAGAGCAGCCATAAATTCCACAGGATAATGGCATTTGAGATAGCCCGTCTCATAGGCTACAACCGCATAGGCCGCAGCATGGGATTTGTTGAAGGCATACTGAGCGAAGCTGACCATATCCTCGAAGATTGCCTCTGCCGCCTTCTCAGGAATGCCGTTCGCAATACAGCCCTTAATCTCAACACTGCCATCCGCCGCCTTCTTGCCGTGAATGAAATACTCCTTCTCCTCGAGCATTACATCCATCTTCTTCTTTGACATAGCACGACGCACAAGATCCGAACGGCCATACGAATAACCGCCCAAATCTCTAACGATCTGCATAACCTGCTCCTGATAAACAAGACAGCCGTATGTTACGCCAAGAATCGGCTCAAGATGCTCGTCTATGTATTTGACATGCTCAGGATGCTTCTTATTATCGATATATTTAGGAATCGAATCCATAGGGCCCGGTCTATATAAAGAAATTCCGGCCACGACATCCTCGAAGCAGCTTGGCTTAAGATTCTTCATGAACTCTGTCATGCCGACACTCTCAAGCTGGAAAACGCCCTTAGTATTTCCCTCAGAGATCATTTTGTAGACCGCCGGATCGTCATAATCCATATTTGCGAAGTCAATATCGACGCCGTGATTCTCCTTAATAAGGCGCAGCGTATCTCTTATAACCGTAAGGTTGCGAAGGCCCAGAAAATCCATCTTGAGAAGCCCAAGTTCCTCGATTGTCGTCATGTTGAACTGTGTCGCAACGCCCTTATCGCTTGAATACAAAGGCACATATTCATCGAGCGGGAGCTTACTTATTACAACGCCAGCCGCGTGAGTTGAGGCGTGTCTTGGCAGGCCTTCAATGGCCATCGAATAGTCCAAAACACTCTTTACAAGAGGCTCGCTCTCGTATCTTTGACGAAGCTCCGCATTAAGGTCAAGCGCCTTTGCGATTGTCATCTTAAGGTCATTTGGAATAGCCTTTGCGATAGCATCTCCCTCTGCGTAGCTTGCATTAAGCACTCTTGCGACATCTCGAACCGCCGCCTTAGCCTTCAGCGTTCCAAAGGTAATAATCTGCGAGACCTTGTCCTTGCCGTATTTGTCGATAACATAATCAATGACCTCGCCTCGTCTTTCGATGCAGAAGTCAATATCTATATCCGGCATCGATACTCTCTCGGGATTAAGAAATCTCTCGAAAATCAGATTATATTTAATAGGGTCAATCTCCGTAATCGCAAGAGAATATGCAACGATGCTGCCTGCCGCCGATCCTCTACCTGGCCCTACAACAATGCCATTACGCTTCGCATAGTCGATGAAATCCCATACGATCAGGAAATATTCGACATAGCCCATATTCTCAATTACAGAAAGCTCCATCTCAAGTCTTTCTCTATATTCGCAGCCCTCATCCATGGCTTCCTTGCCGTATCTTCTTGCAAGGCCCTCATAGCATAGCTTGCGCAAATATTCTCGGCAGCTTAAGCCATCAGGCGGAATGAATTCCGGCAGATGATATTCTCCGAATGTGAAATCGAAATTGCATCTGTCGGCAATCTTCTGCGTCATATCGCAGGCCTCAGGTATATCAGCAAAGAGCTCTCTCATCTCCGCTTCGCTCTTCAGGTAGAACTGGTCGTTCTCGAAGCGCATTCTATTCTCGTCATCAATATTGCTGCCCGTCTGTATGCAAAGCAGAATATCGTGAGCCTTCGCGTCCTCGCGTCTTAGATAGTGTGCGTCATTAGTTGCAACAAGAGGCACGCCTATATCCTCAGAGAGCTTCTTAAGGCCTTCAATTACAGGCTTATCTTCATTAAGATAATGGTTCTGTATCTCGAGGAAGAAATTGTTCTCACCATAAATATCAAGAAGCTCAAGCGCCTCTTTCTTCGCACCCTCATAATCTCCGTTTATAAGTTTTCTCTGGACATTACCCACAAGGCAGCCCGAAAGGCAAATTATGCCCTCTGCATGCTCTCTAAGCACATCCTTATCAATTCTCGGCTTGAAATAGAAGCCCTCAGTATATCCTTTAGAGACTATCTTAATCAGGTTCTTATATCCTGTTTCATTCTCTGCAAGAAGAATCAGATGCCCGTGGTTTCTGTCTTTGTCTATTTCCTTATCATACAAAGTTCGAGCTGCGGTATACACCTCGCAGCCGATAATAGGCTTGACGCCCTCCTTCTTGCATGCCTTATAGAAATCCACCACGCCGAACATTGCACCGTGATCTGTTATGGCAACAGAATCCATGCCAAGCTCCTTCGCATATGATGGCAGCTCGCTGATTCTTGACATGCCGTCAAGAAGACTATATTCAGTATGTACATGTAAATGTGTAAAACTCATATCAGTATTATAGCATATAGAATTAAAAGGTTCACTCGAGATTTCGCGGGGTTCCCTCGAGAAATATTCGTGCATATAGCATTATAAAACGGGCTCGAAAGTGAGCCCGATGTAAGTCGATTTCAATTATTATCTAACTGGAAAATTTGCAGATAATTCATGCATTTGCTAAAGCCAATGCCAATGTCAATGTCAATGTCAATGCTAAAGCTGATGCTTGTTCCTATTCCACTTCCTATCTACTTGTCTATATGGAATATCCGCATGATTCTCAAGCATATATTTCTTGAAGCTCTCTGCATCACCCTTTGTGAAGCAATCCTTGTCAAGCCTTGCCTTGTCATCGCCAAGTGATGTAGTGCAAGTTAAATCATAGAATGTCTTTCCTTCCTGGAATTCATTGATCTGATTCCACTTAAGGTGTGTCATTGTCTTTCCGTTAGCGATAATCTTAACACCGCCATCATTAACTTCAACCTTGCACTTCCATGGCTTGTCCTTGAAGACCTCCATCTTGGTCAATCTATATTGCTTATCAGCTGTCATCCACTTATATGCGATACCTCTATATACAGAGATGAACATCATAAATGCAGCAAGAGTCTGCCACTTTACCGCAACACCATGAGCCTTGAAGTACACCAAGGCAAATGTTGATATCCCGAAAATAACTACATATATCCAGAAAACAGGTGTGTAATAACAGATTGGTACAGACCAAAAGTTGTATCTCTTTCTTGTCATTTCGTATTCATTTCCAAATTGCATAATCTATCCTCCGCCTTGTTTTCTATTGTTTTCTTAAGAAAGTGACCGCCCTATTATAGGACGGTCACTATTATATCATGCTAATGATATCTTTGCCAATCAGCGATTAAGCGTTAGCTGCCTTAGCCTTGTCAATCTTGTAGTCATGAAGCATTGTGTATGAAGTCCAAAGAAGAACTGCGCATACGAGGTTAACAACCCAGAACATTGAAAGGTTAGTAACGAACTTCCAAGCAATGAATACACCAACCATTCCGCCGGCGAAGTTACCGATTGTATATACGGAGTCAAATCTTCCTGTCTTGATGAACTCGATTGAGCAGCATGGCATCAGGAGTGCGCATGAACCCATGAATACTGGGAAGCATGTTGAGCCGTTAACTCCGAGCATAAGGCAAGTAGCCATACATGGAGCATAGAGACCAAATCCGATATCCATAAGTGCGCCCCAAAGAACGTTGAGTACTACAGCAAGGATGAACTTCCAGCCTGTAAGACCGATAGCAGTACCGATCTCACCGAAAGGTCCAAATCCGAAGTTTCTGCAGAGCATAACTGGAATGCAAGCAAGCATGCAGATTGACATACCAATTCTGATCTTCTGCTTATCCCACTTTGTTACGATTGTAGCGAATGAGAATGAACCTACTGCAGCTGCAACGAGCATGCTGATAAGGAAAACAGGATCGCATTCGATGGAAGCTGTGAAGATAAGTGCCTCAAAGATTACAGGGAATGTGTCTCCAACATTCAGTGTTCCTGGGATATTAATGTCTTCGATGTTTCCGAATGCCTTGTACATGAATGTTGATGGAGCAAATGATCCGCAACCAAGAGTATCAACGAAGTTAGCAAGAACTCCTACGAACATTGCCTGTGCCCACTTCTTTCCAGAAGCTTCCTTCATCTCTGCCTTCTTAGCTGGATCCTTGGCAATCTTTGCAAACATTCCAATGCCTGTGCCGGCAAATCCAATGCCTAATACAATTTGAAGTGCTAATAACATATTATTCCTCCTTAATTA
>CAVIGM010000022.1:17138-24288 GCA_963642455.1 Anaerovoracaceae bacterium | reverse complement strand
TTCAAAAACTAAAGTCCGCATATATCCTTCGTTTCTTCCTTTCAAAAGCTAAAGTCCGCATATATCCTTCGTTTCTTCCTCTGGAGTCCGTAATTGTCAGGCACGAGCTCCTCGATTATTATATTCACTGCGCTTGTCGAGAACGACGTCATATTCTCGATTTCGTCCGACAGCCTCTGCTGGAATTCCTCGAGCTTAAGAATCGCCTCCTTGCTTCTGACAACCTGCAATTTCAAGGTTAGCGAAAGATTTGCCGCGCCACCGTGCTGCATCACCTTAAGGCACATGAAAGAATCGGCGTATTCCTCCGCGACAATATAGGTAATGTCTCTAATCGCGCGCGGCTGAATCGCAAAATTCCCGATATAGCTGTATTTAGGTCTTACAATCGTACTCTCGGAGCTCGAGGTCAGATCCTGCACAAGGTTCAGCACGAACTTGAGCGGATTCATGGTATAACCGGCGAAGTCCCTCTTGAGCTGTCCCATAGGCGCAGGAATTACATGCTCTCCCTGCACAAGCCTGTGATATTTGGCCGTCTCCCTTTCCTCTTCCGTTGTAAAATCCTCAATATACAGTCTTTCCTCAATCGGTGGTAGCTCGAGGGCATTCACAATCCAGTCCACCATTTTGTCGGAGGTCCCGATAATCATCAGCTTCTGTGGATCGTATTTCTTGAGCGCGGCTTTGACCGCGTTGCTGTTCTCCGGCAAGTTGAAAAGCGCGGTTCTCATGGCGGCAGCCTTCGACTCGCATTTCTTGGCACTCGAACCTGCAACCACCTGCCCCTTATAAATGAACAGACCGTCGTCGATTATGCCTTCGATATTGTTTTCCATGCAGATGCGGTTGGCCTGATAGCTCTTGCCTGTGCCGCTCTTTCCCGTAAAAGAAATTATTTTCATATTTTATTTATATCATTTTCATCTTCTTCATGCTATAATATAGCCGTAATTTATGAAAAAAGGAGGAATTACTGATGGCTTATAAGATTACTGATGATTGCATCGGATGCGGTGCTTGTGCAGCTGGATGTCCAGTTGATGCTATCTCTGAGGGATCACCTTATACAATCGACGCTAACACTTGCATCGATTGTGGTGCATGTGCTGGCGCTTGCCCAGTAGGTGCTCCTGTAGAGGCGTAGTTCCTATTAGAGAGAATGCTTAATTAAAAAAACACTGCGGTCGTTGCGGCTGCAGTGTTTTTTCGTGCTTACTTATTCGCTCTTAGTCGCGCTGCTTCGTTCTTAGTCAGATTCGAAGCCCCTATTTGCCTTGCTTCTCGTCTTCTATCTTCTTGTTCTGATTCGAAGCCCCTATTTGCCTTGCTTCTCATCTTCCATCTTCTTAATCATGAAGCTGAGTGTATGCAAGCTGTCGCTAAGATGTACGGATTCAAGAGCAACATCCTTGTCAACCTTGAGGTCGATAGGTGCAAAATTCCAAATTCCCTTAATGCCGGTAGTGCAGAGTCTGTCTGCTATATCCTGCGCGTTCTCTCTGTTAACACAGATAACGCCTATATCTACGTTTTTCTCTATGCAGAATTTCTCAAGCTCAGCACAGTCGAGAATCTCAACATCGTTGATTACATTTCCGATAACCTTTGGGTTGGTATCGAAAAGGCCGATGATATTGAAGCCGGTCTTATAATAATAGGTATAATTCGTAATCGCCTGACCGATATTACCTACTCCGACAACAACAGTCTTATAATCTGTTCCCTTGCCAAGTCCAAGAATCTCGTTGATCTTGTCATACAGATATTCAACGCTGTATCCGTAGCCCTGCTGTCCGAATTCACCGAAGGTGTTGAAGTCCTGTCTAATCTGCGAAGCTGTATATCCTATCAATTCGCTAAGCTCATTTGACGAAACCTTAGTGATTCCCTTTATTCTAAGCTGCCCGAGCAATCTTCTGTAGCGGGGCAATCTTCTTATTACCGCATTTGAAATTGGCTTGTCGTTACTCATGCAATCCTCGATTCTATATATTCTACTATGTCCTTAACTGTCTCAAATTTCTCAGCAGCCTCATCAGGAATCTCGAAATCGAAGGTCTCTTCTACACCGAGGATTACCTCAACAGCGTCAAGTGAATCCGCCTCAAGGTCCTTCATGAGATTGGTATCGAGAGTAATTAAGCTCTCATCCACACCAAGCTGATCTACTATTATGTTCTTAACTTTTTCAAAAACCATATCGTCCTCCATACATCATCTAGTAGAATAATATTCATTATAACGCAACACAAACATGAGTTCAATAAATTTTTAACTATCTAACTCAGCTATCCGATTCTATCTAACTCAATCCAACTCAGCTATCCAATTCGAGATATTCCGTGTAGGCTGTATCAAGCTCTTCCTTAAGTTCTGAGAGCTTCGTCGACGCCTCTCTCATGAAGCTGACGTTCGTAGCATTCTCTTCTTCGCACATCTTCGCCTCAAGCTCTGAGATTTGCTCCTCAAGCTTGTGAATTCTATCCTCAAGCTCAGCCGCCTTCCTCTGCCGCCTTCTTTCTTCGGCCTCCTGCTGTTTTCTCAGTTGCCTGTCGTCGCGAGAAGAAAGCGGTTCTTGCTGGGTGTCCGATGTCGCGCTATTTCCTATGGAAAAAGCAGCCTTGCTGCCGTCGTTTGCGACTTTCCCGTTGCTTCCGAGGCTGCCCTCGGTCTTCGCGTTCCTTCCGTTGCTTCCGAGGCTGCCCTCGGTCTTCGCGTTCCTTCCGGTGCTTCCGGCGCTGCCCTCGGTCTCTGCGAGCAGCTTCGCCTGCGCCTCGCTTTTCTCGAGGTAATAGTCGAATTTGCCCTTATATTCCACGAGGCCGTCTTCGGTAAGCTCAAGAATTCTGTCTGGAATCTTGCTCAGCAGGAATCTGTCGTGAGATACGATAATGACCGTGCCGCCAAATTCCGCGATTGCATCCTCAACGATTTCCTTCGAGTCGATATCAAGGTGGTTGGTCGGCTCGTCGAGAATCAGAGTATTTGCACCCGAGAGCATGAGCTTAAGAAGCGAGAGCTTGGCTTTCTCGCCACCCGAAAGGCTTCCGACCTTCTTGAAAACATCATCTCCAAAGAAAAGGAATCTTCCAAGAAGCGAGCGCATCTCGGTGTCCGTGTAAAGGTGATACGCGTTCTTCATTTCGCCAAGAACGGTCTCCTTATCATCAAGCAGTAGCTGGCCCTGGTCGTAGTAGCCCCACTGCACGTTATATCCAATCTTCAAATAGCCGTCATCCGCCTGCTCACGCCCAAGAAGTATCTTCATGAGAGTAGTTTTGCCGATGCCGTTATCTCCGATAATGCAGATTTTCTCGCCCTTCTTGATATCCATAGAGACATTCGAGAAAAGGTGCTTGTCATTGAAGCTCTTGCTTAGGTTCTCGGCGATGACCACATCGTTGCCGCTCTTGAAATTCGCATCAAAGGAGAGCTTGAGCTTAGCCTGCTTCGTCTCGGGCCTTTGCAGAATTTCAAGCTGCGCGAGCCTTTTCTCTCTCGACTGCGCCCTCTTAACAAGATGCTCGGTATTATGTTGCTTGAATCTTCTTATAATCTCCTCTTGGCGAGCAATCTCCTTCTGCTGCTTCTCATATTCCTTGAGCATCGTCTGCTGGCGCTCTTCCCTCTTGACGAGAAATTCAGAATAATTGCCTTTATAATCTGTGAGCTCGCCGCCTTGAACATCGAAGATTCTGTTCACGAGCCTATCGAGGAAATATCTGTCGTGGGAAACAACAAGTAATGTTCCGTTATAGGCTTTGAGATAGTTCTCAAGCCATGCGAGCATCGAAAGGTCAAGGTGGTTGGTCGGCTCGTCAAGAAGCAGAATGTCCGGCTTCTTAAGCAACATACACGAGAGCGCAAGCCTTGTCCTCTCCCCGCCGGAGAGCTTCTCAATCTTCTTTTGACGAGCCTCTTCATCGAAGCCCATATTCTTGAGAACCGCCCTAAGCTCACTTTTATATGTGTAGCCGCCCGCTTTCTTGTAATCCTCGAGGAGCTTCGAATACTTCGCAAGGTCCGAATCGAAGCTTGGACTTGTATGATCCGAGATAGCCTCGGCGAGCCTCTCGATCTCCTTTTCCATATTGTAGAATTTCTCGAAATTCTTCTCAGCCTCTTCGATAACCGTACCCTCGGAGAAGAAATGATTCTTCTGCTTCAAATACCCGAGCGTGCATTCGCTCCTGATATAGACATTGCCCGAGCTTGCGCTAAGCTCGCCTGCAAGAATGCTAAGAAGTGTCGTCTTGCCAGCGCCGTTAGGGCCGACAATTCCAACGCGGTCGCCCTTATTGACATGGAAAGAGATATCCTCGAGCACAACATCGATTCCGTAGCTTTTATTGATATTGCTTGCCGACAATACTATCATCTTAGTTAAAACTCCAATCCCGGCACGGCATCAAGGTCGAAGCCCGACACCTCGCCCGCCTTATATGCATAATATGCAGAGCATGCAATCATCACTCCATTATCCGTACAAAGTATCGGACTTGGAGAGCATATCTCTATTCCGTATTTGCCCGCCTCTGCAGCAAGCAGCTCTCTAAGCCTTGAATTTGAGGCAACTCCACCACATACAACAATGCGGTCTTGCTTGTATTCTCTCGCAGCCGCAACAGCCTTATTGACTATTACCTCGCAGACAGCCTCCTGGAAGCTCGCCGCAACATCATTTACATTTATCTCGCGACCTGCCTGCTTCTCTGAATTGAGATAGTTAAGAGCCTGAGTCTTAAGCCCGCTGAAGCTGAAGTCATAGCTGCCCGGCTCAAGATATACCCTCTTGAAAGCGATGGCGTCCTTGTTTCCGTCTTTCGCAGCCTTATCTACCTTAGGGCCGCCCGGATAGCCGAGCCCAATTACCCTCGCGATTTTGTCAAAAGCCTCTCCTGCCGCATCGTCTCTTGTGCTGCCAATCTTCTCGCAGCAATTATAATCTTTGACATAAATAATATTCGTATGGCCGCCGCTTACGACAAGCCCCATAAAAGGTGGCTCGAGCTTAGGATGTTCAATATAATTAGCGGCTACATGCCCGTGCATGTGGTTGACTCCGACAAGCGGAATGTCCTTGCTGAATGCAATCGCCTTAGCTGCGGCAACTCCTATCAGAAGCGCACCGACAAGGCCTGGCCCATAGGTCACACCCACAAGGTCAACATCATCCATAGTGATTCCCGCCTCGCAAAGAGCCATATCGATTACCGCATTGATATTCTCAAGATGTTTTCTTGATGCAATCTCCGGAACAACACCGCCGAATTTGGTATGGATGTCAATCTGCGAGCTTATGACGTTCGCCAGCATTTCTCTTCCATCTGCCACAATTCCGACAGCCGTCTCGTCGCAGCTTGATTCTATTCCCAAAGTGATGTGCTTGCCATTTAGCATTTGCGTTAACCCCTTTTTTCAAAAAAACTTCTTTAAGATGAGCGCGTCCTCGTTGTTATCGAGATAGTAGTGCTCTCGTCGCCCAGCTTCGGCAAAGCCGAGTTTGTAATACAATCTTGTTGCCGCTATATTGCTTGGCCTTACCTCAAGACTTATCTCGCTATCTCCCGCTTCTATGAGTTTCTCGAAAAGCGCTTCCATAAGCCTTTGCCCGACATGCTTGCCTCTTGCTGCCTCGCATACGGCAATATTATTGAGCTGAGCTTCTCCTGCTATTTCCCAGACATCCGCGTAGCCTGCAAAAACTCCGTCAAGTTCCGCCACAAGAACAAGTGCGATGTCGCTGTCCGTAATATCGTGGCGAATCGAGGCCTCGTCCCAAGGAAGGGGGAAAGTCGCCTCTTCGAGTTCTACTATAGATGCTATGTCTTTCTCGCTTGCTTTTCTTATCTCTATCATGATTCCGTCTATATTGTCCGCGATATTATCCGCGACATTGTCTGCGATTATGCCTGCACGATTTTCTTGCTGAGTGTGCCCTCTTTGAGCCTCATCTCAGCCTCGCTTAGTCTCATGTAATTAGGCAGCAGCTCGTTATACGATACGGCCTTGCCGTCTTTAATCTTATCAAGGGCAAGCCATGCGATATATTCGGCATTCTGATACCTTATGCCCTCGCTTGCATACCCGAATTTGTCACTCGCGAGACCTTCCTCTATGATTGCCGAATACGCATCTACTCCGTCGCCTGTGAAGAGCACCCTGCCGTCAAGTCCCTTGACATATTCTATGATTTCTTCAATCATATATTGCTTAGGTTCGAGCACGGTCTCGAAGCCGTCAACGCACCAGAGGCCTGCGTAGGTCTGGTGCCGTCTCGCATTTATTATCGGGCAAATGTATTGGTATTCGCCGCTCTCGGATCCAGATTCGGATTCTGCCGCAGTTCCGTTCTCAGATTCAGATTCGGATTCTGCCGCAGAACCGCTCTCAGCTATTGCGGCAAGTGCCATGGCCTCGAGGCTTGATACCGCAACGCATTTAATGCCGAGCATTTGCGCCAATGTTCTTGCGGTCGTAACTCCGATTCTTATGCCTGTAAAAGATCCGGGCCCTATATCTGTTGCGATATAGTCAATCTCGCTTCTATCTATTCCAAGCTTATCTATACATGAAGAGATAAGGGAAATGATGTCCCGAAGATGATTCATCTCGGCGCCTGAGCATTCACAAGCTATTTCTCCGCTCGACTTGATTATTGCAGCAGAGCCGTATTTACCTGTCGTTTCAATTGCCAGAATTGTCATTCCATTCCCCTTTCCACAAGGCGCCTTTCACCTTCTTTATCTGTATATTCAAGTTCGACGATTAGCGTATTTTCTGGCAGTACAGACATAACAATATCCGCCCATTCAATTATGCATACGCCTCCGGCATCGAAATATTCTTCTCCACCTATATCAAGAAGCTCCTCTCCGTCTCCGAGCCTATATACATCGAAGTGGAAAAGCGGCAGTCTTCCGCTCCTATATTCCTTGACGATGTTGAAGGTCGGGCTCGAGAGCATTTCGCTTACGCCAAGTCCTTCGGCGATATATTTGGTGAGAGATGTTTTGCCCGTGCCAAGCTCCCCGATTAAGGCAACAACATCGCCGGGCTCGAGCCTTCTTGCGAGCTCAAGTCCATATCTTGCGGTGTCCTCCTCGTTATTCAGAATTATTGTTCTTTCGATTATCTTAGCCATTCG
>CAVIGM010000022.1:15137-17083 GCA_963642455.1 Anaerovoracaceae bacterium | reverse complement strand
ATTCGATTTCGTCTTGATTTCGTTTCTGAGCCGATTTCGATTTTCTTCAATCAACCCTATTTATTTCCGTTGCTGTGCAGGAATCCTGAGATCTTCTTATACAGAATGAAGGTCAGCACTGAGTTCACGCCTATCTTAACAAGATTGAAAGGTATGATTACAGTTGGCAGCATTGCCGCAATCGCCTCTTTGCTTACGCCCATATACGCCGAGGTAATAAAGAGATTAAGCACGCACATAACAAGCACCTCAACTACTATACCTATGGCAAGAGCGATAATCGCATTCTTCTTAGTCTTATGATGCTTATAGATAAGGCCTATTACCATGCATACAATTCCTGTTGCGACAAAGTGCATCAGAAAACCATAGAGTCCGTCGCCGCCCATAATAAAGGCCTGAATGAACGAGACTACGAAGGTCACGATGAGCCCTGCCCATGGGCCGAGTGCGAAGCTTGTGATATAGATAGGCACATCCGCCGGATCATATACAAGGAAAGGCGCTGCCGGCCATGGCAATCTTACCACGAGTAACATCACCAAGGAGACCGCGCACATGAGCGCCATCTTCACGAGCATCTGAGTGCTGATTTTCTTTTCTTTCATAACATATTCCTCCCTTTGTTAAAGTATTTGGTTGGAATCTGTCAGGTACAAAGAAATGACCTCCGAGCATTATCAGAGGCCAAATTACAAATTAAATTGTAATCGTTTCTTCCATCCGGACTATACCGTCGGCATCGGAATTGCACCGATTCGGCCTGCCTAAGCAGGCTCGTGGGCTATGACCACCGGTGTGGAATTTCACCACGCCCTGAAACAGATTAAATATAAAGCTTTCGCATATATTCTCGACATTCTATAGAATGATTCGAGCGCTATTCTCTCGTTCGCCTGATGCATGCAGTCCTCTTCTCCTGGGAAAAGTCCGCCGAAGGCGAGCGTGTTGTTAAGCCCCTTGGCATAGGTTCCTCCGCCCAGAACCAAGGCTTCGGACTTGGTGTCTCCTGTCTCCTCGCGATATGCATTCATCAGCGCTTCGACCATAGGGTCATCAAGAGGCTTGTAAATTGGTTGGTATTCATCAATCTTGACAATTCCTATGTTTGTATTGTCAAGCGATTCCTCAATTCCGTCATATATCTGCTTAGATGTATAGCTTACAGGGAAGCGAACATCTACCGACACGCTTGCTACATCCTCGGACCAAGCGGCAAGTCCCACATTCCAGGTAAGTGCTCCCGACTCCTCGTCGCTTAGGCAGCAGCCCATTTTCTCGCCGTTAAGGTAGAATGCTATCTTGTCGTTATAGAAATATATGAAGTCGTTGACATCTTCATTTGCAAATTGCAATCTTCCGAGGAAACCCATTAGGATGCTGATGGCATTCAATCCAAGCTCGGGGCGAGCTCCGTGTGCGGTTCTTCCGTAGGCTTCTATCACAAGTGACGAGCCCTGCTTCTTCGCCTTAATCTTGTATCCTGTCTCGAGAACATATTGCGATAGCCTATTTCTTATGCTGTCATATTGCAATTTGTCTCCTGCGACTACTGCCTTAGCATAATCAGGTACAGCATTGCATACCGTGCCTGCTTCGACTTTGGTAAGTCTGAGTCCGTCCTTAGAGCTTCCTTTGCTAAGCTTCATAGCAAGGTCGAATCTAACTCTGCCCTTCTCGCCGTTTACAAGTGGGAAATCCGCGTCTGGTGTGAAGCCTGCATCTGGCTGACCTGCCTTGGAAGTATAATAATTCATTCCTCTGAAGCCGGTCTCCTCGTCAAGTCCGAAGATGAGCCTTATGTTCTTCTGTGGGCTAAGCCCCGCTTCCTTAAGAGCCTTAATCGCATATAGGGATGCAACAAGAGGGCCTTTGTCATCAATGCTTCCTCTTCCGTACAGCCAGCCATCACTGATGGTAGCCTCGAACGGATTATATGTCCAGCC
>CAVIGM010000022.1:10147-14971 GCA_963642455.1 Anaerovoracaceae bacterium | reverse complement strand
GCATTGAAGGTCTCTAAGCCCATTTCCTCGCACTTTGCAAGAGTATATAAGAAGGCCTCATGCACATCTTTTCCGAAAGGAAGAAGCTCTCCGTCTGCGGTCTTAACTGCAGTTGAAGCAACGCTCGGATAAGAAATAAGATCCTTCAATGTTGCTACCATTTCTTCTTTATAAGAATCAAGTATTTCGAGATAATCCATTATTTATCAATCTCCTCAATTTGCTTAGCCTCTGATGTTCCCTTCGTTACATACGCCGAAACAATAAGGCCGTCTTTGACCGTTGCAATATTTACACTTCGTACTGTATTTCCCATTGAATCAAATTGGAAAACGCCCGTTGCGCATTGCATTCCCGAGAGATTAGCAAGAGCGTCTCTTACCTCCTTGCCCTTGAAGGAGTTCGCATTATTGATTGCATTTACAACAAGAAGATACGAGTCATATCCAAGAGCCGCATACTCAGACGGCGTGTCGTTCTCGCCGTATTTCTCTGCGTATTCTATAAGGAATCTTTGCGTCTCTGCCGTTACAGTATTCTTGGTTGATTTGTTCTTACTTACAACTGTGTCGTATGGAAAAGCAATCTTGATATTCGGATGCTTGGACGCAATCTCCGCAAAATCGTCGGTTCCCCAAGACTTCGGACCAAGGAAGGTAATATTCGTCATGTTCTGCTTCTCTACGGCTGTAAAGAAGGCGTCCGTGTTCTCCACTCCTATCGGCATAAATACAACATTCGCGCCTGAATTCTTGATTGATTTGAGAATAGGCTTCCATTTGTTGTCCGATACGGTAATGCTGTCACTTAAGACGATAGCTGAGGTATCTCCCGCAAGTTCCCTAAGAGAATCCTCGAAGCCGTCTATATATGAGCTTATGGCACTGTCGTTTCTTACATCGAAGAGAGCGATTTGCCTTGAGCCGAGATTAGCATAAGCATATTCTGCAAGGCCTGCGCCCATCTGGTCATTAGTAGTTGATGCTCGGAAATAGTAACCGCTTTCCTGAGTAATGAGAGGATTGACAGCAGATGGTGTAATCGTTGGGATTTGAGCCTCTTGAATTATAGGCGAGGCAACCAAGGACTCGGCCTCACTTGCGCTTCCGATTATCGCAATCGGCTCCATTTCGACAAGCGTTTGAATTGCCGACTTAGCTGACTTAGGATTAGACTGGGTATCTACTTTAATAATCTCGATATCCATGCCGTTAACATTGTTATAAATGCTGTTAGCAAGCTCAATACCCTTGATTTCGTCTAAGCCCATATCGGCATATTTACCGCTCTGTGGCTCGAAGACGCCAATATATATAGTGTCACTATTCGACGACTTTTCTATATAGGTATGCTTGAAGTTCTCCCAAGTAGAGCAGCCTGTCATAAAAGCCAAGGACGCTATCGCTATCATTCCTACGAGTATTAACTTCTTAATAATTCCATTCCTCACAACAAAGAACCTCTTTCATTTCTTTTGCAGTATTGACGGTATTAACCTTTCTTCGAAGTGCGGCTGCGCCTCTCATGCCCTTGGTATACCAGACGACATGCTTGCGTAGCTCCATCACTGCATTTCTCTCACCCTTCAGGTCGATAAGACCATCAAGATGCTTTATTAACATTTGTATTCTGTCTTTATCCGAAGGCTTGTCTACCTTCTCCCCGTATTTCCACAGGGCAAGGAGTTCTCGGAAAATCCACGGATTGCCAAGCGCGCCTCTTGCGACCATTACCATATCGCAGCCTGTTTCTTCCAGCATGCGTATGCCGTCTTCCGCGCTAAGCACATCTCCGTTGCCTATAAGGGGTATATCTATTTCTTCTCTTACGGCTCTTATAATGTCCCAGTCCGCCTTGCCGCTATAATATTGCTCTCTTGTTCTTCCGTGGATACATAGAGCACTTGCGCCTGCGCTCTCGATTGCCTTCGCAATTTCGATTGCATTTACGGACTTGTCATCGAAGCCTTTTCTTATCTTGACTGTCACAGGCTTAGTCGAGCTATCGACACAGGCTCTTACGACATCATAGACAAGGTCGGGCTTAGTTAGCAGAGCCGAGCCGTCGCCGTTACGCACCACCTTAGGTACAGGGCAGCCCATGTTAATATCGAGCGTCACATTCTTCAAATCGTTGAGCTTGCTTGCCGCAGAGGCCATGACCTCAGGCTCGCTACCGAAGATTTGAATGGCTGTCGGACCTGCTTCATCCGGAATATATAAAAGCTTCGCTGTATTCCTGTCTTGGTAGTAAAGGCCCTTCGCACTTACCATCTCGGTCGTTGTAAGTGCAGCTCCCATCTCCTCGCACAGCCTTCTCATAACGGCATCCGAAATGCCAGCAAGAGGTGCAAGCACGAAAGGATTAGAGGGCTCGAAGCTTCCTATCTTCAAATTTCCCATTGTTTCTTTTTACTTCTTCCGCTTGTCGGCGTTCTTCTCATAGATATACAGAAGGCCGTCAAGTGTCAGTCTCTTGTCGATGACATCGATGCAATCAACGCCTTTCTCGACCATTGTCGCCATTCCGCCGGTTGCAACAACCTTAATGTCCTCTCTTACCGCTCCATAGACATTCACAAGCTCGTTCTTCATGCCGTCAATCAGCCAGCTTGCAAGGCCCATGTGTCCGTAGATAAGGCCTGCCTGCATACATTGCGTGGTGTTCTTGCAAATGAAATTGCCAGGTGCTTCGAGGTCTACATTCGGGAGCTTAGCGGTCTGCTCGAAAAGTGCTATCGACGAGGTCTTAATTCCCGGTGCAATCGCTCCGCCAAGGAAGTCGCCGTCTGCACTTACGACACAGAAGGTCGTCGCTGTTCCGAAATCCACGACTATCAGCGGCCCACCGTATTTTTTGTAAGCGGCAACGGAATTTACGATTCTGTCCGAGCCCACCTGACGAGGATCATCGCACTTAATCTTGAGTCCCGTCTTGACACCCGATTCGATGATGATAGGCTCGCAGTTGAAGAATTTGTAACACATGTGCTGCAGTGTGAAGAGCAGCGATGGAACTACCGCGGAGATGATTACATCGTCAATGTCCGCAGGATCAAGCCCGTCATGTCTGAACATCTGATCAACTATGGTTCCATATTCGTCCGCACTTCTTCTTGTATCTGTAGCAAGTCTGTAATTTGCAATCAGCTTCCTGTTCGAGAAAACTCCGATTACAACATTTGTATTTCCTACATCTATGCCAAGCAGCATCTACATTTCCTCCAGTCTCTTTATTGCAAGTGCCATAGTCAAGCCCGGAATAATTCTATTTGCTGTCATATCTGCACCCAAGATTTCATTTATTCTCTTCAATCTGTATTGAACAGTATTGTTGTGAATTCCCATGAATTCAGCCGTCTTATTGCTGTTCATTCCTGCGTCAAGCATGAAGGTCGACAAAGTCTCAAGAAGCATCTTGCCCTTGTTCTGCGATACCTCTCTGTCAAATGGCTCGAGAAGGTCGACATACATCTTCTTCATAGCAGGCGCGCCGGACTGTATCGCAACGCAGTCGCATACCATGGCCATTTCGTATTTAGAGAAAATCCTTTTATATGGGAAAACGCTCTCGACGAAATTCCATGTCTTGTTGATGAGCTTGAAGCCCTCGACAGCCGATTCGAGAGTATCGATTCCCGTAACGTGGAATACTCTTACGTCTTTTCTGCCACTCTTGAATTCGTCAAACATCTCGAGGCAGGCATTCTTAATCTCCACAGCCTTCTCTTCGTCGCCTTCGAAATATACCATTCCGTAAGTGTCGTGATAATCCTTGAGGCTCAATACTCCGAAGCCGTACTCCTTGCGGTATTTCTCTACGATATCCATGAGATTGTCGTCTTCGGTGTCTTTAGCATAGAAAGCACTTGCGTATCTTGCGCCCTTGAGAGCGGCTTCGTCAAGCAGCGTGAAGCAGAAATTCATATCGCCTCTTACCGCCGACTTGATAAATTCGGATCTTGAATCTCTTTCTGGAGTATATTTCCATAGTCCGATTGCAAGCTCAATTATTACAGCAAGCTTCTTCATCTCGGTCGACGAATAATTATCCTCGTTATCCACTATGAGAAGAGTGTATTTCTGCTCTTCAATCGTGATATATCCCCAGTATGTGATTACTCCGTCGATATCCAGCCTTGAGAAAGTCGTTGGCTGCAAAGTGTCCTGCTTGCGCATTATCTGAGTCGCGTCTTCGATTGCGACCGCGTGCCTTGTCTCAATTGTGAGAATAGGATTGAATTCGGATGTCATCAGAACAATCTGATAATCATTATTCAGCGCGGCTTCTCTAAGTGCCATTGGAAAACTGCTATGCTTCTCGAAGTTAAGAAGGTGATAAATCGTGTTATTTAAGATGTTATCGCTGTAGTTATGTCCATAGAGCATCTTGTCGAAAACCTGCTCCATAAGCATTGCATAGGTTCTGTTTCCGTCGTCCTTAATTGTGATTATGAGAAGACCACTATCCTCTGCTGCCTTGATAACACGAGAATCGACGGCGCGAACGCCGTCTTCATTCAAGTATATTACAAGTGCCGCAACCCCTTTCTTGCCAAGGCCGACTACAGCCTTGCACTGAGCAAGAATATCGTCCTTGCTCGACCAGAAATGGGTAAGTACCATCTGTTCTTTGATTCCGTTGCGTTCAACGCCTCTTTCGAGATTATCCTCATCAAGAACGGAAACACTTCTTACTCTTCTATCGCTCTTTCTCTTGCAGCTCAGAATTTGGCAATCCTGGAAAGCATCAAGCTTCAAGCAATCTTCTACGGTGATTCTCATTTCTTACTTCTCCTCGGAATCGCTATCCTTAGGTTCGTCT
>CAVIGM010000022.1:6694-10018 GCA_963642455.1 Anaerovoracaceae bacterium | reverse complement strand
GGATCAGATATAATCACTATCTCCTTGTGCTCGTCTTTTGACTTGTGCTCAGCCGGATACACGAATTCTATACTATCTTCGCGATCCTCATCATCCTTCAGCCTGATGAGAGGCTTGATATTAATCTTCTTCTGAGTTGCCCTTGTGAATTCGACAAATTCGTCGTCCGTGGCATCCATGTTGCAGTTCTCGCGCATCGCCTTGCGTCTCTCCTCGGCAAGTCTTCTCTCCTCTTCCTCGGCCTTTCTGGACTCCTCGGCTTCTTCCGCGTCTTTCTTCTTGATTTCCTCGTTGGTCTTATCAATCTGCGCCTTGAGCTCCTCAGGTGTAATTTCGCCCAGATAGAGCTTCTCGAACTGCTCGCCGTCGATGGTCTCAACGAGAAGAAGTGCCTGTGCTACTCTCTCGAAAGCCGCATCATTCTCAACGAGAATTTGCTTAGCGTCTGCGTAGCAAGTCTCAAGAATATCTTTGATTTCTTTATCTATTGCGGAAGCAACTTCGTTCGAATAATTCTGCTTAGTTGTAAGGTCTCTTCCGAGGAAAACCTGGTCGTTATTGCTATATGCAACAGGGCCGAGCTTCTCACTGAAGCCGTACTGCGAAATCATAGCTCTTGCAGTCTCTGTTGCTCTTTGCAGGTCGTTGCTTGCTCCTGTACTTATGTCGTCAAGCTTCAATTCCTCGGCAACTCTTCCTCCGAGAAGATGCTTGATGCTATTAAGCATGTGGCCCTTTGTCTCGAAGTAGACTTCCTTCTCAGGTAGCCACATCGTGAAGCCGCCAGCCATTCCTCTTGGAATAATAGTAATCTGATGAACAGGGTCCGAGCCCGGAATAGCTCTCATTACGATTGCGTGTCCTGCCTCGTGGTATGCGGTAAGCTTCTTCTCTTCATCCGAAATCACTCTGGACTTCTTCTGAGGTCCTGCCATTACCTTGGTTGTAGCCTCTTCGATTTCGTCCATTCTTATCTTCACGCCGTTTCTTCTTGCAGTAAGAAGAGCCGCCTCATTTACGAGGTTCTCAATATCTGCAGGCGAGAAGCCCGGAGTTCTCTTAGCAAGAATTTCAGGTGATACACCGTCATCGAGTGGCTTGTTCTTAGTATACAGCTCGAAAATCTGCTCTCTTGCCTTGATGTCTGGCAGACCGATTACAACCTGTCTGTCGAATCTTCCCGGTCTCAGAAGAGCAGGGTCTAATACGTCAGGTCTATTTGTTGCAGCAAGAATAATGATGCCCGTGTTTCCATCGAAGCCATCCATTTCAACAAGGAGCTGATTCAAGGTCTGCTCTCTTTCGTCATTGCCGCCGCCAAGGCCTGCGCCTCTTCTTCTTCCTACGGCATCAATCTCGTCGATGAATACGATGCAAGGTGCGTTCTTCTTTGCCTCTGCAAAAAGGTCTCTTACTCTCGATGCTCCAACGCCTACGAACATCTCAACGAAGTCAGAGCCGGAAATCGAGAAGAAAGGTACACCTGCTTCGCCAGCTGTTGCCTTTGAAATATATGTCTTACCTGTTCCCGGATTACCTACCATGAGAACGCCCTTAGGAATTCTTGCTCCAAGTCTTGTATATTTGCCAGGATTCTTGAGAAAATCAACGATTTCGGAAAGTTCCTGCTTCTCCTCTTCAAGTCCTGCGACATCCGCGAAGGTAATCTTCTTGTCTCCACTTCTGTAGAGCCTTGCCCTGTTCTTTCCGAACTGGAAGGCCTGCTTGTTGCCGCCTTGACTGAACATAAAGTAGATAAGGAAGCCCAAGGAAAGAAGCATCAGCAGTGTTGGAAGAACCGAAAGCAGACTGAATTCGCTTTCAGGTGGGTCACTTTCTAATACAATCTTGTTCTCGTCAAGCATTGGATAGATGTATTTCTCCTCGAGCCAGTTGATCTCGAGAGCTGATGGCGCGAAGGCAAGTTCCTTCTGGCCGCCGTCCTTAGTTCCGATAAGCTGTCTGTCGGAAATATTTATCTTCTTATAATCTCCGGCCTCAAGATGGTTGGCAAACTGCGAGAATTTGATCTCCTTAACGGAAGCATCCTGCTGTATGCCTTTGAAAAAATAGGCCGTGCCGATGATAAGTGCGAAAATCAGAATATAAGTTCCTATAGTGCGACTATTACGATTTGGTCTCTTCAAGATTTTTCCCCTTCTTATAATTATGAATTTGAATTTAATTCGAAATTTGTGTTTTTTCACAAAATATCACGTTATTGTATCATAGAGAATCCACTAATTCAAGGAAGAGCACCCTTTCGGTGGTGTCATTTATCTGATAGTTCTGTGAATATTTACCCTTGTCTCGCTGCTGTGCAGTTGGAAGATTTGCGCTTGGAATTATCCACAGAATTTCGTTCTCTATAGCGACAAGAAGAATGTCATCTCTTTCGGATTTCTTGACCTTTGAGTCCACCAAATAATCCTGCAGCTTCTTGCTTTTGCCGTCCTTAATTGCGATATAGTCGCCCTCGCGTCTTGTACGAAGCACGATTTCGCCCACTCTTCCCGGATACTTCTCGCTAAAGGCATCGAAGTCGAAGGCTGCATAGAGCTCGTCGTCTGCCGGCATAAAAGCTTTTCTCTTCATAATCTGTGGCATGAGTCGAAGGCCCTCGCAAGGATCCACCTTGTCGTCCTCGTTCGCCTTTCTGAAAACAAGCGTGTTGTATTCGCGACAGGCAACGAAGCCATTTGGAAGACTTATCTGCGCCGACGGATTCTCGGAATATAGCAGATTAAGAAGATTGCCGATAAGCTCGAAGCTTATGCTGTCTGTAGGCCCAAACCCGGACAGAATGATGACAATAACCCTTCGGATGACTGCAATATGCATATCTTCTAACTTGTCTATGTCGAGAATAATATTGTCGTCTTTGACCTCTACGACATCAAGGAATGCTCCTTTTGCAATTCCATCCATGAAGTTGTCGTCAAGCTCGGCTATCATCGCATATCTTCTCAGAGCCTCTTTGACATTAGGATTGTAATTCTTCTCAAGGTAAGGGAGCAGCTCATTTCTGATCTTGTTCCTCGTATAGTCGGTCGACTCGTTGCTCTCGTCCATATTAGGCTTAAGCTTATTCTCCTTAATATATGCCTCGATGTCCGCTCTTGAAACATCGAGAAGAGGTCTTGCGATTATAAAGCCCTCCGCGGAAAGCCTTGCGCTGCTTATTCCGGCAAGTCCGTGCACGCCCGTTCCTCTGAGCAGTCTGAATAGCACCGTCTCGCTCTGGTCGTCGGCATTGTGCGCCACCGCAATAAAAATTCTGTCGTTTCGCCTCGAGCTCTCGTAATTGCCCGGCTCGTCGAATTC
>CAVIGM010000022.1:0-6635 GCA_963642455.1 Anaerovoracaceae bacterium | reverse complement strand
CGCCGTACTCGCCGCCGAATTCGTCGTCGTAATCGTAATAAGCGTAATCGCCGCCGAAGTTGCCGCCGAATTTGCCGTCGAAATCGTCGCTTATTATGCCCTTAAGTACCGCATCTACATAAGCGGATCTATCGTCCTGAATTCCTTCATGCTCCGCGCCGCCTATCCCAAGCAAGAGAGCTTTCTCATAAGCCAGTGCCACCTCATCGAAAATCTCGTATCTGATTATGCGGCCTGCCTCCTCGTTCGAAACAGATAGCGCCTTAGCAAGTCCTGTGCAGTCCGCCTCAAAAGTATGACATGGCAAATCCCATTTGTTGCAAATTGCAATCGCATTCGCCGCTTCCTGGTCGGACTTCTCGCCCCTTAGCTTATGATTGACGTGCACAGGGACAATATTAAGTTCGAGCTCATCCGACAGCGTATACAGAACATGCAAAAGACATAGTGAATCCGGCCCTCCCGAAAATCCGAGAATTACCGTGCTTCCACGTGGTATAACTTCTGTTTCGAGTACCCTCGATATTATTTTCCTTGTGATCTTGTCACCGCCTCTTGTTGCCATTTCGCCTCCTTTTGTTATGAGTGATTTCGAATTAGATTGTATTTGATTTGAATTCCGTCATTTGAACTCGGTGCTGAGCGTTCATCGTCGTTCTTCTGTGATCTGATTTCCGTGATTTGAATTCGGTTCTGAGCATTCAAGCCAGCCCAATTTCCGCCGTTCTTCTGTGATCCGATTTCCGTTCAAATTCTATTCAACTTAAATGCCGAAGAACCGCTTGCCGTTGGCCAGAATTATCTCGGCAAGCTCCTCGTAATCCATGCCTTTGAGAATCGCCATCCTTCTAAGCACGTGCTCAACATATTCCGACCTGTTGGGCCTTCCTCTCAAAGGCTCGGGCGCAAGGAAAGGCGCGTCCGTCTCTGTCAGAAGATATTCTGCCGGCACCACCCTCGCAACCTCCGCCGCTTTTTTTCCATTCTTGAAAGTGATAGGGCCGCCAAGCGAAATCGTCGCTCCCTTTCTGACATATTCGAGGGCAAGCTCGGGCGAACCACTAAAACAGTGAAGTTGCACCCTGGCGTCTGGCTCGGTGCCGCCTTGAGCCGACGGTCTTTGCGGAAAAGCATCGGTCCTCGCCTTATCGAAAGCCCCCTCCTCTTCGAGAATGTCCATCGTAAGCTGGTTGGCATCCCTTGTGTGAATCATAATCGGTAGCTTAAGCTCGATTGCGAGCCTAAGCTGCTTGCGAAAGAGTTCAATCTGCTCCTCGCGGTCTTCTTTGCCATAATAAAAATCAAGGCCTATCTCGCCGATTGCCACTGCGCGCTCGTCGGCCGCAAGCTCCTTTATCTTCTCGATGTCCTCATCGGTCGCCTCCTTGGCATGCTCGGGATGAATGCCCACAGCCGCATAGCACCAAGGATATTTGTGCGCATCGCTCAGCGCTTGCTTGCTTGATTCTACCGAATCTCCCGCGTCAATGACAAGGGCTATTTGGGAATCTTCTATGGTCTTCGCGCGTGCGGCTCTTTCCTCGTCTGTGTATTCGTCGAAATTAAGATGTGTGTGTGCGTCAAGTAGCTTAGCCATTGTATTCTCCTTTAGAAATCTGTGTTGTGCGGTCCTCCGCGGAATCGCCGACAGCGCTCGAAAATCGCAAAAACGAACGGATTTTTGAAATTCACCCTCGAAGTCAGTGGTGTACCAAGTTCATCCTTGTATTCATCTATATATTCATCATTAGTATATCGTTGCAATTTGGTATTTACAATGAATAAGGGCCTCTTCGAGGCCCTTACCTTATTATATTTATGTTGTTCGCGCGCTTGCGTCGCTTATGTTGTGCGCGGCGCTTGATCCAGCGCCTGCGTCAGCGCCACGTCAAGCGCTTACGCGCTTTAATCCGCGCGCCTGCGCGCACCGCTTCCTCGCCTTAGTTCGCGAGGTTCGCGAGGCGGATTTCCTCGAGGGCCGCAAGCTCCTTCTCGATGTCGAGTCTTGGGAAGAGCTGCTCGCCCTTTGCAACCTTGCGGCCGTCCATTTTATAGAATTCAAAGGCGTCATTCCAATCGACTGGACAATCAGCAATGCCGAGCTGCTCTCTCATGCGCTCCGTTGTTGTATGCATAAAAGGCTCGATGAGAATTGATACGATTCTGAGGCTCTCAACGAGATTTCTCATAACTGTATCGAGCTCGGCCTTCTTGCTCTCGTCTTTTGCAAGAGTCCAAGGCGTCTTCTCGTCGATATATTTGTTGGCTCTTCTTATAAGAACCCAAATTTCCTCAAGAGCGAGGTTGAACTGGAACTGGTCCATCTTCTCCTCAACCTTGCCAGCAGCAGCAACTGCCATATCAATGAGCTCCTTGTCGATGTCGTCCTTGGTTGTTGCCGCAGGAATCATGCCGCCGCAATATTTCTCAACCATGCTTACGGTTCTCGACAGCAGATTGCCAAGGTCGTTAGCAAGGTCGTAATTAAGTCTCTTGAGCATAACTTCGTTAGTGTAAAGGCCGTCTTGTCCGAAGGTATATTCTCTTAAGAGGAAATATTTAAGCGAGTCAATTCCGTATCTGTCGATGAGAATCTCAGGGTCGACAACATTGCCTTTGGACTTCGACATTTTGCCGCCGTCAATCAGAAGCCAGCCGTGTCCGAGCACCTGCTTAGGCAGTGGTTCATCAATCGACATAAGCATTGCAGGCCAAATGATTGAGTGGAATCTTACGATTTCCTTACCGACAAGATGAACATTTACAGGCCAATATTTCTTATATAAAGACTCGTCATCGCTGCCGTAGCCGAGAGCCGTGATGTAATTTGACAGAGCGTCGAGCCATACATAGATGACATGGTCCTCGTCGATAGGAACTGGAATTCCCCAGTCAAATTCGGATCTCGAAATGCAAAGGTCCTCAAGTCCCTGCTCTACAAAAGCAATCATTTCGTTTCTTCTACTGTCAGGCTGAAGGAAGTCAGGGTTCTCCTTGAAGAGCTTAAGCAGCTTATCCTGATAAGCCGAAAGCTTGAAGAAATATGCTTCTTCCTTCATCTTCTTAACTGGTCTTCCGCAGTCAGGGCACTTGCCGTCCTCAAGCTGCGTCTCTGTCCAGAAGGATTCGCAAGGTGTGCAATACCAGCCCTCGTAGTAGCCTTTGTAGATGTCACCTTTCTCGTACATCTTCATGAAAATCTTCTGAACTCTCTCTATATGTCTTGGCTCTGTCGTTCTGATGAAATCGTCATAGCTGATTTCCATCTTGCCCCATAGCCTAATGATAGTCTCAACAACCTTATCCACATATTCCTGTGGTGTGCAGCCCGCCTCTTCCGCGCACTTCTCGATCTTCTGTCCGTGCTCGTCAGTTCCTGTAAGAAATCTAACATCATAGCCTGACAGTCTCTTGAATCGTGCCATAGCATCCGCCATTACCGTGCAGTATGTGTGTCCGATATGCAGCTTGGCACTTGGATAATATATTGGCGTTGTAATATAATATGTTCCCTTATTCTCTGTCATTTCTATTTGCCTTTCTCTTACTTAATTCTTGCGTAATTCCCGCGCACTTATGGGATTCATTAGCGCCTAATATTATATATTGAAAGCGTTGTTTTTTCAATATAAAAGGGGAACGCCTTTGAAGTGACGTTCCCCAAGTCTTCACGAGTTCATCTTAGAAAACAGGGAAGACCTCGATTTCTACGTCGGAGAGCGGATATGTTACGCATGGGTGAATCCATCCGAACTTCTTGTCCGCCATTCTTCTTCCGTCTGCCTCAGATGGAATGAAGACGTCTCCGCAAATGAGTCTCGAATGGCACCATCCACATTCTCCGCTTCTGCAGTCCGAAGTGAGTGCAATTCCAGCCTTCTGAACAGCGTCCATAATGGTCTCGTTGCCCTTGCAGCTTATCGTCTTAGACTCTCCTCTTACAAGAACTACGATCTTGTATTCAGCATTTGCATCGCCTTTATATTCAGGGCTTGCTGTTGGATCGCCGTATTCGCCTGCAACCTCGAAGCGCGCTCTTCTCTTGCTAAGTCCGAGCTTGTCAACCTCTCCATGGAGGAATTTATACATCGCCTTAGGTCCGCATACATAGAGCGAATAATCCTTGCCCATTGCCTCGCCGTATTTCTTAATAAGCTCAGCTGTAACAAAACCCTCTTCATAGCCTTCCTTCTTCTCATCAGAAAGAACGTGCACTACCTTAACCTTGCCATTTGACCTTGCAACGATAGCGTCAAGTTCATCCTTCAAAAGTATATCCTCTTCCTTCTTGCTGCCGTAGAGGATTGTCAGGTTGAAGCTCTCAAGGCCGTCAGCTACTGCGCCCGCCATCGAAAGGAAAGGTGTAATTCCGCTTCCGCCAGCAGCCGCAACGATATTGTCTGCATCTCTAAGTTCCTGGAAATAGAAGTGTCCGAGAGGTCCGGAAATGGTTACCTCAGAGCCTTTCTTCCAGTTGTTCAGAATGTATTCTGACGCATATCCCTTTGCGGATTTCTTTATGCAAATGCAATAATAATTGTCGTCTGAGCCGAGTGCTGCCTTAGGGCTTGAGCAAAGTGAATATGGCTTGGTGCTAAGCGAGTGAAGTCCGTTCTCGTCTGCCTCCATTGGAAGGAAAACGCTGATATACTGGCCTGCTCTGAAATACGCAAGTTCTGCGGTTCCTTTCTCAGCATTAGGAACGAGCTTGTAGAGCTTAGCATCCTTCAACTCCGTTACTTCTCCAACCTTAACCATCTGATAGTGAGGGTGGAGCTTCTTTGCAACGATATTAGCTGCATATTCTGTCTTGATTTCGTTTGCTGGAGCTTCCGCAATATGCTGCTCACGAAGCTTAACCTCTCCGAGAAAAGCCCCAACTCCGAGTCCTTTGAGGACTGATTTATCATAATTATATTTAGCCATTTATCTGTCCTCCTTCTACTACATTTCCTCGAGCATGTACTTAGCCTGCTCATTACCGCTAAGGTAAGCCTGGCTGTATCCGTCCATGCAAGTTCCGTGGCCACCGCAGAATCTCAGGCCGTCTACCGTGTGGTCAAGCTTGTGTCCCGATTGAACACGTGGGAACATTCCGTCCCAAGTGCTTGGCTCGTAGCCGTATACGGTTCCCTTAGGTGTGCCAAGGTATCTTGCCCATGTAACAGGTGATGCGACTACGATTTCCTCGATGTGGTTCTTCAAGTCGATTCCAACGAGATTCTCGAAGTGCTCGACCGTTTCTTTTGCGATTCTGTCCTTAATCTCGAAGTAGTTCTCCTCTGTTACGCCTGCAAAAGGATCTTCCGTATAGAATTTAGCGAACTGTACCATGCAGGTGCCCTCAGGTGTGCAGTCAGGAATTACTTCGTTGATGATAGTTACGCAGTAGTCCTTGTGTGTGTCTATGCTGTTGCAAGAAAGGTACTGCTTCCTTGTATCTCCGTTGAAACGAACGAAGGTGTCGTAAGCCTTGAAGCCGAGCTTCTCGTAAGGAATGTCAAGTCCGAGGTAGACGGTGCAGCTGTGCTGGCCCATTGTACGTGCAGCGATAAGCTTCTTTTCTCTCTCAGGAACTTCCTTAGGATCAACAAGGCGGCCCCATACAACATGAGGCATAAGGTTGGCCATGATGTTCTCGCACTCGATATACTGGCCCGTCGCAAGCTCAACGCCGCAGGCTTTGCCATTCTTGATATCGATCTTGGTAACCTCGGTGTTGTACCAAATGTCTCCGCCCATGGAGCGAATAGCCGCATCGAAGGCCATCGAAATCTCGTGGGATCTCTCTCTTGCAATCCAAGGCTTCTGTGTAATATATACGTAGGTCATGTAGCAATATACGGCGAAGCTCATTCTCGTCGAGTCAGCCGATACGTAATCCCAGTAGGATTCAAAAATCTCCCTTGCCTTGTCAGGAAGTTCGAAGCGCCTCAGCATGTCGTCCGTGGTCTGTGGAACGGTCTTCATAAGGTCTGCGTATTTAGCGAGCATCTCAACCTTAGCGAGAGGCTTAGGCTCATTATTGTGAGCTGCAAGCCAGTCAACTCCGTCCTTATACATGCGGCCCATTTCAAGAATCTGTCTAACCTTGTCGCCGCAACCCGGAACAGCCTTGTCCATCTCAGCGATGAAATTCTCAACGCCTACAGGCATGGTTACATCGAAGCCGTTCTCAGGATCATAGTTAATCGATCTGAAAGCCTCCTCAACTGCAACCCAGTCAACATCAAGAGCATAGCTGTTAAGCAGAGCTCTGATATCTCCATCCTCTGGGCCCATTCTGCACATTTCGTGCAAAGTCGCCTCGAACTCGAAACGGCCTCTTCTGAAGGATGTTGCGCATCCACCAGGAAGATTATGCTTCTCGAGTACGAGTACCTTCTTGCCGGCTTTTGCAAAAGTAGCAGCAGCAGAAAGTCCGCCATTACCAGCGCCGACAACAATAACGTCGTATTTTCTCATTAAGTTCTTCTCCTTTCGTTTGATTAGCGTTTGATTAACGATTACTCAGCATTTGATTGACGATTACTCAAATGTTTAATCGTTTAATCACAGAAAAAATTCGTGCGTTAATCTGATTGTTAATATTTTAGCATAGTTCTTGCGGCATGGCGATGATTTAATTGAAAAAA
>CAVIGM010000021.1:0-27431 GCA_963642455.1 Anaerovoracaceae bacterium | reverse complement strand
GTATATTCTGTCTTTGAAGAGCCGCCCGATCGACTCTATCACCTTCTCAGAATATTACTTGGATGTCGTTATTATATTATCAAACACCCTCTAAGTCAATGAAATTGACACATTTTCATCACATAATCATCACAAATATTTATTAAGAATAAACGCCCTAATATTAACAAATTGTAATTAAATAAGCCTTCATGGCAATGCGATTATCTATTCTTCATATCCTTCTTAAGCATTGCAATCTTGAGCTTCTTAATACACTCTCTAACGTCGTCTTCTGTATAATTATTCTCGCCAACGATATTAGATTCGATGCCCTCTGGATTCTTGTTGAAGTCTACGACATTGTCAAGATATGGACTGGTTACAACAAAAGTTCCTGCTGTACCTGACCAGTTAAGACCAGCAACCGGAATGCCTCTTTCACCGACTTCGTTTACGCAGTTAACATAGTCAACGTCGAGATTTCCCCATCCGTCTGTCTCTACTATAACTCCATCAGGTCTGCAGCATTCAGCCACTACAGCAGCTGTCCTTGAGCATCTGATTTTCTCTTCGTTACCTTCAGGAGAACCAAAAACGAGAACTCCCATCAAATCTATTCCTGCATCCTGTCCAAGAAGTTCCACCAGTGGATCTCTGAAGTGATGCAAACTTGTTTCTTTAGTTGAAGGACCTACTCCCATATTGCACCTCCTTAGTTCATTGACTTGATTGCGCCGTCTCTGAACTCATTTGGAGTCAGCATTACCGGCATGCAGCCATAATCGATCAGCGACTTGCCACCCTCAACGCCGGATGGCTCATTTGGAAATATCCATGTATCAAGGCAAGCACCGTGCGCAATCATTTCCTTGATAACCAGCACCTTCTTCTGGCCCTGTCTGATGCGGTCATAATATTCATGCTTCTCGGTTGCAAGATTTCCATTGAATTTCTTCATCTGTGCTCTGAAAAGCTGAATAAATTCATCAACTGCTCTATATGCGTCGATAACAGAAGGTCTCTCCTGTCCCTGTCCTTTCTTGAAGGTGATATCAACAGAAACAATAATATCAGTATCAGAAGGGGTACCTGCTCTATTGAGGTAAAGCATATCCTTCAAGTTGCCCTCTGATGAGCCGAATTCATGAGCCTGTTCTCCGTCAACATCAGCTCCTGTAACCATAAAATATGCTCCTGTAAGAGTATGTGTGATACCCTCTCCACAAATTCCCAGAACCTTGGTCGATACAGGGATAATATCCATAATTGTATTAGTATATCTATCATGGTCATCAGGCTGAATAATCTGCAGCTTGATAGACTCAACTGCGGTATCATATTTCGCAGCGATTTTGTCCAGTTCGTCCTGGCAGAGTACAAGCTTTCCATCAGTAGTTACTTTATTCTCTTCTCCGAACTGAACATCTGTAATATGGAAGGCCTTAATCACAAGCCTTCTTAATTCGATATCTTGTACACTCATTTCGTACCTCTCCGGTTTCAAAATATTTATCAGATTTTTACAGTATGACTTTTTTACAAAAGGGGCAGAAAATTATTCTGCCCCTTCTTCGTCAAATGACGATGTCCTATTAAGTTATAAGACTAAATTACAGCATGATATTCGTATGGCAGTGGAACGATCTTTCCTGGAGTCTCGATTGTCTCGATGAGCTTCAGGGAATCTGTTACGATAGCTGTCTGCATAGCAACATCATGAGGTGCTCCAGCGTTAGCTCCCATTGGAACTATTGGAGCTGCAGCTCTTGGTGTACCATTCTGTCTTGATACTGGTGGAAGAGCTGAAATCTGGATTGTTGGAATACCAATCTTCTCAATTGCTCTCTGCACGATAGTTGCAGAGCGGTGGCAAGTTCCTCATCCAGCGGTGATGAGAGCAGCGTCAACTCCCTCATCTTTGAGCATCTGAGCAATAGCAGGGCCTGTCTCGTTAGTGAACTTCTCGATGTTTCCGCCACCACCCATGAATCCAGCATGGAATGGAGCTTCTTTTCCGATTATTCCAGCCTTAACAAGCTCATGAATTCTCTCAATTGGGAACATGCAGTTGATGTCCTTGTTAACATCAGAGTTATCGTATCCACCGTGTGATACCATAAGCTGATCAGCAGGTGTATCTGATGGAATCTTTCTCCATGTGAAGTCTCCTGCAAGGTTAAATCTCTCCTGTGACTTCAGGTGAACTCCGGCAGCTGTAGCAAGAGCTACTGTCCATTCATTCATTGGCTTTGTTGGCTTTGTGAATACTGATGGTGGAGTTACTGGTACGAAAATCTCAGATTGTAAACCTTTTACAACTGTTAAACTCATTGTATTTTCCTCCTAAATATACTTACTTGAAATTTCTTTAGCACGTCTTTCTCTGTTATGAATATTACTAACATACTTGTCGTTAGCGGCTTCGCTGAGTTGAACAAGCTTGCTCATATTCCAGCCTACTGTCTGACCTACCTCGAAAGGTATATCCGAAAGCAGCATTCTCATCGGTGTCTTGAAGAAGCCTTGGTCATCTTTGATATCAAATGAAATTGCACAATCCTCAACGAGTGAAACTGTTCCTTCCATATACATAGTGCCGTCGGCATTCATCTCACCTTTGATATAGTCGCCTTTGACATTTGGTGCAAGCTGTTCAATGAAGCTCATCTTCCAGCCTACTTCCTGTCCTAACTTGAAAGGATATTCTGCGATGAACATGTCCTTGGTCAGTTCGAGATATCCGAGTCTGCCTTTGACATCAAGAGTAACAATGTCACCCCTGTCTTCAACGATTACTCCTTCATAGTAATTGACTTTCGTTCCAAAATTAAGATTGTTAGTGTTTCCCATAATGATTAGTCGTACTTAGCCTTTCTCTTCTCTGACATTGGCAGTGCCTGCTCATTGTCAACAAGTTCGATGCTCTTGCCAATAGCCTTCTCGATCAGCTCAACGTTGTTATTCTTAACGTTTACATTGAACTTTCTCTCAGCTGCCTTGATTGGCTCGCCAGCGATCTTAGCCTTCAGAAGAGCAAGACCTCTGATTGCATCCTCTTCGCAAAGAGTATTGCAAGCAAGAACCTCATTCTCGATACCAGACATTGACTTGTTGTTGTCTATCATAGCATCGCAGTACTTGTTACCAACTACGAGAGCACCCTGTACAGCGCAGAATGAGAATCCAACTACTGGAATTCCTCTCTTACCAATGTTCTCGATGTGAGTTACAAAGTCAACGTGGTTGTTTCCGAAGCCTTCTGTTGTAACGAATGCGCCGTCAACGTCCATCATTTCTACTGTCTGTCCAACTCTGCTGGATACGTAGAACTTGTCACCATTAGCCTGAGGTGAACCAACAAATACAACACCTACAAGGTCAACTTCCTCGTCATGGATTGCTCCAAGTACCAGTGGCTCTCTCCAGTAATGTCTTGACATTTCCTTTGATGCAGGTCCGATGCAAGTAAGAGCATGGATACATCCGTCCATTACTTCCAGTGGGGAAGCGCAAACTGGAACGTTACCAAGGTCTACGTTAGGTCTAGCACCAAGTACACCTACTGGCTCCTTAGGGAAAAGGAAGTTATCATGCATAGCGCCCTGGCCCATGATTTCCTTAACGATTACGATCTTCTTCTTTCCAGGTCTTCTGATCTGTCTGAGTACCTGTACATCATCAGGCTCATCTGGAAGATCCTTCTTCATAGCTTCTCTGATCTCAGCTGTGATGTAGTCTACTGCAGAGTGAGCAGCGATAGGTCCTGGTCTCTCCATGTTCTTTCCGTTCAGGATTGTTACCTGGTACTTAATCATGGTCTCACCCTTATCAACTGCACCTGGACGACCCCACATCATGTTCTCGTCGAGGTAACCCTCTGATGAACCGAATTCAGCAATCTGAACGCCTTCTTCAGTTGTTCCTGTAACTACTGTTACAACGCCGTCAAGAACTCTTGTGAATCCTGAACCAAGTTCACAATCTGCTTCCTTGCAAGCGATTGGCTGAATATCCATTACTGTCTCAGAATAAGTATGATACTTATCAGGTGTAATAACTTCGATCTTGAGGTCTGTTACGAGCTTCTGGGACTCAACAGCCTCAGCCTCGATGCCCTCTCTGATGTAAAGAACTGATCCTTCGAACTTTGTCTCAGGTCCTCTCTTAACCTCAGTGATCTTGTAGTGCTTTCTTGTGAGCTCTCTAACAACCTTCTCTTCTCCGAGTGCTGCTGCTGGAGCTGCTGCACCTTCTACTACTGCTGCTGCAGCGGTAGTTGCTACGCCGCCACCAAGTCCTGCTGGGAGCTCGATGTCGATGTTCTTTCCTTCTCCGATATGGAGCTTGATTGTTCCTGCTGCCTTTGCAGCTGTTGGAACTGCTGCTGGAGCTGCTGCATCTTCTACAGGAGCCTCTTCCTCTGCTGCACCGCCAACCTCATCGTATTTATCAACGATATCTGGTGTGATAGGTGTCAGAGAATCAACTGTCTTTGTCAGTTTGCTTCCATTAAGAACCTGTCCAAGTGTCAGCGCTCCGTCAAGATTCAGCAATCCTGAATCTACAAGATCAGGAAACAAGCCCGGATCTTCGAAGTTTGCAGGTGTCAGTTCAGTACCTGCTTCTGCTCTGCAGCATAATACTGCTGGATCGTTCGCATGTTGTTTAGCTGTTTCAGCTGTAATTGACATATCGATCTTCCTCCTTAAAAAAGTTCTAGATGACTCATGCATATGCATGAGCTATTAATGTATTAATACTTCATGGATTCGGTTATCGGGCACCGTTCCACGAAATTAACACCTAGATAAAAAGATACTAAACGTCTATGCTACTTATTTAACATCTGCGAGTCCTGCTGGGAACTCGATGTAGATGTTCTTTCCTTCTTCGATACTGAGCTTAATTGTTCCTGTTACTGTAGCTGTTGAAGCTACTGCTGCTACTGGAGCTGCAGCCTCTTCTGCTGAAGCCTCTTCTTCAGACTCCTCTGCACCGCCAACCTCATCGTATTTGTCAACGATGTCTGGTGTGATAGGTGTCAAAGAATCAACTGTCTTTGTCAGCTTGCTTCCGTTAAGAACCTGTCCAAGAGTCAGTGCTCCGTCAAGATTCAGTAATCCGGAATCTACAAGATCTGGGAACAAGCCAGGATCTTCGAAGTTTGCAGGTGCAAGAACTGTACCCTCTTCTGCTCTGCAGCATAATACTGCTGGATCGTTAGCATGTTGTTTAGCTGTTTCTGCTGTAATTGACATATCTATTCTTCCTCCTCTTATAAGTTCTATATGTCTCATACATTTGCATGGGATATATAGAATTATTTATATTCCATGTGCTAATCCTATTTGGCTATGCCTCATAGGATTAACACATAGGTAATATACTGTCATGTGTATACTTAATATGTATACTATTAAGTCTCTAAGCCTCTACTAAACCTCTACGTTATCTGCAACGTTGAGATCCTGGTCAACAGCCTTTGAAACTGTGAGCTCTCTGTATCTGTCATGTCCTACTGCATCCATAACATGGTCTGTCTGGTGAAGAACCTTAAGTCCCATCTTAGGGCCTGAAGCCATTACTGTATTCGAGCAGTCTGAGCAGTTACCGATAAGAATGTATTCGCATTCTGCCTTCTTGAAGTCGAGGTTGTTCTTAACCTGTCCTGGGCAGTTACCTGGACGCTCGCACTTTCTTGAGCCATTCTTCTGGAGCTGTGCCTGCTTGCAGTAGCAAATGTGAGTTACCTCGCCCTTGTACTTGCCTGCGATATCCATCATTCTTGTGAGGTTGCCGCCGCATGCACAAACGAGGATTCCCATCTTATGTCCTGTAAGATCCTCGAAAGGATTTGATACAAGAATTGCGCCTGTTGCCTTTGTGATAGGTGCGCTAAGTGTTGTTGCGCTTCCTGTGAAAGCTCCGCCCATGATAATCTCGCCGAAGTCGCCGTCAATTCCGCCAGCCTTCTCGATGAGAGTAGCTACTGATGTTCCTACAGGAACGTCCATGAATACATGTGCATCGCTTCCGCCTACGAGCTTACCTCTTACTGTAACGTTCTTGTCGATAAGAGGCTTCTTGTCCTCGATAGCCTTAACGCATGAATATACTGTCTCTGAATTGATTACTACTGAGTTAGCAGCTGATGGAAGCTGTGTTGGCTCGAGCTCGATGCCGAGGCACTCTCTTACTACAGCTCTTTCTTCTCCCATTGGATAGATGTCTGGTAAAAGATGTCTCTCTACCATTGGCTCGTCCTTCAGAAGCTCATCAAGCTTCTCGATAACAGCCTTATGCTTCTTCTTAATAGCGATGATGCCCTTAGTAGCGCCTGCGATCTCAGCAACATATTTGATACCTCTGATAAGAGCTTCTGGATCCTCATCAATCTGCTGAATGTTATGAGCAAGTCCTGGCTCACACTCAGATGCGTTAACAAGGATATAGCCATTCTCAAGGCCAGCCTTAATCTTGATAGCTGTAGGGAATCCTGCTCCACCCTGTCCAACAACACCTGCATTGGTGATGAGCTCAAGGTTGTCTGCTCCCTCTACCTTAACGTAGTCAGCAGTCTGCTTCTCGTCTGGTGCGATGATGATTCTGTCCTCAAGAACATAATCAACAACACCGGATACGCTTGAATGAACAGGTGCACCAAGTCCTGTAGGAGTAGCGATGAGCTGTCCTCTGAGAACCTTGTCACCCTGCTTAACGATAGGTGCACAAGGCTTGCCTACTGCACCCTGTTTAAGTAGCATCTGAATTTTTTCCATGACACATTTCTCCTTAATTATTATTGATAAAATTTATAGATAAAATATTGGGGCATATTTGCCCAGATTCCTATGCTGAGTATAGCACTTTGGCAATTTTGTTTCAATATAAAGGTAGTTTGTTTTCGCCGTGGCTTAAAAAAAAACATAGGCTGTTTCTCGCTTCTAAATAATTGACAAAAAATAATCACTGATATAAACTTAGCGAAGCAAAGCTTAATGTTTTTTATTAAGTTTAATCATCGAAAATAGTTTTTTTCAATAATAAAAGGAGGTAATTACCTATGAAAGATTTAGTTGCTAAGATCGATTATAGCAAGTACAATCCAACACTGCTCAGAACTATTGAGGCTCATACAGAAGGCGAATACGTAAGAGTATGTCTTGACTGCCCAGATGTTCCAGGCAACACAATGATTGAGAAGAAGCATTATCTTGAGGAGCATTATGATCACCTCAGAACAGCTCTTATGTGGGAGCCTCGTGGACACCACGATATGTTCGGTGCTTTCCTTTGCGAGCCAGTTAACAAAGAGGCTGCATTCGGAATTTTCTTCCTTGATGGTGGTGGCTATCTGAACATGTGCGGACACTGCACAATCGGAGCTGTTACAGCTATCCTCGAGGGCGGACTCATGGAGATGAAAGAGCCTGAGACAGAGGTTATTCTTGAGGCACCTGCTGGAATCATCAGAACAGTTGCACAGTGCAAGGATGGCAAGGTTACAGGCGTAACTCTGACTAACGTTCCTGCATTCGTATACAAGAAGGATCTTGAGATCGAGTATCAGGGCAAGAAGGTTGTATATGATATCTGCTTCGGTGGATCATTCTTCGCTCTTGTTGATACAGAGAAGAACTTCGGAATCAAGGTTGGCCAGGATACAGCTAAGTTCCTCACAGAGTTCTCAAGCTACATGCTCAAGACTGTTAATGAGACAGTTGAGATTCAGCACCCAGAGCTCGACATCACAACTCTTGACCTCGTAGAGAACTACTGCACAACAGACATCGATCCTAAGGCTACTTGCCCAGATGCTAAGTTCGCTCTTAGGAACCTCGTAATCTTCGGCGAGCCAGAAGCTCCACAGCTTGACAGATCACCTTGCGGAACAGGTACATCAGCTAAGATGTCCCTCCTCTACAAGCTCGGAGAGCTCGGCGTTGGAGAGAGCTTCGTATATGAGTCATTCATCGGAACAAAGTTCATCGGACATATCGCTGATACAGCTAAGGTTGGCGACTACGATGCTATCATTCCACAGGTTACTGGTGCTGCTTACCTCTGCGGTGAGGCAACATGGTTCATGGATGATGATGACAAGATGACAAAGGGATTCTACATGTAGTCTTCTAAGTCAGAAGTCGAATCAATTCAAACAAATTAAACGAGGACCTGCAAATTGCAGGTCCTCTTCCTCTTACTGACACTTCGCGCGGCAACTGCTTCTTGAAGAGCCTTTGTCGGAAAGCCTTATTGCGCCTTTACCTTCTTCCAGTATTTGCTATAAATATCCATGACCTCCGAATCCATAGTCTGAAGCGAGGTGCATTTCGAGAGAGTCTCCTCACTTGGATAGATAGCCTCGTTCTCAAGATATTCATCGCCTATCAGCTCATAGGCAGCCTTATTTGGAATTGTATAATGCAGATATTCGAAATTGATTGCCGCTATCTTCGCCTTGCACAGGAAATTGATCCACTTCTCGGCAAGCTCCTTATTAGCCGCATCCTTTGTGATAGCCCAAGAATCAACGAAGAATTCTGTTCCTTCCTCAGGAATTATAAATTCAACATCATCATTCAAATCCTTGGTATACATATATTCGCCGTTCCATACAACGCCTATTGCGGCAGAGCCGTCGGCAAGCAGGTCTCTTGCGGCATCATTTGCATATCTGTAGACAAGAGGCTTCTGCTTGATAAGCTCATCTGCAGCTGCCTTAATCTCGCCCTCATCTGTTGAATTAAGCGAATTGCCGTTTCGAATAAGAGAAATCATAAAGGCATCTCTTACGCTGTTAGGCATTACTATCTGCCCTTCGAATTTCTCATCCCAGAGATCATCCCAAGAATCGATTACCGTATCTCCGACCATTTTGGTGTTATAGATAATGCCAGAGGTTCCGACTGCGTGAGGCACGCTGTATTTGTTGCCCGGGTCGAAGGCCTCAGCCATCTTCAGATACTTCTCGTCTATATTTCTGATAGCGGGAATATTGTCATAATTTAATTCTGCGAGCATGCCCTCCTCGATCATTTTGCCTATCATATAATCGGAAGTGCAGATGCAATCGTAGGTCGAATTGCTGTTGCTGAGTACCGTATAAAGTTCCTCTGCTGTGTCGTAAGTATCAAGGATTACTCCGATGCCGGTCTCCTCTTCGAACTGCTCGATAATCATTGGGTCGAAATAATCGCCGTAGCAGTATACATAGACCTCACCGTTTTCCCCGCTTCTGCAGGACGTCATCGTGAGAGCCGCCCCTATCGCAAGAGCAAGAACCAATGCAAACGAAAGAATTTTCTTTATCATAATTCTATCTTCACCCCCTGCTTATCCGACTGCCTGTTAATAATGACAAGCGCAACAAAGGCAACAACGAATATTATGGTCGAAAGCGCAAACAGCGAAGGTCTGATTCCAACCTTGACTTGGCTGTAAATGATTGTGGAAATCGTATTGTAGCCTGCCCCTCTTGTGAAGTATGTGATGATAAAATCGTCAACTGACATTGTAAAAGAAAGGAGGAGGCCTGTGATAATTCCGGGCTTGAGCTCAGGCAAGACGATTTTGCGAAAAGCATAGCTTCTCGATGCGCCAAGGTCGAGCGCCGCCTCGTACAGCCTGTCGGTATTTCTGTTCATTCTCGGTCTGACCGAAAGAACGACATAAGGAATGCAGAACGTGATGTGCGCAAAGAGTATAGTCAAATATCCCTTAGGAATATTCAGCACCAGAAAGCAGAGCATAAGCGAGATTCCTGTTACAATATCTGCATTCAGCATAGGAATATTGTTGAAGCCGAGTAATATATTCTGAGTTCTTTTTCTCATTACATCGAGGCCGACAACAGCCAAGGTGCCGATGATGGTCGCAAAGACTGCCGCCAGAATTCCGATTGTAAAGGTATTTACAACCGCACCGAGTATCATCTTGCTTCGGAAAAGTTCCTCATACCATTTGAGAGAAAAGCCCGTAAAGACAGACATCGACTTCGCCTCGTTGAAGGAAAGCACAACAAGAGCGAGGATTGGCAGGTAGAGAAACGCCATTACTATTATTATATAAATACTTCCAAGAGTTTTCTTCATTATAGCAAGTTCCTCCCTCCTGTTTTGTCGAATCTATTCAGAAGCAGCATGCTTAGGATGATAAATACCATCATAACAATCGAAAGTCCCGAGCCGAGATACCAGTTCGAGTTAATCGTAAATTCCTGTTCGATGATATTGCCGATAAGGTTGATTTTGCCGCCGCCGAGCATATTTGAGATAACGAAGGTAGTAAGTGCTGGGATAAATACCATGGTAATTCCGCTCACGATTCCCGGAACCGAAAGTGGAAGAATAATCTTGGTATATACCTTAGCCTTGCTTGCTCCAAGGTCATAAGCCGCCTCTATGAGATGCGAATCAATCTTGGATACCACATTATATATAGGGAGTATCATAAAAGGCAGGAAATCGTATACCATACCGAGAATGATAGCACCCGGAGTGTTCATCATTTCAAGCCTTTGAAGGCCCATCGCCGCAAAGATGCTGTTAAGCACGCCCTGCCTTTCGAGCAGCACCTGCCATGCCATTGTCCTAAGGAGGAAATTCATCCACATAGGCAGAATGAATACGAAAATCAGAAAGCCCTGCTTGCCGAATTTGCTAACTCTTAGAATCATAGCCATTGGAAAAGCAATGATAAGACAAATCAGGGTGCTTGCGAGCGCGAGAAGGAGAGACAAGCAAAGTGCCTGCAGATGGTCATGTTCGAACATCGCAGTAATATTTGCAAATGTGAAATCGCCTTCCCTATTTGTGAAGCCATAATAGAATATCGAAAGAATAGGAACGACCGTTCCTATAACTATCCATATTATGAATGGCGTCGCCAATTTTCTCCTAGATGTCAAGTTCAAGTGCTTTCTCGTCCTCCGATTGTGGCTTGTGCATTATCTGAATATTTTCTGGTCTTATATACATGCCGATTCTGCTTCCTACCTCGTGCTCGTCATAGTTCTGTAGCAGCCATTCGTAGCCGCTCGACTCACCATTAACAAGCATTTCGTAGTGAACTCCGATAAAGAGCTTGCTTATAATCTCGCCGTTGAAGATGCCCTGTCCGTAAGGCCTGATCTCGATGTCCTCAGGTCTAATTACGACATCGACTTTTTCATTAGGCCTGAAGCCGTTATGAGTTCCGTCGATACAAGGGAGCTTGACGCCCGCCACTTCAACGAGGTTGTCCTCTATCATTCTTCCAGAAAGAATATTGCTGTCTCCGATAAAATCGGCAACGAAGGCGTTCTCAGGCTCGTTATAAATCTGCTCTGGAGTTCCCTCCTGCTGAATGTATCCATCGTTCATAACAACGACCTTGTCGGACATGGTAAGCGCCTCTTCCTGGTCGTGAGTTACGTAGATGAAGGTTATGCCGAGCTCTTTTTTCAATCTGACAAGCTCATATTGCATTTCCTGGCGCAGCTTAAGGTCGAGCGCTCCGAGAGGCTCATCAAGAAGCAGCACCTTAGGCTCATTGACGATAGCCCTTGCCATTGCGATTCTCTGCTGTTGTCCGCCCGAAAGCTCAGTGATTTTGCGATTCTCGAAGCCTTTGAGGTTGACAAGCTTAAGAGCATATTTGATCTTATCCTTGATATATTGGTCGCTCTTGCCGCTGACCTTAAGGCCAAAGGCAATGTTCTCGCCAACATTCATATGTGGGAAAAGCGCATAATTCTGAAATACGGTATTGATATTTCTCTTGTTAGGAGGAAGGTTCGTGATGTCCTTGCCATCGAAAAACACCTTGCCGCTGTCAGGCTGCTCGAAGCCTCCGATGATACGAAGGGTTGTCGTCTTGCCGCAGCCAGACGGTCCGAGGAGAGTTACAAATTCGTTCTCGGATACGCTAAGATAAAGCTCGTCAAGAACCTCATTGTCGCCGAAGCTCTTGCTGATATTTTCAAGTCTGATTAGTTCGCTCAATTCTTTCTTTCCTTATTAATGTATTAGCGTTGACTGGCTTTCGCAGGCGCCCGCTCTTGTTCTGCCTATAGAGCCTAAGTTCTGCAAATGCCGGCCTGTACAAATAACTACTTCGTGAGTCCGAGGCTGTCGAGGATTGGAAGTATGGACTCCATCTCTGTGCCTGCGGAGAATTCAATCTTGCCAAGGTCTGCCTGCTTAGCGAGCATTGGATTGATAGGGAGCTTCTCTATAAGGTTGATCTTATTATTGTGAGCAACCTCAACTGCCGAGGAAGGTCCGAAGATCTCGAGCTTCTTGCCGCAGTCAGGACATTCGAAATAGCTCATATTCTCAACAAGTCCAAGAACAGGAATGTTCATCATCTTCGCCATATTAACAGCCTTTGTAACGATCATCGAAACAAGTTCCTGAGGTGATGTTACAACTATAATTCCGTCAACAGGAAGTGTCTGGAAAACAGTCAGCGGAACATCGCCTGTGCCCGGAGGCATATCTATGAAGAGAACATCAAGGTCTCCCCAGAAAACATCTGTCCAGAACTGCTCTACAACTCCGCCGATTACAGGGCCTCTCCATATAACAGGGTCCGTCTCGTTCTCAGTCAGAAGATTAAGGGACATAATCTTGATTCCTGTTGCTGTCTCTACAGGAACAATGCCTGCGTCAGATGCTTCGGCCTGCTTATGCTGTCCGAACATCATAGGAATCGAAGGGCCTGTAATATCCGCATCCATAATTCCTACCTTGAAGCCATCTCTGTTAGCTGCAATTGCCGAAAGCGCTGTAACCATTGATTTGCCAACGCCGCCCTTGCCGCTTACAACACCGATAACCTTCTTGATGCTGCTATATTGATTGAGTGCGGCCTTTGGAATTCCGTTTCCTTCTTGTCTGTCTCCGCAGTTAGCGCTGCAACTTGAGCAATCATGTGTGCAATTTTCTGTTGTTTCTGCCATTTCTTCCACCTCTTTATAATTATCTCTGTAAAAATTGTTGTCTATGTTATTGTTACTGTTCTTGTTCTATAGCTGGGCGAATTCCTCGACAAGCTCGGGTACTCCGCCGAAGATTGCATTCTTAAATGCGGAATTAGTATTAATATCTGTTGTCCACTTGCCGTCCTTAAGGCTGCAGTTGATTGAAATATCTGCAGTGTAGGTCTTCTCTTCGAGTTCGAGCATCTTATTGAACATAGTCTTATATAAATGCTTCTCATCGGTATTACCGCTTGCTATGATTTCGTCCCAGGTATCGAGATATGCAAGGCCGAAATCATAGGTTGAAAGACTGACTGTGACAACAGCAGTCTTTCCGTCCTCAGCGATATCCTCGGAGAGGATATCAAAGTCGAAATCCTTCTCCCGATCGAGAACCTGGCTGTAGAGGAGAAGGATTTCTTCGTCCATAGCCTCATCGGTAAGAGCAAGCTCGCCTTCGCTCGTCTCGCTCTTTTGGAAATCCTTAAGCGCCTTCTTGACAGCGTCCGTCGGCGTATTCTGACAAGCTGTAAGCAGCATGCCGACAAGCACCAGCAGCAATGCTGCTATTACTTTTCTAATTTTCATACAAGCTCCTGTCTCTACTACTTAGCAATCAATGACATTCTCGTCTTGCCATTGAAGAATGTATATCCCGCCTTATCGAAGGACGCGAGAATAATCTCGGCATATTTCCTTGAGGTACCAAGCTCATCTCGGAACTGCGCAAGCGTCCAATCGCTTCCGAGCTTGACCGCAACAGCGATAGCCTTATTCCAAGCATCGACATCTATGAAATATGACGCGTCTACTTTTCTGATTATGCCCTCTTCCGCAAGTTCAAGCTGCATCGCTGCTATCGTACTCCTATCCTTGCCAAGAGTTGCAAGCTCGTCATTCTTGATAAGCTCAATTCCAGCTTCTTTATATTTGTCCGCAATAGTCTTCTTAAGCGCAAGCTGCTCCTTCGAATATTCCACCGCAAAACCCGCAAGGGATATAGTCTTGCCATTGTCTGAGATGACTTTTCTATCAATCAGGCCCTTAACAAGCGCCGCAAGAAGCTTCTCATCCTCGACATGCCAATTTGTCTTGAGCCTCGACAGAAGTTCCTGCTTAGGAATTCCGTCCGACAGAGGATTAGCATCATGGTATGAATTTATAAGATATTCTATATCTTTCTTCAGCCTTTCGAACTTGTCTGCCGAGAGCAGCGAGCCGTCCTCGAGCTTGATTAGCTTGCCAGACTTCTCGAGCTTAAGCTCTTCTTGTTGCATATCGGAAACAAGAATTCCTATCTCGTGCGCAAGCTCGTCGCTTCTTACAAATCTCCTCTGCCCTGCCTTCATGCAGATAATCTCGGCAAGCTCTCCTTTATCGAGAAGCTCCATGCCCTTAAGCACGTCTTCTCTATTTCTCTTATGCTTATCAGGATATGCATCAAGAATTCTGCCGCCACCGATAGTAATAATCGGCGAATAGAAGCGAATGATAAATCTATCTCCTCGCCTTAGCGCCAGAGGCTCCTCGAGCCGAAGCTGTGCATAGCAAGTCTCGCCTGCAGATAGTGTATCCCTATCGAGCAGAATCACCTTGCACAGAGCTTCCTTGCTTCCCGAATATATATGCACTCTGCTATTATTGAGCACTGTTCTGTCGCTTGAATCAAATATCTTAAGGGAAACATCAAGCATGGATGTTGTTGTAACCGCATTCTCCCAGGCGAGCACATCTCCCCTATTTATTTCTTCTTTCTTTGTTCCCGCAAGATTGATGGCCGTTCTCTGTCCGGCAATCGCCTTGTCTGTCTCCTTGCCGTAGGTCTGTATGCCTCGAATCTTCGTTCTTATGCCTTCAGGATAAATGACAATATCATCGCCCACCGAACATTCGCCGTCCATCAGCGTACCTGTTACGACAGTTCCGAAGCCAGGCATCGTGAAGACTCTGTCTACTGGCAGACGGAAAAGTTCCTTTGCCTCGAGTCTCTTGTTGTCGCGGTCACATTTAGCGATAATCTCAGCCTTAAGCGTGTCAATGTTCTCTCCAGTCTTTGCGGATACTGGGATAATCGGCTTGCCCTCAAGAAATGAGCCCTTGAAATATTCTTGGACCTCTTCAATCAGCATCTCGAGCCATGCCTCATCTACCATATCCTTCTTTGTTATAGCGATAATGCCGTCATCAATTCCAAGCGCCTGAAGAATTTCGAAATGCTCTCTTGTCTGAGGCATAATGCCCTCGTCTGCCGCAACGACAAATACTACAAAGTCTATGCCGCCTATTCCGGCAAGCATATTCTTGATAAATTTCTCGTGGCCAGGCACATCGATTACGCCTATATTGTAGCCATCGTCATTTGGAATATGCGCAAAACCAAGTTCTATGGTAATTCCGCGCTTCTTCTCTTCGGCGAGTCTGTCTGTGTCTATGCCCGACAAGGCCTTAATTAAAAGTGTCTTGCCGTGGTCCACATGTCCCGCTGTTCCGATAATTATATTCTTCATCGCGTCTCTCCATCAATCAATATATATCGACATTTCTCGCGCTAATTCGACAAAATTCGACAAAATTCGACAAATGTCGACAGCCGCCTTTTGCTTAATTACCTTAATTTGAAAAGGCCGCTGCTACAATCTCGAGCTCATCGTCTGCAATCGTGCGGGTGCAGAGCAAGAGTCTGTCATCATTGATGCGAGCAATGATAGGCTTAGGCTGTTTTCTTAGCCTTCTCTCGAGGCTCTTGGTTGTAGCATCGTCTGCCGTTACAGCAACTGCATAGCCAGGAAGTCTAACCATAGGAGCTGAGCCGCCGCCGATCTGGTCTTCCACCTCTACTACCGAAATATTAAGCTCGCTATTTACATCCTTGATAAGCCCCGCGAGAGTCTCGGCGGCTTTTCTAAGCTCATCATCTGGCATCGAAATCATTCTAAGCACCGGAATATCTCTAAGAGCGACTTTTCTATCTCTGTACTTCTTAAGAGTCTCCTCAAGTGCGGCAAAAGTCATCTTGTCTACTCTCATCGCTCTTGCAAGAGGATTCTTCTTCATAGCTGATATGTATTTCTTCCTGCCGACAATGATGCCTGCCTGAGGTCCGCCAAGCAGCTTGTCACCGCTGAATAGCATTACATCAATTCCCGTGTCGATTGACGCCTTAACATTTGGCTCGCTTAGCCCATATTCTGACATGTCGAGCATGAGGCCGTTACCCATATCGAAAATCACAGGAAGGTCCTTGCTCTGTCCGAGAGCCACAAGCTCCTCAAGGCTTGCTTCTTCCGTAAAACCGACTATATCATAGTTGCTCTTGTGCACCTTCATAAGAGCACGAGTTGCCTCTTCATCGATGGCTTTCTCGTAGTCGCTGACCTTGGTTTTATTCGTTGTGCCAACCTCTCTTAGTGTCGCACCGCTTTCGGCCATAATATCTGGAATTCGAAAAGCTCCTCCGATTTCGACAAGCTCTCCTCTTGAAACGATACACTCGCCGCCCTTTGCCATCGTCGAAAGGACTATCATTGTTGCGGCTGCATTGTTGTTAACAACCATCGCATCCTCTGCGCCTGTAAGCTCGGCGATAAGGCTGCTTACTATATCGTGCCTTGAGCCTCTTTTGCCTGCCTTGACATCGTATTCAAGATTGGAATAGCCCTGTGCAACCTTAAGCACATTCTCGACTGCCTCCTTGCAAAGCGGCGCTCTTCCGAGATTAGTATGAAGAATTGTTCCTGTTGCGTTGATAGCATCAATCAGGCGATTCTTCTCATTCTCGTAGAGCCTCTCTTTGACGGCCTCGGCAACAGCGCTGCAGCTAAGCTCCGAAGCGTCGAATTTCTCGCTTAATTTCTCGTCCATCGCAAGTATCTCTTCTCTTAGATCTGCGATGACTGCCCTTGCAGTATCGGTTACAAGAGTCTGCCCTTTTTCTTCAAAAAGAACAAAAAGAGGTTCCTGGTGGAGCACCTCATCGATCTTTGGTATTCTTCTCAGAATGTCTTTCTTATTCATTTGTCATCCTCCCACGACATACAAAAAGATGGCGGGAGTGCGTGAGAATCGAACTCACCCGGGAAGCTACTAACTCCCCAAATCGGTTTTGAAGACCGTTAGGCACACCAGCACCTATCCACTCCCAAGTCGTACCAAATTGCATTGTAACATCTTAATATCGCAATTTCAATTTATTTCAATGCTCAATTATTCCAATTATTTCAATTGTTTCGATTAATTTCTCTATTTCTCCTTATAATAGAGCATGCAATGGCAGTAGCCCTCGAAATCAGGATCGGCAATCTGGTCTCTGAATTCCTTGCACATACACATAGTGTCCTCTGTCATCTCAAGTCTGCATGGGCAGTGGCCGTCCTTGCGTTTGATCCCTTCTCTTATTTTCTCAACTATATTAGCATCTTCGTTATATCTAATCTTCATACCGCATACCTTCCTTTCGTAAAGCCAAGTCAGGCCATTTGATTAGCTCGTTTATCAATACCTGTGGCCTTTGGCTGAGTCCTTTGCTCAGGCCTTTGATTACGTCCTTAATCAAGGCCTCAAGCTTATTATTTATTATATCAATATAAGTAGCGCTTGTGTTATAATTCTCTATAAGAATAGGAGAAAAGATATGGCTGAAGCTATAGAAGAAAAGAAAAGCTGCTCGATTACAAGGACGCTCGATCCTTCCGAGGTTAAGCTGACGGAGATGACAAGTGCCGGTGGATGAGGCGCAAAAATAGGGCCGGGAGTCCTGTCAGACATTCTCTCTAAGCTACCGAAGATCAAGGATCCAAATGTTCTTGTCGGCTTCGAGAGTTCGGATGATGCCTGCGTATATAAGGTGTCAGACGAGGTAGCGCTTATAAATACGATTGATTTCTTCCCACCGATAGTAGATGATCCTTACTATTTCGGTCAGATTGCTGCGGCTAATTCTCTATCCGATGTATGGGCTATGGGTGGTCAGCCTAAGCTTGCAATGAATCTGCTATGCTTCCCTGACGTTCTTCCTCTCGAATCTGTCAAGGCAATACTCGAGGGTGGCAACGACAAGGTTAACGAGGCAGGTGCGATGATAGTCGGCGGCCATAGCATACAGGACAAAGAGCCTAAATACGGACTTTCTGTAACAGGCTTCGCCCATCCATCCGAGATTCTTCCAAATACAGGAAGAGAAGGAGATTATCTTGTAATCACTAAGACGGTCGGAACAGGAATTCTTACAACAGCAGATAAGGCTGGCCTTCTTACACCAGACGAAAGTGCCGAGATTACAAAGGTAATGGCTCAGCTCAATAAATATGCAGGCGAAGCGGCAAGAGGACTTAAGCTCGGCGGCTGCACAGATATTACAGGCTTCGGTCTTCTTGGCCATGCTGCCGAGATGGCTAAGTCAAGCAATCTGACTCTGGATATTTATGCAAGCCGTGTTCCTATCTTCCCAAGAGCTCTCGAAATGGCAAGCATGGGAATCATTCCTGCAGGAGCATATCGCAACAGAAGCTATCTTGCAGATGATATAATCGAGAAATGCAGCAATACCAAGCTTAATACAATTGACTGCCTCTTTGACCCTCAGACATCAGGCGGACTGCTTTTCTCGGTATCCGAGAAGGACCTTGCGGAGCTTCAATACAGGCTCGGAGAGGCCGGCTGCCAGAATGCAGTTATTGGTCAGTTCAGAGCAAAGGATACGCATTATATAGAGATTCACGATTAAGATTAAGATATAGTTAGGACAGAGTTAAGACGAAGTGGGCGAATTATTAAACATCAGACATTATTCAGGAAGAGAACTCATTGACAAGCTCAATAACAATGAGTTCTCTGTTCTTAGAGGCTTAGATGCACTTGATCTTCGAAACGAAATGAGGGATGCAGGTCGTCTTTGCAAAAGGCTTGCCAATATAGTATGTGCGACAAGAGACGACAGCAAGCTCAGGCAAAGAGCCGCAAATATAATTAAGCCTTTCTCCCCTGTTAAGGTGACGGGCGAATTCCCAAGTTGCGAGGATGCTGTCGTAATAGGCTTCAACCACCCATCTCTTGGCGAGATTTTCAGGTTGATTGGCGTATGCTTCATGATTTACGAGGATAAGGAATTCCTTTTTCCTGTGAATATTCCATGGTATGAGAACCTCGTTCCTATCATTCCGCAACTTAAGCGCATGGGCATTACTATCGTTCCTATGATTACTCCTTCAACTGAGGCTAAGCTTGTTGCAAGGCATAGCGAAGATGAGGAAATGCTGACAATTATCAAGAATATCAAGGTTGCTTTCGAGAGGAATTACATGAGGGCTGCAAAGGATGTTGCCTCAAGAAAAGGTGTAATCGTTGTTGCTCCTTCCGCGACAAGACAGACGGAGGTAATCAGCGAGCATATTCATCCTACCATGACGCTGCTTGCTCATATTCTTCTGAAGGGAGAGAATGCACGCGCGATGTTTCTTCCTGTTGTAATTCTCGAGCCCGCAATAAATGATAGGAAATTCAACGCCTTCAAATACTACGGAATCAGGCCTTGCAAGCCTTTCTATACAGAAGAAATAAAGTCCCTTACTCATAAGAGCAGAGACTTTGATTACATTTTCTTGAAGAGAATTGATGATGTATATCGCAAATTCAAAGCGATGCGCGAGAAGATGAATTAGAGTTCAGCCCTCTCAATCGCGAAATTCTTGAAGGCAAGAGCCGCAGGCGAAAGAACCGCATTTCGCAAACTTATAAGATAGAAGTCTCTATCATCGGAGAAATTACTTATCTCTATGATAGAGATTTTGTCATTTTTGATTGCTTCGGCTGCCTTTCTTGAAATGATTGAAACTCCAAGTCCCGCAGCAACGGATCTGACAATAGAGCCTATATCGCTAAATAGTCCGGCTACCTCGAAGGTGCTCTTGTCAAGGCCAAGAGATGTCGCAACATCTTCGAATGAAGTTCTCGTCGCAGAGCTACTCTCTCTCCAGAGCAGAGGATAGGTAATCGCTTCTTCGAAGGTAATCTCGCTTGGAAGTTCCATGCTCGTAGGTGCAATCAGCACCGAGCTATCTTGGAAAATCTTAATATATTCAAGCTCGCCATTTGGGTCTCTCCTGTTGTCACGGCGCCCGACGAAGCCAATCTCCCCTTGCCTATTCAAAATATTATCAATTACATTGCCTGTGCTCGACATTGATACGAAATATTGAATCTTGTTATTATCCTTTCGAAATTCGGCAAGAAGCTCAGGCAGGAAGGCAACTCCCGGAATTGATGAGGTCTGTATCTCAATGATTCCGTTGATTGAACCCTCTCCGACATCCAAGGCCTCGATTGCCCGAGATCTTGAATTGATCATCTCGATAGCGTATTTATAGAAAATTACGCCCTGCGGTGTCATTTCGACATTCCTGCCTCTGCGGTCAAGCAGCTTAACTCCAAGCTGCGACTCGAGATTGCTAATATGTGTACTGATTGTAGGCTGTGTAAAGAACATTGCGTCTGCAGCCTTGCTGAAGCTCTTATATCTTACAACATTTACAAATGCTTCGATTTGTTTGAAATCCATCTTAACTTATTGCTCTTTCTTTAATTTGTTCTTTGTTCTATGTTTGATTATTCGCTTAGTCGATTCCGAGCAACTGGACCTTGCTGATGCCCTTAAGAGAATTTATCTCTCCGAGCATCTCATCAATATTATCCGACTCATCGCCTAAGTCTAATGTTATTACTACATTGGCCTTCCCGTCAACCGGTGGATTCTGATTTATTGTCCAAACGCTGTAATTATATGAAGAAATAATGCGCAGCACGCTCGAAAGCAGGCCTATCTTGTGCGACATCATCATGCTTACTATCGCATGCCTTGCATACGCAACTGTACTCATCTCTTTGACGAAATCGCGATATTTGTAATAGGTACTTCTCGAAATTCCCACCTTCTGAATTGCGTCGCTTATATCCTTTGCAAGACCATCGTCAATAAGCCGCCTCGCCTCAGCGACCTTCTCGCAATAAGGTGGAAGGATTGATTTATCTACGACTAAATATTTACCGCTCATTTAATGCCTTTCCGACTACATATTGTCTCATCTCATCGCAATCGATGATGTCCTTATGCTTAATCTCTTTGGAGAAAATATCCGCAAGTGGCGCACTCTTAGGCATTCCCGATACTTCTTCGAGCCTTGTCATGTTCTCTTCGTCGGATTCTGCCGGCTCCTCGCCGAGTGCCGCAAGCACAGCCCTTGTGAATTTATATGGTGACGCTGTCGAAAGAACCACATTCTTTCTTTCGTCTTTACTTTCGCCTACATTGCTATTTGAATATTTCTCATAAGCGCCCCAAGCAACAGCTGTGTGCGTATCCATAAGATATTTGTCTTTGGAGAAAACTTCCGCAATTACCTCTGCCGAAGACTCCTCGTCGCAGGAAATTCCTACGAAGTCCTTCTGGATTTGCTTAAGCTCCTCAGCGCTTATCTGGTATTCGCCCTTCTCGGAAAGCTCCTTCATATATTGCTTATTATTCTCAAGCCCGCATATATAGAAAAGCAGTCTTTCGAGATTCGAGGAAACGAGGATATCCATAGATGGCGAGCTCGTCTTGTAAAAGTCTCTCTTCCTATTGTAGTGGCCGGTCTGCAGGAACTCAGTGAGAACATCGTTCTTGTTCGATGCACATATAAGAGTACCAACAGGAAGGCCCATTTTTTTTGCAAAATAGCCTGCCATGATGTCGCCAAAATTGCCCGTCGGAACTGTGAAATTAAGCTCTTCTCCAAGCTCGATCTCGCCTTCCTTCCAGAGCTTCGCATAGGCTGCGAAATAATATACGACCTGCGGAACGAGTCTTCCTATATTGATGGAGTTCGCGCTCGAAAGGCTGACACCCTCGCAAGGTCTTGGAATCTCGGCAAAGAGCTTCTTAACGCCCGTCTGAGCATCGTCGAAATTGCCTCTTACAGCGCAGGCACAGGTATTCTTGCCGCTTTGGGTTACCATCTGTAGCTTCTGAGTCTCGGATACTCCGCCATCTGGATAGAAGACGATAATGCCTGTTCCAGGTACATCCGAGAAGCCGTGAAGTGCGGCACTTCCCGTATCTCCGCTTGTTGCCGTAAGAATGAGGATTCTGTCTGTGAAGCCTGTCATATCTCTTGCGACTGTCATAAGATTAGGAAGCGCGGATAAAGCGACGTCCTTGAATGCGCAGGTTGGCCCGTGATATAGCTCAAGCACGTAGCCGTCGCTAAGCTTAGCAACAGGAGTGATCTCAGCTGCTTCGAACTTGTTCTTATAGCTTCTTTCGACGATCTCGTCTATTGAGGCCTCGCCGTAATCTGGGAAGAATTTGTTGAAGATTGCCTTAGCCATGCCCCTATAATCCTTGCTGATTACTTCCTTATAGTCGAGCTTGAGAGCCTCGATATCATCTGGAACGTATAGGCCGCCGTCAGGTGCAAGTCCGTTGAGAATTGCCTGTGCTGATTCGATTGCGTGCTTGTCATCTCTTGTGCTAATGTACTTGATCATTGTCTGTTTAACCTCTTTATTATTTATAATTTTGCAAATCTATGCGAAAATTTGAGATTTTCACCAAAGATTATTCATATAATGTTGAATAATTTGTAGTTTTATGATACATTATTTCCGTCATAAAGACAAGTGTTTTTATTTCGCGAACTTTACGGAGGGATTTGTATGAATATCGCAATATTGGGTTATGGAGTTGTCGGAAGCGGAGCCTACGACATTGCAAAGTTGAGAGATGACATCGAAGTCACGCGAGTGCTCTGCAGAAGAATGAAGCCAGAATATGAGGGACTTCCTTGTACTTTTACCACCGATATTGAAGATATTATAAATGATGCTTCAATAGATGTAGTTATCGAATCAATCGGCGGCATCGAGCCTGCAAGAAGCTATGTGCTTAGCTGCCTCAAGGCTGGTAAGCATGTTGTGACACCTAACAAGAGCCTCATAAGTGCCTGCTATGCGGAGCTTCTCGAGGCGGCAAAGGCGAACGAAGTGAGCATTCATTTTACATCTACATCGGGCGGCGGCATTCCATGGCTCTACAATCTCAGAAGGACCAAGCGTTGCAATTCGATAAGCGAGATTCACGGAATAATTAACGGAACCTGCAATTATATATTAAGCAAAATGTCCGAAGAGGGCTGCTCGTTCGAAGAGGCACTTAAGGGCGCGCAAGAACTTGGATATGCAGAGGCCGACCCAAGTGCGGACATTGAGGGAATCGATACAAGAAATAAGACTGTGATTTCAAGCAATATAGCCTTCGATACGATAATACAGCCAGAAGATGTTGCTTGCTACGGCATAGATACAATCGAGGCCTGTGATATTGAATGGTTCAAGGCTCACGGCTATAGTTGCAAGCTTCTTATGAACGCTTCGAAGCTTAGTGACGACACAATCAGCGCTTATGTTGAGCCAAGTCTTGTAAGCTCGACGGCACTTGAGGCAAACGTTAATGCCAACCTCAATCTTATAAGCCTTACAGCTGACGGCGTCGGGCCACTTTCCTTCTACGGCCAAGGGGCTGGGCATTTTCCGACAGGCGAATCTGTAATTCAGGACGTGCTGGATATTAAGGAAGGCATCGATAACACCCTGCCTTGCAGCTGCAAGAAGTACAAGGTAGATAATTCTGCCGAAGTTCACAAATATTATATAAGGCATAACAGAATGTGCGAGCATATTTCGCCTATGATCGAAAGCTACGAGGAGAAGGACGGCTTGTTCTTCTGCATCTCGAAGCCTATCTCGGTTGAGGAAATGCACGCAATGGCACATCATCGCAAGGAGAAAGGCAAGCCTTTATTCTTTGCTGCAATTAAGGAGATATAGAAAAATGTTAAAAGTATGTAAATTCGGTGGTTCGTCTCTTTCGGACGCCAAGCAGTTCGCAAGAGTTAAGGAAATAATTGAATCCGATGATTCAAGGTCAATGGTAATCGTATCGGCTCCTGGCCGTCGCTTCAGCAAGGATACCAAGATAACCGACCTTCTGTATCTTTGCCATGCGCATGTTAAATACGATGTTCCCTTCGACAATGTCAGGGCAATGATCAAGGAGCGATATGCCGCAATCGTTGAAGAATGCGGACTTAGCATAGACCTCGAAGCTGAGATGGAAGAGATTTTCGGTGATATGAATAAGAAAGTCTCGCAAGATTATCTCGCATCCCGCGGAGAATATCTCAATGCTAAGCTCATGGCTGAATACCTCGGCTTCAAATTCATCGATGCAAGCGAGTGGATGTGCTTCAAATATGACGGCACTGTCGACTACGCTAAGACAGAAGATAAGCTCAAGGAGATTTATTCAGTCCATAGAAAAATCGTCTCCCCTGGCTTCTACGGAGTAACGCCAGACGGAGCAATCAAGGTTTTCTCGAGAGGTGGATCGGATATTTCTGGCGCAATCGCTGCGGCCTCGCTTGATGCAGACCTCTACGAGAACTGGACAGACGTTTCCGGAATAATGATGGTAGACCCTCGCATTGTTCCTAACCCTAAATCAATCGCGCGAGTTACCTATGCTGAACTTCGAGAAATGTCCTATATGGGCGCCTCCGTTCTGCATGAAGATACTGTTTTTCCAGTAAGACTCAAGGACATACCTGTGAATATACGAAATACGAACGAGCCGGATAACCCTGGAACCATCATCAGAGAGAATTTCGAGACCGAGAGCGAAGAGGAGAAATCACGATTCGTCACAGGCATCACGGGCAAGAAGGATTTCTCTATCGTCAATATTTACAAGAGCAATATGGACGAGAAAGTCTACTTCCTCAGAAAAGTCCTCGAAATATGCGAGAAATTCGAGATCAGCGTCGAGAATATCCCAAGCGGTGTTGACTGCTTCTCGCTTGTTGTTCCAAGTGCGGATCTAAGAGGCAAGGAATACGATTTCGTCGGAGCACTCAAGGAAAGCTGCAAGCTCGACAATGTAAGCCTCACACACGGAATCAGCCTCATCGCAATCGTCGGTAGACAGATGGCATACCGCACTGGTATTTCGGGCAAGATTTTCGGAGCGCTCGGTGCTAACAATATAAATATTAGAACTATCGAGCAGAGTTCGGATGAGATTAGCATTCTCGTCGGGGTATTCACTGAGGACTTTGAATCCGCAATTCGCGTGCTGTATGACAGCTTCGCAAGATAACAAAGGAGTTTCAAAAAAATGAAGAAATATAACGTAGGAATAATTGGTGCGACAGGAGCTGTCGGCCGTCAGATGATAAAGATTCTCGAAGAGCACGACTTCCCTATCGGCGAGCTCAGACTTCTTGCAAGTGCGAGAAGCGAGGGAAAGATAATCGAAACAAAATGGGGAGATGTTACAGTACACGAGCTTAGAGACGATAGCTTCGGCGGCCTCGACATCGTTCTCGGCGCTGCAGAAAACGACATAGCTATCAAATTCGCCCCTGCTATCAAGGCAGCCGGTGCTGTTTTTGTAGACAACTCAAGCGCCTTCAGGCTCGACCCTGACGTTCCTCTGGTAGTTCCAGAAATCAACCCAGAGGATGCGCTTAAGCATAATGGCATCATCGCAAATCCTAATTGCTCTACAATAATAACGCTCGTTGCAATCAATGCAATCAACAAGCTCTCGAGAATCAATACGCTCTACGCATCGACCTATCAGGCTACGAGCGGCGCAGGAATCAAGGGCCCAGAGGAAATGTTCGACCAGGCAGCCAAGATAATAAACGGCCAGCCTATCTCTGAGCCTGCGGTTTTCCAGCATCAAATTGCATTTAACCTGATTCCACAGATTGGTGGCTTCGGCGAGAATGGGTATTCCTCAGAGGAGATGAAACTTCAGAACGAGGGTCGCAAAATCCTGCATCTTCCAGAGATGAAGGTCAGCTGCACCTGCGTTCGTGTTCCTGTTGAACGCTCGCATGCGATTTCGGCAGTGGTAATCACAGACGATGTGCTCGAGCTTGATGCTGTAAGAGAGGCAATCGCAAAGGCTCCGGGTTGCAAGTTGTACGACGATGGGGATGCGCACGAATATCCAATGCCAATCGTGACAAGCAACCAAGACATTGTATATGTTGGAAGAATTCGCAAGGACCTTGCTAACGATCACGGCATCAATCTATGGTGCTGTGGCGACCAGGTTCGCAAGGGTGCTGCAACAAATGCGGTACAGATTGCGGAATTGCTGATTAAATAGGATATAAAAGATATAAAAGATATAAGTGACTAAAGTGATTAAATTCACTTTAGTCACTTTAATCATTTTAGTCACTTCAGTCTGAAATAACAGGTGTTCTTCCCTTTGCCTTCTTTCTGAAGTTCGCCGGCAGCTATCAGCTTGCGGAATGCTCCTTCAATCGAGCTGTCGCTGAGAGTTGGACAGAGCTCGCGAATATCCTGCTTGGTAAATCTGCCGAGCTTGTTCTTGCTTGCCTTGCGGACTGTTTCAAGAGCAGAAAGCTTAGGTTCCATGAGTTCCATGCGTTCTTCTAAATCTTTATACGCTGCAAGAATTGTACCGAGGAGATATTTTATAAAAGGAAGCGCGTCTTCAGTACCTTCATGCCAGCCGATTTGAGACTGATACAGTGCCTCATAGTACAAGTCCTTGTTCTTTGCAATCTTTGCTTCAAGAGAAACATATTTGCCGACATAAAAGCCGTTGCGATACAAAAGCAATGTTGTAAGCAGTCGGCTCATTCTGCCGTTCCCGTCGTTAAACGGGTGGATACACAGAAAATCGTGAATGAAAATCGGAATTGCAATCAGCGGCTCAAGCTCCATATTCCCGATGACACGATTATATTCTTCGCAAATCTTATCGAGTGCTTCAGGCGTCTCAAACGGAGACAGCGGAGTGAACAGATTTACAACATGTCCATCTGGATGGGTTGCGCTGATATAATTCTGCACTGACTTAGTTCTACCGGCAACAGGATTATTCATATGCCCATACAGGATTCTGTGCAGCTGCAGGATATAGTTCTGGTTAATCGGAATTGCATCAAAATTCTCATGAATAGTGCTCAGAACATCGCGGTATCCTGCGATTTCCTGCTCGTCACGATTATGCGGCGTTGTCTTCTCCTCAACGAGCTGTCTGATTCTGGTATTTGTAGTAACAATCCCTTCAATAGCATTCGAGGACTCAGTGCTTTGAACCTTAGCAATCTCGACCAGCTTCTCAAGTTCATCAGGGCGTTGCTTCATGTACAGGTCCTGTTTGCCAACTTCCCTATATATGGCGGCTATCAGAGAGAGCAACTCCGAATCCCATTTTCTATCTTTGATTTCGGAATAGTTAAAAGTCCTCATTCCCTTACTCCTCCTTTATTCCCTTAAATATTATACGAAAATAAGGGAATAGTCAACTATCCTGCCGTTCTACAGCCGTCCTGCCGCTCTACAGCCATCTTGTCACTCTACAGCTCGTCGCTGCAGTTCAGGTGCACCTCGAAAAGCGAATGATCTTCTT
>CAVIGM010000020.1:0-28342 GCA_963642455.1 Anaerovoracaceae bacterium | reverse complement strand
CAGGTGAAGAAGGTAACCACTGGACAGGACCTACTGGAACAGAAGAATGTATTGTCTATGCACATCTGAAATCCAACTCAAAATAAAAATGAGTCTGTGGACAGAATATGAAGTTAAACTTTGATTGTCAATCGATTAAAGAGATGATATTTTCCTCATAAATAGGGAGTGATTTGTTCCTCTTTACTGTGAACATTAAAGGCATAGTCTCGACCTATACAGAAAATGTAGTATTCATTTCAAGGAAATGAATACACTAACAATATAAAGAAATAATAAATAAAGACTTATTAAGAGTTTATCGTTAAAAAGATAGATTTGTGACTAATAAGTCTTTTATTTTTTTATGAAAAGTCTGTATATGGGAACTTGTTACTAATCTATAGATATTAGTAGGTGTGAACACAATTCTTAATTCACAATTTACTAAGATTGCTAAGAAAGAAGAACCTACTATGGAAGAATCTAGTGAAGCTACTATAGAAACAACAAATACTACTACTTCAACTAACAGTAGCTCTAACAACACCACTACAACTAACAACGGTTCTTCTACTAAGACTGAGAGCACACCAGCACCACACGAACATACATGGGTAGAAAAAACAACAACAGTTCATCATGATGCGGTTACGCATGAGGAACAACACATTACTGGATATAATACAATTCATCATGATGCAGTAAAAGCGTTTACGTGTAACTGTGGAATTGAATGGCTTAAGACTGATTTAGACTCATATATTGCTCACGCAAATGCGACGTATTGCGCAGGATCCGGAACAGTTTATGAAAAACAGGCAGCTTATGATGAGCAAGGTGATCCTATTTATGAAACAGTAACAGTAACTGATACACCTGCTTATGATGAAATAATTTCAGATGGTTATTATTGCTCTGGATGTGGACAAACTAAATAAGGAACATTCTCTTATGGACAAGTTCCCATTTACCAATATTATTTATTGTTATTTATAGTGTTGTTTCGCGCCACGTTGAGAGCGTGATTTTGATGTCTTATGGCTGACACAATAGATTCTTTAATATTGCTTAATTAATAAAAGAATAGTAATATAAAGAAAAACTGGATAATATAGAAGAAATACAGGAGAAAGAAAGAGGAGTAGAATGTTTGCAGGCGAAGAGGCAGGAGAAATAAGAGAAGAAATAACAGAAGAAATCAAGGATAGAGCCGCAGATAATATGATGAGCGAAGAACAACGCCTTCTCGAAGAAGAGCGCCAAAGGAATTTCGACATCATCGAAATTCTGGCATCCGAGTATACTTCCGTATACTACATCGACCTCTCAAATGACGGCCTTGTTCCGTATACCATGAACGAAGAAACAGAGACAACTTTCGGCTCTGTATTTAGAAGCGGAATTACGTACTCCGAGGCATATAAGCTGTACGTAGACAAACTCGTTTATCCTGAGGATAAGGAGATGATGCTCAATGCCGGTTCAATCGAGAATATCAAGAGGCAGCTGGCAAATAAGAAGACGTTCATAACCACTTACCGAAGTGCCGACGACGAGTATTCAGAGATGAAATTCGTTAAAGTAGGTGGCGAATATGACAAGCCGATTGCTGTTGCGCTTGGTTTCGCAAATAAAGATGAAGAAACAAGAGCCGAGCTCAAAGAAGAAGAGAGCAGACAAAGAGATATAGAAATTATTAAAGTCCTGGCATCCGAGTATACCTCCGTATACTATATCGACCTCAGAACAGACGACTTGAATCCGTATACCATGAACGACGAAACAGAAACGACCTTCGGCTCTGTATTTAGAAGCGGAATTACATATTCCGAAGCGTTCAGACTATATGTTGATAAATTTGTTTATTTGGAAGACAAATCCAAGATGCTTAAGGCCGGCTCTGTAGGAAATATCATGAAGGAGCTTCGTACTAAGAAGACTTTCATCACAACCTATCGTAACGATGAAGGACACTACTCCGAAATGAAATTCGTAAAGGTAGGATATGAAGAAGGCATACCAGAGGCTGTAGCACTTGGTTTCGCAGATAAGGACGCAGAGCTTAGATCCAAAGAGGAAGAAGAGCGAGTACTTCAAAGAAACATCGAAATTATTGAGATCCTCGCTTCCGAATATACTTCCGTATACTACATCGACCTTACTACTGACGAGCTCGACCCGTATACGATGAACGAGCAGACCGAGTCTCAGTTCGGTAAGATTTTCAGAAGTGGTATTAAATACAGCGATGCCTTCAAGATGTATGTAGACACCTTGGTATATCCAGACGATAAGGCGAAGATGCTCACCGCGGGCTCAATATACAATATCCTCAAAGAACTCAGTAATAAGAAGACTTTCATTACGACTTACAGAAATTCCGAAGGGCATTATTCCGAGATGAAGTTTGTAAAAGTAGGGGATTCCGAGAATCCGCAGTCTGTGGCTCTCGGCTTCGCAGACAAGGACGACGAACTCAGGGCAGAACTTGAACGTAAGGCAATAGCCGCTCGTGACGCAGCCGTAATTGAAGGCCTTTCGGACGACTTCGGTTGTGTAGTCTATGCTTCTTTTGAAGATGATAGCCCTGAGATTCACTATCGTTTCGACTCAATGTTCGAGAAGACAATCCCTGGATGGTCATCAATAACAAATTTCGAAGAACGTCTTAACAGGCTGATAAGTACAATTATGCATCCTGATGACAGACAGGAGTTCTACGAAGCAACAAGACAGAACGTCGTTAAGCAAGCAATCAATAATGATAATGCATATTTCGTAAATTTCAGAACGCTTATAAATGGAGAAGTTACATACTATCAGGCGAAATTCGTACGAGACGAGAATTCAGAATCTCATTTTATCGTAGGCTTCCACAATGTAGATGAAGCTACGAAGCGCGAGATGGAGGCACTTGAGCTTGCAGAATCCGCCAGCCTTGCTAAGACCAGTTTCCTTTTCAACATGTCACACGATATTAGAACACCTATGAATGCTATCTTGGGATACAGCAGTATGGCGCTTCGAAATATTGACGACAAAGAGAAGGTAATCGAGTGCTTAAATAAGACTAATATCGCAGGAGAAACACTTCTTAATATCATAAATGACGTGCTTGAGATGAGCCGCATCGAATCCGGCAAGTTCAAGATTGAAGAAACTCCAGGCGATGCGTATTTGTCTTTCTCTCATGTTGAAGATCTTGTATGTGATCTTGCAAGAGCAAAAGATATTGAGCTTGTCTTCGGCTTTGGCGAAATTAAGAATCGCTATGTCTATTGTGACCAAATTCGCGCCGAAAGGGTATTTGTAAATATTCTTTCAAATGCCATTAAGTACACCCAGAAGGGCGGAAAAGTAAATGTGATGTGTGAGGAAATTGAATCTCACAAGCCGGGCTATGCGACACTCAAATATACCTTTACAGATAACGGCATAGGAATGGGTGAGGAATTCCAGAAGCATGCCTTTGAGCATTTCACAAGGGAAGAGAATTCAACCGTCTCCAAGATTCAGGGAACGGGCCTTGGACTTGCACTCTGTAAGAGCTTCGTGGAATTAATGGGAGGCACCATCGGTTGCAAGAGCAAGAAAGGTGAAGGCTCTACTTTTACGGTTATCCTGCCTTGCAAGATTATTGATAATATTGATGCTGTGACAAATAAAGAGAACGCTTATAATGATAATATCTTATCATTTCATGGAAAGAGAATTCTCCTTGTTGAAGATAATGAAATGAATAGGGAGATTGCGTCAGAAATTCTCAGCGAAGATGGCGTCATTGTTACAGCGGCAGAGGATGGAACTAAGGCTATTGAACTCCTAAGAAGCGTAGGACCAGATGCTTATGATGCAATCCTTATGGATATTCAGATGCCTTTTATGAACGGCTATGAAGCTACAAGGAAGATTCGCAAGATGTATCCTGAGAGCAACATTCCAATCATAGCTCTCTCGGCAAATGCCTTTGAAGAGGATAGGCTCAAATCCATTGAAGCTGGTATGAATGAACATATCGCTAAGCCGATTGATATAGCTATACTCAAGAGAACCCTCGCAAGATTCCTGTAGTCAAGTTGAACTAAATAAGAGGGAAGTGTAGCGGACACAAGAACAGCAGAAAAGAAAACAGAACAAAAGCTAAATAGAAGCTAAGCTAAATAATGGTACAAGAAAAGGCCCAGCCGATTGGCTGGGCCTTTAAGTGTATTAATTTGTTCGTCTAATAAATTAAATTTGAAATTCTTAATTTAGTATAATGACTTAAATTATGATTAACCCCAGAATGACTTAATCTGACCATAAACGATCATAGCCATGAAGAGAGGGCCAGCCCACTTAATGCAGAAGTTGTAGAACTTCTTTGACTTGAACTGTGAACCCTTTTCAACTTCGTCATCAATGTAGCCAGGAACAACCCAACCAATGAGGATAGCCATGATGAGACCTGTGAGAGGCATGAGGATACCTTCAGCAACAGCATCCCAAACGTCAAGTACGTCAGGCTGTCCAAGGATGTGGAACCACTGCATTGTTGGAGCAGCACCAAGGCAGTCAAGAGTTGTCATTGTGTTACCAACTGCACCGATAAGTCCCATGATTGTTGTTGTAAGGATTCTGTTAGCCTTCTTACCCTTCTTAATCTGGCTATCCATGATAGCTGCGATTCCGCCTTCCATCATACCGATTGATGATGTGATAGCTGCGAAGAATACGAGGAGCCAGAACATGAACTGGAAGATTCTGCCAGCAACGCCCATTGACTGGAATACTGTTGTCATTGAGATGAACAGAAGTGATGGGCCAGCACCTGGCTCAAGACCAAATGCGAATACTGCAGGCATGATAGCGAATCCAGCGAGTACAGCTACTGTGGAGTCTCCAACTGTGATGAAGATAGCGTCCTTCTCGAGGTTCTCATCAGCGCTGAGGTATGAACCATAAGCGATCAGACAAGCTGAAGCAAGTGAGAGTGAGAAGAAGAGCTGTCCACCAGCAAGGCTGAGTGTTCCAAATGGGTCAGCAATGATTGGATCCCAATTTGGCTTGAGGCAGAATGAAATACCACCGCCTGCTCCTTCGAGTGTGCAAGATCTGATTACGATGATAACGAGCATGAAGAAGAGTGCAGGCATAGCGAACTTGCAGAACTTCTCGATACCGCCGGAAACACCAGCAAATACGATTACCATTGTAAGTGCAAGGAATAATAATGTCCAGATAAGAGCAACTCCGCCGTTGCTGAGAAGGTTCTCAGCAAAATATGCAGCTGGGTCTACTGTGTTGATAGTAGCGTTACCACTGAAACCTGCGATTGAAGCAACGAGGTACTTAGTGATGTATCCACCAAATGTGCAGTAGAACGAGAGCAGGAAGAATGGTACGATTGTCTGAAGAATACCATTGAACTTGAATGCAGGGTGAATTTCTTCATAAGCTTCAATAGCAGCCTTCTGTGACTTACGACCAATAGCGATTTCGGAAAGTACAAGTGGATATCCTACTACTACAGCAAGAATAACGTAGATAAGAAGGAATGCGAATCCACCGCCAACTCCGAGCTTGTAAGGGAATGACCAGAGGTTACCAAGACCTACAGCTGATCCGAGACAAGCCATAAGGAAACCGAAATTGGACTGAAAATTTCCTTTTGAATTTTGTTCCATTATAATTTACCTCCAAATAATATTAACGAACAAATTGCGTCTTTATACGTCAGTAATAGTAACCCAATTATTCTGTGATGTCAAGATGAAATCGTCTTCACAATTTCGACATAATGTACTATTTTCAATGCTTGCAAGAGGGGATGTTGAAGAATCTCAGCAAATTTCAACGAATGCAAAAGATAGGGCCTATCCTCATCGATAAACCCTATCTTTCAATATTATTTTATTATTTAATTCAATATTTAGTTGTTAGTATTTGTTTCTGTTTCAGGTGTAGGAGTTGGAGTAGGAGTTGGAGTAGGAGTTGGAGTTGTTTCAGGCTCCTCTTCCTTTTCCTCGGCCTTAGGTGGACTAACCGATCCGGAAGCAATGCCTCCGCCAGCATCCTGATAATCCTCATAGGTCATGCCGTAGTGTGCACAAGCATCATCTATCGTAATATATGGATTATCATAGAAGTACTGGTCAATCAAAGGAACATTCTCTTTGAACTTATCCAAGTCAGATATATATGTTGAACGTCCTTTCTCAGTTCCCTTCGTATAATATTCACCATCTACAGATACTACATTCGATGGAGCTTTCTTATAAGTTCCGGTGCAAGCCTTAGGAATTTGTCTCATGATCTTGCCCCATAAACGAGCTGTCAGGCCTGATCCAGAAGTCATATAAATATTCGTATCAGCGCCTACCCAAATTGCTGCCGCATAGGTAGGAGTGAATCCGTCGAACCAAATATCATATTGGTTATTTGTTGTACCTGTCTTACCACCGGACTGTACGTTATTTACCCAAGCACTTCCTGCTATACCATTAGTAACAACAGACTTAAGCAAATCTGTCATAATCCAAGCAACACCTTCATCAAGAACCTTATGTGTCTTTGACTTGTTCTTGAGAAGAACCTCGCCCTTTCGGTTAAGAACCTTAGTATAGGAAATTCCTTCGTTTCTTACACCATTGTTAGGGAAGGTAGCATAAGCAAGAGCCATTTCAAGTGTTGTAACACCTTGCGACATTCCGCCGAGTGCAAGTGCTGCAGCATTTGAATCATTTGCGTCTCCGTCTTCAACAACGGTTGTAATACCGAACTTCTTCAGCATGCTGATTGAGTAATCATTGCCAACCTGCATCTGAATCTTAACAGCGCAAGTATTAAGGGATTGCTGAAGTGCAGTTCTGAAGGTCTGATTACCGCTATATCCACCTGAAGCATTTCTTGGCCATACACGTCCGCCTACTGTCATCTTCTCGTCGATGATAGGGGAGGAAGCAGTAAGATAATCTCCATAACCCTTAGTGTTCTGCTTATCGGTATTGTATTTAGTATAAGTCCAAGTCTTACCGCTCTTCTCGAGCTCGTAGCTCTTCTGAAGGGCTGCACCATATACGGCAAGAGGCTTGATTGATGATCCAGGCTGTCTTGGGTTAAGGCATCTGTTGTAAAGCTGCTGACCAGTTACATTTCTACCACCAACCATGGCTTTGATCTTACCAGTACCAACCTCTACAATTGTCATTGCAACCTGAGGCTGAATTGTCTTAGGGTGAAGTGAATAAGCCTCTTGAGGAATTACAAGCTTACCGTCTTCAATCTTGATATAATCCTGATCCTTGAAGAAATCAGCACTGATTACAAGATCCTTATTCTTGTCGAGCTTCTTGTATTGAGAAGCGATGTTAACATATCCACCGGAAATTGTATATAATGTGCCGTTCTCGCGAGTGAATAAATATTTGAATTCAAGGCTATAGTCTTTCTCTCCATTAACAGTAGTTGTATAGATATTTACTCTATGGCCTCTCTTGATTGTTACCGAGCCGTCGTCGTTAACAGTGCATTCGTCGGTGCCGAATACAAATCTTCCGCTATCATCAAAGTAATTATCATAAGCATACATGATGACATTTCCAGCTGAGTCAATCGCGTTTCCACTACTATTAGTTCTTACTGAACCGAGGTTAGGGAAGTTGTCCTCATCGCTGAATTCCTTAACGACTACATTCTGAGCAGTTGAGTCAAGAGTTGAATAAATCTTAAGACCGCCTGTGTAGACCATCTTCTCAGCATCCGCATATTCAAGGTCATATTCATCCATCAAGTCTTCGATGATCTCATCTATCATATATTCTTTGAAGTAAGAATTATTGTCTGCGTTAGATGTATAAGTAGGATTAATGAAATCTGTAAGCTTGAGAGCCTGTGCAGCTGTGCAATCCTCTTCGCTTATATAATCTTGATCCTTCATCAGCGCCAAAGTGAGATCTCTTCTATCTTTAGAGATGTCGTTTGCCAAGATGGTCTCTGGACTTGTAGCAATTATGTTAGTTGCCTCATCAGTTAAAGTCGACGAGTCGGCATATTTAATTAAAGCATAATATTCAGGAGCCTGAGGCAGGGCAGCAAGTGCCGCGCATTCAACAAGCGACAAGTCTTTAACATCCTTGCTGAAATATGCTTTTGATGCCGCCGAAACACCGTAGCAGCCATAACCAAGATAAATGGTATTCAAATACGCTTCGATAATCTCTTCCTTGGTCATGCAGGCCTCAATCTGACTTGCATAATACATTTCAAGGATCTTACGCTTAATGCTTCGTACAGATTTAATATCGGCTAAGTATACATTTCTTGAAAGCTGCTGCGTAATTGTACTTGTACCGCTGATGCTTCCTCCTCCGAAGACGGATTGAACAACAGCTCCAACCATTCTGACCCAGTTGAATCCATGGTGCTTCCAGAAGGTCTTATCCTCGATAGCTACAAAGGAATTGATAAGATTCTCCGGCATGTCCTCATATTTAACAAGCTTTCTATCTTCGGTATAGAAAACAGAAGATACTTGATTGCCTTCATCATCATATACTATCGAACTCTGCGAAACGGTTGCATAGATGTCGTCTGCATCAACCTTAGGAGCCATCGTAATAATTACAAGGGCATAGAGCATAAATGCAAGCACGCAGATAACGCCGAAGACAATGCAATCTCGAATCAGCTTCTTGATGCTGAATTTCTTAGGCTTGTTCTTGCGCTTCTTACCATTTACAACAATATATTCGCCCTGAGTTGGGTCATAATTAGGGTTATCTATTAAGAAAAGCGCATCAAGAGTAAGTCTCAGCTTCTGCTTGAAACTCTTACCTTTGAGGCTCTTGAAGAAAGGCTTCAAGCCAAGAAAACTCTTCTTATTTGAAGACCTTCTATTGGAACCTTTGCCGGAATTTCCGTTAGAAGAATCTCCATCGGATGAACCTTTGGATTTCTTAACACGCTTAATCTTGCCTTTAAGCCCTGTTGAATCACCCGAATCATTGTCATCTTGGAAAAACCCATTATCCTTCAGCATATCCTGAACGGTGTAACTGTTAGTGTTCTCCATATCAGGCTTGCTGAAGTTGCTGCCTTCATAATTTGGCGAAGCATAAGTATGGCTACTGCTATCGCTTCCGCTTCCGACATTTCTTCCGTAGAAGGTATGTGCGGCGGTTGCTTTGGTAGAGTTGCCATCACCAAGGTATGAATTAATATCGGTGGTAAAATCGTCGAGTGGAGTGTCGAACTGAGCAAGGAAATCATCGATTTCGAGTTCTTTGTCAGATCGTTGATCTCTGTCACTTCTCATAGATTGTCCTCCTTTAGCTTAATTTGCTTATAAATCATTTGATTATATCATATTATGCAAGCGGCATAAAAGAATTACTTGCTTAGCGCTTGCTTAATAGCTTAGTAATAGAATTCTCAATTATCAAATCATAACAGTCATCATTGCTTGCATTATCATCGATTACTGTAAGCACGAAATCAGCCGCTTGCTTAGTTGCGGCTTCGATATCAGCACCGCTTAGTAATTCAGACAACAATACAGAAGAGAAAACATCGCCTGTTCCTATGAAGTCCTGCCTTGTTCTATCGAAATATTGCTTGACTACAGGACTTTCTGGCCCTTTGGATATCAAATTAAAGTGTTTGCCTTCAAGATCTTTGCAGCCTTTGATGACTATTGATTGAGGCCCAAGCTTATATAGAATATCAAGAAGCTTAGAATACTCATCATCCGAAAGCTGGTCTGTATCTGCATGGTAATCTGCAAGAAGCACAGCCTCTGTATAATTAGGCAAGAGCAGGTCTGCAAATGCTGCCATATGTCTATTACATTCGACAACATTCTCATACATGTCGGGATAAAGCTCGCCATTGTCAGCCATTATCGGATCGACAAGCACGAAGGAGGGCTCTTGCTCCTTAATCAAATCTATAATCGTTTCAAGTTGCTCGCTTGAATTCAACAGGCCCACAGAAATATAAGAAAAATTGAAATTATATTCTGCCCACTTCGCTATCGTCTGCTTCATCCATAGGCTTGTGTCAAGTATTTCCGCGGAGCCGTAATCAAGTGTATTTGATACAAGTGCAGTAGGCAGGAAATACGGATGAATGCCATAGGCGGCAAGAATAGGGTACATAGCGAAGCTTGAGACCCTTCCGTAGCCTGTTATATCATTTATAATCAGTAATTTATTGTTATTATTCATTTAATATAAATCTATTTCTTAATCTATGTCTATGTCTAAGTCTAAGATTAAGTTTAAGTCTTAATCTTAATCTTAATCTAATTCTATATCTTCTATATCATCTGTTTCTGTTTAAATGAAAGCCCCGGCTTTATAGCGAAAGGAAATTGCCTTTGACATCTATATAATATAGAAGAGTATTTGTGTATTTAGCCATCAGAGCGTCATTTGTTCTTAAGTGAATTATGTTCAAATTCTCGTTAATTCCCTGAATGTACGAGCATACTGTAAAGAAATTGTCTTCCTTGAGAGGTATATCTCGAGGAGAGGACCACGAATGATTAGACTTGAAGTAAGCAATTGTCATATCATTCGAGAATTTGCTGTTCGAATTCTTAAAGGCGTCAATTTGACTCTTCTTTGCAAAAGAAGCTTCGGATAATTCTGCAGCAGCGGCATTCTCGTCGAGAATTTGATTCATATATGATTTGTTAAGGGCTGAGCTTATAATATCTATTTCAAGATAAGACTCATTCTCCTTGATATCTATGATGCAATTTCGAGCGTAAATATCGCCGACCTTAGCGGTATCGGGAACATTATCCTCTGTAAAAGTATAGGAACCGTTCTTTACAGTATAAAGTGCGGTATTGAGACTTCTTGTAACAGAATCGGCATAGACCTCCTGAGGAAAAGCCTCGGAATTCTCAATTACTTCATAAGTAAACGTAGCATTTTCGAAATCGCCTTTATATGTCTTGTCGAACTTCTCAATTCGACCATCAAGATAGCTTGTTATATATTCAAGAGAATACGAATCAAAGAGCAGGGTAAAGCTCATACCCTGAGGATACATATTTCCGACGGATTCAAATTCGATATCTGCCAACTGATAAGAAATAGACTTCGAATTGAGCTTAGTAAGAATATTGCTTAAATAATTGCTTGGGTTAGGCTGAGCAACCGTCTTGTCACCGATGCTGCTTGTGCTAAGTCCACTTATCGTAACCTTGATTGCTGTATCATGGGTATTTGCTGTTGTAACAAGCGGAATTTGCAGGCAGTTATTCGTCGCAGCAAAGGAACTTGTCGAAATATAAGAATCTTCTCCATGATCTAAGAAGATAACATTTGCGTTATCTGGGAAATATTTATCTGAGATATTCTTGTAGCCCTCGCCAGTATCTTCATTATTATTAAAGATAATCACATTATATTTCTCGGATTTGATACCACTGCCGGCAAGCGTAAGGGCAGAGGCGATTGGCTCAACGGCATTTGAAAGGGAATCTATATTATAATTCACACAGATAACGCTTGGCTCAACGTTTGATTTGCCCTCAGCTGCGTCAACCGAAAAGATGATATTATTCGAAGAATCGATCTCGTAGCTATAGGAATTATCGTCAAGGTATCCGCGTAGGTAGCTAATAAAAGCATCGCTGTCTGTAATCTTCGCAAATTCTGTCTCGAGAGTTTCGACAAGCTCTTTGTATTCCTGCTTATCAATGTAATTTGAATTCGAAACCTTATATAATTGCACAGCAAGAAATGCAAGCAATATCGCAAGCAGGACTGCTATTATAATTTTGCTGATTCTTGATAGGCTCTTCATAGAATGCTCCATATTTATCTTAATTTATCTTATTCATATGTATTTAATATCGGCGATTTAATATCAATTCGCGATTAAACAATAATCCAAATCATTATACTCTCATTAGGCAAAAAATTAAAGCAAAAGAAATCGAAAAAAAGCTTGCATTTTGCCTTGCTTTTCGGTATACTAATCGAGCGTGTTAAGAAGAACACGATAATTTTGATTAAGTAAGGAGGTGCGGGAGATGTCCAGAAAATGCGAAGTTTGTGGTAAGGGTCAGACTTCAGGCAATGCTGTTTCCCACTCAAACAGACACTCAAGAAGAAAGTGGAATGCTAATATTCAGACTGTTAGAGTTGATGAGAATGGCACAGTCAGAAAGGCTTCAGTATGCACTAGCTGCCTGAGATCGGGCAAGGTTAACCGTGCTATCTAATGGATATATAACCATAAATTGACGAGTCTTAAGCTTAGGCTTAAGACTTTTTTTATTTGAAAAAGAAATATGCTATAATTCAGCCATGGCTATATTGATCAAAAACGACAACGGAATAGTTGCATTAGAAGACGACATCCTTCGCGACATCATAATCGATGCTTTTGAGGGACACACGAGCCTTTTGTTATGCAACAAGAAGGGTAATCAGCAGAAGAAAAAGGCTTCTATTAGAATAATGGAAGAGAATTCCCGCCTTTGCATAGCAATGTATGTGTTGGTGTCTGGCGGAAACAGCATAGATTATCTCAATCAGGAGATAGACAAGCAGTTCGAGCTTATTGTTGACATACTGTATCAGATTGCAATCAAAAGAGATATTGTATGTGATTTCTATATCGTTAATTTGGAAAAAAGACTGCGCAGGTATTATGCCTATGAGAAATAATATTGAATACTTGCAAAGCTCAATATCTAATATTGCAGGTGTCGGCCCGAAGAAGGCTGAATGCTTGAAGCGGCTTGGAATAAATGATATTTACGACCTGCTTAATTATTTCCCTTACAAATATAAGGATAGAAAGACTGAATACGCGCTTCATGCCGCTCCTTTAGATAAGGCTGTGCTTGTTAGCGGTGTTCTTCAACGCAAGCAGCAAAGGTCAATCAGCTATTCAAGGAAAATCATCGAATGCACTTTTAGAGTTGAGGCAGGCACATTTAGTGTAGCTTTCTTTGGAATGCCATATATTTACAACAGTCTGCAGATTGGCAGCAAATATTCGATTTTCGGGAAAATGAAGCATCAATATGGAAGATACAGCTTCACAAATCCCGAAATTTGCATTTATGGCTCGGATAAGGATGTTCGTGGCTATATTCCTGTGTATCACTGCACGCAGGGGTTAACGAATAACGACTTGAACAAGTGGCTCAGAAGCCTTCTGCAAAAGGAAGAGAATGATTTAATAACTGACTATCTTGATAAGGATTTGCTTGATAGAAACAGGCTCTGCGATATAAATTTCGCGCTCAGCCAAATACATTTCCCGATATCTAACGAAGCGTATAAGATTGCACGAGCAAGGTTAATATATGATAGGCTGCTGATATATCAAATTGCGGTAAGAAAGAATCGAAAGAGCCTCGACAGTGGCAATTCTTCGATACTTGGCGACGCCGGAAGCGACATAGATGCTTTTACAAAGATACTTCCTTTCGAGCTCACCGAGGGACAGGTCAAGGCGATAGAGGACATCAGATCTGATTTAGTCAGCCAAAGGGCTATGAATAGGCTCGTTCAAGGTGATGTCGGCTGCGGCAAGACCGTTGTCGCAGAGGCCGCAATCTATCTTGCAGTAAGGGCGGGCTACCAAGCCGCGATGATGGCACCGACCGAAATTCTCGCAAGGCAGCATTACAAGAAGCTCAAGGAGGATTTCGACAAGCTCGGATATAGCACAGGTCTTCTTACGAGCAAGATGTCAGCAAAGGATAGACGAGAGCTTCTTTCGAGCCTCGTAAAAGGCGAGCTTGACATTCTAATCGGCACGCACGCTCTTATACAAGACGATGTAATTTTCGACAACTTGGGCCTTATGATTACAGACGAGCAGCACCGCTTCGGTGTCAATCAGCGCAAGAATCTTGTGAAAAAAGGCTCTCTTGCGAATGTTATGGTTATGTCGGCGACACCGATTCCAAGAACCTTGGCGGCTACCGTGTACGGAGATATGGATTTTAGCATCATAGCCTCGCGCCCGGCTAACCGCAAGGACATTATCACAAGAGCGGTGGGAGAGGCATCAAGAGAAATCGCCTATAATTCCGTAAGAGAGGAATTGAAGAAGGGCCATAGAGCCTATGTAGTTGCACCTTCCATAGATAGCGACAGCACGGAGCTCGAATCCGTTGACGCTCTATATAACGAAATGAAGGCCAAATTCTCGGGCTATCGCATAGGTTTTCTCCACGGAAGACTCGACAAAGCCGAGAAAGAGAAGATTATGCTTGATTTTGCAAGCGGAAAGATACAGCTTCTTGTTTCAACCGTTGTTATCGAAGTTGGAATTGATGTTCCAGAGGCAAGCATAATAGTAATAGAAAATTCCGAGCGCTTCGGACTGGCTCAGCTCCATCAGCTTAGAGGACGCGTAGGGCGAAGCGATGTTCAATCATATTGCTATCTTGTTAATTATAGCAATTCGGAGACTGCAACGGAGCGCGCCAGGATTATGTGCGAAACAAATGACGGCTTCATAATCAGCGAGAAGGATTTCGAGCTTAGGGGCCCGGGCGATATTATCGGAACGATGCAGCACGGCTCATTTGGCAATCAGCTTGCTTCTCTATGCTCACATACGGAGATCTTGAAGATGGCGATTGATGATGCCGAGCAGATTATCGACTCAGATTATTCGCTTATAGATAAGGAATATTTAAGCCTGGTGCTTGCTAAATATAACGATACAGATAATTCCGATATAATTTAAGCAAGCTGAGAATTAAGTAAGAAATAGCAAAGGAGAACGCAGTAATGAAAATCACATCTGGTGAATATAAATATAGAAAGCTTGAAATTCCTGAGGGAATAAGGCCGACAACCGAAAAGGTGCGAGAGGCAATCTTCAGCATGATTAACCCATGGATTCCCGATGCTGTAGTCCTTGACCTTTTTGCAGGCTCAGGAGCGCTTGGCTTAGAAGCACTTTCGAGAGGCGCTGCACTTGCGTATTTCAACGAGGCAGACAGAAGAAATTATAAGATCCTTACATCTAATATCATGCACTGCCAGGCAGGAGACAAGTCACATATTATGAATGCGGATTTTCGCGTATGCCTTGAGAAGCTCGGGCTGCAGAAAATTAAGCTTGATGTAATTCTTATGGATCCACCTTATGCCGAAGGATATTATGAAGAAGCTTTTGATCTTATAAATGAGATGCAACTTCTCGATGAGGGAAGCATAGTTGTGGCAGAACACCTTTACGATAACAAATTATCGGAAAGCTATGGCAGGCTCCACAAAATCCGTGAAAAAAAATACGGAACAATCGGTGTTGACTTGTTCATTGTTGAGTAATTGTGATAAAATATAACATCTATATTTACTAAAGAGGTGCAATGTGAATAGAACAGCCCTTTATTCAGGATCCTTTGATCCGCTTACAAATGGTCATCTGAATATTATTGAAAGAGCTTCCACACTCTTTGACTCGCTGACGGTAGCCGTGGTCGAGAGTGCAAGCAAGAAGACGATGTTCAGCTTAGATGAAAGGGTTCATCTTGTAAAAGAGGCTGTCGCGCATATTCCGAATGTCGAGGTCACGTCTTGTTCGGGACTTCTTGCGGATTACGTGAACGAGAATAAATTCTCCGCTGTCGTACGAGGGCTGAGATCTGCTTCCGACTTTGATTACGAAATTCAAATGGCGCAGATGAACGCGAAGCTGTTCGAGAATGCTGAGACGGTTTTCCTTATGACTGAGCCCAAGAATTCGTATATAAGCTCGAGCTTGACAAAGGAAGTAGCAAGCCTTGGAGGAGATATTACGGAGCTTGTTCCGGCAAATGTTCTCGCCGCGGTTCGAAAGAAGCTCGTTTAATTTGAAAGAGCCTCGAAAGAGTCTCGAATAGAGTCTCGAATAGAGCAAAAGCCTCGACTCAAGCATAAGAATCGAATATGAGATACTAATTTTTTTATATATGGTATATGGAGGATATACAAATGGATAACGCAAGTGTAAGAGTAATATCATTATTGGACGAACTGGAAGAACTCGTTAATGACAGTGGCAAGGTGCCTTTCACTGAGAACAGAATTATCGATAATGATACACTTATGAGCATTATTAAGGATATAAGACTGGCTCTTCCAAGAGATCTTAATGAGGCTGAATGGGTAAGACAGGAGAAGGAAAGAATTATCCAGGAAGCAAAGGAAGAATATCAGAGAGTAATTCAGGCGGCTCAGCAGCAGGCAGAATATCTGACTGAGACAAGTGTAATTAAGAAGGAAGCAGAGAAAAGAGCGAATGCGCTTGTTTCTGAGGCGGAGAATCAGTCAAGATATATTAAGTACAAGGCTTATCTGTATTTAGATAATATGCTGTATGATTTGCAAAACAATGTTCTTAGCATTCGTGACGAGTTCATGCAGCCTATGAACAATTGCTTCGAGGGGCTTTTGTCCGATTTCAATGCGAAATTCAATGCAAACAGACAGGAAATGAAGGATTTGGCTGAGCGCGTACAAATCAGCGATATTCAGTACGGCGATTACGAGGATAATGAAGGCAACGGGAATAATATGTGAATATAATCCTCTTCATAACGGGCATATCTATCACATGGAGGAGACGCGAAGGCAGAGCGGGGCAGATGCTCTTGTTCTTGCAATGAGCGGGGATTTCGTCCAAAGAGGTGAGATGGCTCTTCTTAATAAGTGGGAAAGGGCAAGGCTTGCTGTCGATGCAGGAGCAGATCTTGTGGTCGAGATTCCGACTCTTTATTGCCTGTCCGATGCCGGTAAATATGCTAAAGGCGGAGTAAGCGTTCTCAAGGCTCTTGGTCTATGCGACTCTCTTTCGTTCGGAAGTGAGTCGGGAGAGCTTGCGACGCTTTCTTTGATTGCAAAGAGGCTTGAAGATAATAAGGAAGAAATTGAGCGAGCTATTTCGCAGAATTTGAATTCGGGCCTTTCTTATCCTTCGGCGAGAAAAGCGGCTTATGAGAACTTATTCGGTGACGCAAAGATGCTCGGTGAAGAGAAACTTCTCGCTGATGCCGAGACGCTCGGTGAAGAGAAACTTCTTGCTGATGCCGAGACGCTCGATAATGCAAATGATATTCTTGCAATTGAATATCTGAAGCAGCTTGCTAATTCGGATATTGAGCCGATTTCGATTAAGAGAATAGGCGCAACATACAACGAAGCTATAGATACCGCTAAGGAATTCCAGAGTGCGAGCGCTATTCGAAAGGCCTTTGAGAAAGGCGAGGATATTTCGTCTTATGTGCCCGCTAATGTGCTGTCGCAGCTTAATCAGGCAAGACTTCATGGCGCAGGTTGTGCGGATGTTGATAATATGGTCGGCAGGGCTGATAGATTATTTGATTTAGTTCGATATGCAATTATTTCTGCTACGGCTGAGCAAATTGATAAGTGCCCGTCAGGAGGCGAGGGACTTGGGAACCGAATTAAAGAGGCTGCTATTACCGCAAAGAATATGAATGAGCTGATTCTTGCTACCAAGAGCAAGCGATATACATATACAAGAATATCAAGGCTTAGTCTTCAAATTCTTCTTGGCATAGATCGAGATATATATGAATACAACGAGGCGCCATATATTCGTCTTCTTGCAGCAAATGAAAGGGGAAGAGAGCTTATTTCTATAGCAAAGAAGAAAGAGCTTAATTCTGTGCCGATTCTTACTAATATCAATAAGAATGCGAACGAGCTGTCCGATTATGGCCGGAAGCTGCTTGACTTGGATGTCAAGGCATCGAATATTTATAATATGATAAACGGCTTGGATTTATATAAGGAATCCGATTACTGCATTAAGCCATATATCAAGGATTAGTCGGAACCACAATCTGCGATAAATCAAGAACAAATTGTCAATCATGCAGAAAATTTGATTGACAAGCACATCGATAGTGACTATAATTACTTGGTGTCAATCAAACAGATAAGATAATTTTACATATAAGGAGGTGTCGACGGATGGCAGTACCTAAGAGGAAAACTTCACAGGCTAAGACAAGTAGCAGAAAGGCTGCTAATATGAAGAAGACGGCAACTGGACTTTCAACTTGTCCTCAGTGCCACGAGCCTAAGCTTCCACACAGAGTATGTCCTAACTGCGGTTTTTACGACGGCAAGGATGTAGTTAGCGAATAGTTGAAGCAACGACTTGATGCAAGCGATGAGCTTGCATCTTTTTTTTATATGCAAAGGCTTGTTTTCTTGATAAATCAAGCCTTTTGTATTAAAATTATTGTGTATATTTGTGTGTGGATTTGATAACTTAGATTCGAAATTGATTAGGAGTGACAATGGCAGAACAGAAGAAAAGAGGACCGGGAAGGCCAAAGGGCAGCAAGAATAAGAAGCAAGCAACTCCTGTTAGCGCAAAGACCAAGGAAGAGCGAATTCACGAAATGCAAGAGCAGAGGCATGCTGACAGAAAGGTGATCGACGAAATTTGGGCGATTACTATTATTGCGCTTGGCATTTTGTTCTTCTTTACGATTTTCCTTGATACGACAGGCGCTTTCGGGCAGAAGATTCATGATATTTGTCTTGGCTTATTCGGATTTGTGGCATACATCCTGCCATTTCTTCTGGTGCTCGGCGGAATTCTTCTATTTGCGCAGAAGCTGCAACACATAAATGCAAGAACTTCGATTTTCTCTATACTTATTTATATAAATCTATGTGTTCTTAATTCATATCGTTTCATAAGCGAAGCAAATCTCAAATACGGATTTGCCGATATTAAGCAGTATTATCTGGATGGAATCGCAGGCAAGAAGGGCGGCGCGGTCGGAATGGAGATTGGAAGTCTACTTGTTAAATTCTTCGGCATGCCGGGGCTTCTGATAATTGCGATTTCGATAATTCTGATTTCCTTGCTGCTTGTTGCTAATACTCCGATTTCAAATGGTATCGAAAGAATTAAGAACAAGAGAGAGGAAAAGCGAATTCTATCTGATCTTGAGGCGGCTGATCTTAAGAAAAAAGAGCAGCTTCAGCTTAATGCGGCTCCTACGCAAACGGCAGCTCGTCCGCCACAGCTTATAGATCCGCCACTTAAGAATGCTGCAAGTTCCACATCAGTAACTGCATCAAACGAGGTGACGAATACTGCGAATAAGAAGAAAGGTTTTTGGGCAAGCCTAATTGACTCGCCTGAAGCGAATAAATCCTCTTCATCGACATCTAAGAACAAGACGCCTGAACTCGACGAAGCAAGCAAGAAGAAGATGTTCGACCTATTTAAGGCCGATGATAATTTCTCGACATCTGGAAGTGGCGATGCTGCGAATGCTGCACCTTCATATAATAAGGACGAGAAGGAATGGATTGGAAGGCCTGAGAAGAACGTAAGCTATGGGCTTAATGGCTCGATTGAGAAGCATGAGGGCTATGGCTTGAATGGATACGACGAGCTGAATTTCGATGTTTTCAAGAATAATATGAGGCATATCGAGGCCGAAGTTGACGCAATGCCTGAGATGAATACGCCTATGCAGGTGGCAGGAGCTACAGCTGTTGCGTCTAATCTATTTGGCTCAACGTCAGAATTTAGACCTGCCGGCACTAATTCGACAGAGAAAAGGCTAAGCTATCTTGAGCATGAGGATGAGGGCAAGAGCAGTCAGGCCGCAAAGAAAGCCAAATCAGAGCATTCAAACGAGAATATCAATACAGACGATGTGGCTAAGGATATAAGCGATGGCCTTGGAAACTCCGGCTCGGATGAATTATATAAGCTTCCGCCTATTGATCTTCTGAAGAAAGGTAGGGGCAGCAAGCAGATGATGTCTGATTATCAGCTTGAGCAGAAATCCGCACTCTTACAGCATACTCTCGCGGACTTCGGTGTAGACGCAAGAATCCTTAGTGTTACGCAGGGCGCTTCGGTTACAAGATATGAGGTGCAGCCTGCTACAGGAGTTAAGGTGTCTAAGATTACAAGCCTTGTCGACGATATCGCTTTGAATCTTAGAGCGAAGTCTATCAGAATTGAAGCTCCGATACCTGGCAAAGCGGCTGTAGGTATAGAGGTCGAAAACGATAAGCCAGCAACTGTTCTTGTGCGAGAACTTATCGATTCACCTGAATTTGCAAATTCCGAGTCTAAGCTTACTTTTGTAGTAGGAAAAGACATTTCGGGAAACAATATCGTAGCGGATCTCAAGGGAATGCCACACCTTCTTATCGCAGGAGCTACGGGCTCTGGTAAGAGCGTTTGCATCAATTCGATTATCGCTTCCTTCTTATATAAGGCTAAGCCATCTGACCTTAGACTTATCATGATCGACCCTAAGGTGGTAGAACTCGGCAATTATAATGGAATTCCGCATCTTCTTACTCCAGTTGTAACAGATCCTCGAAAGGCGGCAAGGGCGCTCGGCGAGGCGGTTGCGGAGATGAACAAGAGATACGAGGATTTCGCGAAGTGGGGTGTTAAAGATCTTGCTTCGTATAACGAGCTTATGCGTGCAAATATGGAGCCACAGAATTGCAAGCCAGAGGTTGTAATAATTATCGATGAGCTTGCGGATCTTATGATGGCATCGCCAACGCAGGTTGAAGAATCGATATGCAGGCTTGCTCAGAAGGCAAGAGCTGCAGGAATGCACCTTATCGTTGCTACGCAAAGACCTTCAGTTGATGTCGTAACAGGACTTATCAAGGCGAATATTCCTTCAAGAATTGCATTCAGCGTTGCATCGCAAATCGACTCAAGAACAATTCTCGATATGGCGGGCGCTGAGAAGCTTCTTGGAAAGGGCGATATGCTGTTCTCGCCTGTCGGAAGCAGCAAACCTTACAGGGTGCAGGGCCCATATATTTCCGACTCCGAAACAGCCAAGATTATTGATTTTGTCTGCAAACAGGGCAAGGCAGAGTATAACGAGGAGCTTTCGAATGCGATTGAGAGCAACGGAGAATCTAAGTCTGACAGCGTGCAGGACGAGCTTACAGAAGACGCAATCGCTTTCATCCTTAAATCCAAGCAGGCATCCGTGTCCATGCTGCAGAGAAGATTCCGCATCGGCTATAACAGAGCGGCAAGAATCATCGACGAAATTGAAGAAAAAGGCATTATCGGGCCTTCGGATGGCAGCAGGCCAAGGCAGGTTCTCGTTACAGAGGATGAATATTATGGCAAAGCCGAGGAACTGTATCAAGATGACGAGGCGGAACCTAATGGCAATATGAACGGCTTAGATGATAGCAATGATATGGATAATGCTGAGTTAGATTAATTACATTAATTACATATACCAAAGAGAACTAATTTGAAGAGTAATTTGAGGACTAATTTGAAGAAGATATATATTGATACACTTGGCTGTGCCAAGAATGAATATGACTCACAGATGCTTGCAGCCGAGCTTAGTAAGCGAGGCTGTATGCTTGTGCCTGCACCCGAAGAAGCGGATATTCTTATTGTTAATACCTGCGGCTTCATAGATGATGCAAAGAAGGAATCAATCGAGAGGATTTTCGAGCTGTCAGGATATGAGGATAAGAAGCTTATTGTAACAGGTTGTCTGTCACAGCGCTATCACGACGAGCTGGTTGTCGAAATGCCGGAAGTTAACATGTTCTTTGGCGTAAATGATTATGATAGAATCCCAGACATAATTATGGATGACAGCTCTTTTGCCGGCGGAATTAACGAAGACAGCCTTTCAATAGATGATAAGGACAGAAGCAACAAAGACCAAATAGGCAGCGAGGAGGATGCTCTTCCATATAGAGTGAGAATACTTCCAGAGGGAGCGCATACAGGAGTTCTCAAGATTGCTGAGGGCTGCAACAATGCTTGTTCGTTCTGCGCAATTCCGTCAATTAGAGGCCGCTTCAGATCGAAGAGCTTAGAAGATTGCATTCACGAAGCCAATGATATGGCAGAGGCGGGCATAACGGAGATCATACTAATCGCTCAGGATACATCCCAATATGGCATTGATTTGTATGGCAAGTTGATGCTACCAGAGCTAATAAGGCAGATTGCCAAGATCGATAAGCTACATTGGATAAGGCTGATGTATGTTTACGATAACGGTATTACAGACGAACTGGTTGATGTAATCGCAAACGAGCCTAAGGTATGTAAATACATAGATATTCCGATTCAGCATATCTCGGATAATGTCCTAAGAAGGATGAAAAGACAATCGACAGAAGCCTCGATTAAGAATTGCTTAACGAAGCTTCGAGAGAAAGTACCGGGCATCCACATACGGACGACGCTCCTTGTCGGTTTTCCAGGAGAGACCGAAGAGGACTTCACGAAGCTTTTGCAATTCATAGACGAATTCGAACTTGATAGGCTCGGAGCCTTCGCATTCTCTGACGAGGAGGGCACGGCGGCTTATCTGCTTGATGGCAAGCTTGATGAAGAGCTTAAGATTGCAAGGCAGGAGGCGGTGATGCAGCATCAGCAGACCGTTAGCGAGAAGCTTAATGCCCTTAAGGTAGGCAAGCAATTTGAGGTTCTGATAGAAGAAGATATAGGAAACGGAATGTATGTCGGAAGAAGCCAATTCGATGCGCCCGAAATAGACTGTGATGTTGTCGTTAATTCAAATAGGGCAATCGAATTAGGTGAATATATAAATGTTCAAATTACCGAGGCATATGAATATGATCTCGAAGCTATGGAGGTATAGGAAATGAATCTACCTAACAAATTAACAATCGCAAGAATTATCGCTGTGCCTTTCTTTATTGCATTCTTCATGATGAAGATGTATGCTGTGGCACTTGTAATTTTCTGTCTTGCATCACTTACGGATATGCTTGATGGCAAAATTGCAAGGTCGAGGGGCCTTGTAACGAATTTCGGCAAAATCATGGATCCGCTCGCCGATAAGATTCTCGTATATTCGGCACTTTGCCTCTTCATCGATGACAAAATCATCTCGGGCTGGATGCTTATCGTGATTCTTACAAGAGAATTTGCGGTTGCTGGAATGAGAACGGTTGCTGCTTCCGAGGGAAGAGTTCTTGCCGCAGGAATGTCCGGAAAGATTAAGACCGTGCTTCAGATGTTTGCGGTAATATTTATAATTCTTGGGCTTGCGATTCCAACTTTCCCAATCATCTATAAGATTGGAATGCTTGTATTCTTCGCATCCCTTATTATGACCGTATATTCTGGCGTCGAATATATTTACAAGAACAAAGACGTTTTCTCGATGTAAGTAAGATGTAAGTAAGCTAAGGTAAGGTAAGGTAAGGTAAGGTAAGGCCTAAGCTACCTGACAAGTGCAAATACCAAATCGCATATAGACAGCGGGGTTTCCGCATAAGAGAAACGAAAGGATTTAATTTATGAAAGCTGCAATAATAGCTGTCGGAACGGAGCTGCTCTTCGGGCAGACTGTAAATACTAACGCAACCTATCTTTCGAATAAGCTCAATCTGATGGGCTTCGATGTTCTATATCATCATGTTGTTGGCGACAATCCAAATAGATTAAAGGAGCTTCTTGGCGAGGTCTTCGAGAAAGTAGACCTTGTTATAACGACGGGCGGTCTTGGGCCAACGCAGGATGATTTGACCAAGGAAATGGTTGCTGAATTCATGGGTGCGAAGCTCTACGTTGATGAGTCGGTCATCAAGGAACTCGAGGATTTCTTCAATTCTCGCGGCAGAAGAATGTCCGAGAACAACAAGAAGCAGGCTCTTTTGCCTGAGGGTAGCACGGTTTTCCATAACGACGCGGGAACGGCACCTGCTTTTGCCCTCGAAAAAGACGGCAAATGCGCAATTTGTCTACCTGGGCCACCTCGCGAAATGAAATATCTTTTCGAGACCTTCGTATATGATTTTCTGCATAAATTCTTATCTAAGAAAATGTACTACAAGGTGATAAGAACCATTGGAATCGGAGAGTCCGACCTTGAAGATATACTTTTGCCATTGATTGATGGGCAAACGGACCCAACGCTTGCAACTTATGCAAAAGAAGGGGAATGCACGCTTAGAATTGCAAGCCAAAGAGACACGATGGAAGAGGCGAAGCAGGCTGTCGACGAGATGCTTGTGAAGGTGCGCGAAATTTGCGGAGAATATATTTATAGCGAAGACGACGAGGAACTTGCAGAGGTAGTGGTCAAAGACCTTAAGAATAAAGGGCTGACTCTTGCGAGTGCGGAATCTTGCACAGGCGGGCTCTTCGCGGCAAGCATTACAGATATTCCGGGTGCGTCGGAGGTATATAAATACGGATATGTGACCTACAGCGAGGAGGCTAAGTGCAAGGCACTTGGAATTGCGGCTGAGGATATAGACAAATATTCTGTTGTAAGCGGCGAGATTGCAGAGATGATGGCTGCTAATTTGAAGGAAATAAGCGGTGCGGATATTGCTATTTCGATTACGGGATATGCAGGGCCTGAGGCGGACGAGGGCAGAGAATGCGGCGAGGCCTATATCGGATATGCATACAAGGATGTTGTCGCTCATAAGCCTATTCATACGCATGCTAACAGAAGGGCGTGGAATAGAGGATTATTCAAGCTCAATATGATGAAAATAGTATGTTCGATTATAAAAAAGGACTTTTATGTCGAATAGAGGGACTTTCTTGTTTGATTTTTTCCTGCGATAGATTTAGTCTTGACATAGTGAAGAAATCATAATATTATCTTGATATAGAACAAATGTTCGCTTTTATTCTGGAGGAGGATTTATGGCAGCTAATACAATTGACAACGAAGCTAAGGAGAAGGCCTTACAGCAGGCTTTAGATCAGATACAGAAGCAATATGGCAAGGGTGCCATTATGAAGCTCGGCGATGATAGCCTATATACGAATTTGGAAGCAATTCCAACAGGCTCAATCAGCCTTGATATTGCAACAGGTATAGGTGGTTATCCTAAGGGAAGAATCATTGAGATATATGGTCCGGAATCGTCAGGTAAGACGACATTGACTCTTCATGCGATTGCAGAGACTCAGAAGATGGGAGGCAAGGCTGCTTTTATTGATGCTGAGCATGCGCTTGATCCTATTTATGCTAAGAATCTTGGCGTAGATACTGATAATTTGCTTGTTTCACAGCCTGACACCGGAGAGCAGGCACTTGAGATTTGCGAAATGCTTGCAAGAAGCGGAGCGATTGATATTATAGTTATCGACTCTGTTGCGGCTCTTGTTCCTAAGGCTGAGATTCAAGGCGATATGGGTGATTCTCATATGGGACTTCAGGCAAGACTTATGTCACAGGCGCTTCGTAAGATTGCCGGTGCGGTTAATAAGTCTAATACCTGTGTGATCTTCATTAACCAGCTGAGAATGAAGATAGGCGTTATGTTCGGTAATCCTGAGACAACTACTGGCGGCAATGCTCTTAAGTTCTATGCATCTATGAGACTTGATGTAAGAAGAGTTGAATCAATTAAGAAGGGCGAGGAGATTCTTGGTAATAGAACAAGAGTTAAGATTGTTAAGAACAAGGTAGCGCCTCCATTTAAGAAGGCAGAATTTGATATCATGTATGGAACAGGTATTTCGCTTGCGGGCGATCTGCTTGATACAGCTACAGAGCTTAAGATTATTGATAAGGCTGGCTCATGGTATAGCTATAATGGCGAAAGAATTGGCCAGGGCAGAGAGAATGTCAAGGAATTCCTCGAAGCGCACTTTGATATCATGGACGAAATTCAGGCAAAGGTTATGGATGCGGTTAATTCAAATCCTTCAGATGATATGCCTGCAGTTCCATCAGAATTGTTCGTCGACGAAGATGGCGTGGTAATTGAGCCATAGATAATGCTTAGGCAACACTAAGGCAAAGCATAGACATAACTTAGACAAAATAATATTTGACTTATACAGCTTAATTGTGCTATATTTAAGCGGTTAGCCGCACGGGATGGGTTTTACAAGCATAGCACCTTAGTCCCCGGCGAGTCTGGTTAGAGGAGGAATTTATTAAATGTACGCAATTATTATGACAGGCGGAAAGCAGTACAGAGTCCAGATGGGCGATGAACTGAAGGTAGAGAAGCTTGACGCTGAAGTTGGTGCAACTGTTACTTTTACAGATGTACTTGCTGTTGGTGGAGATTCTCTGCAGGTTGGCAATCCTTATGTTGAGGGCTTCGCTGTAACAGCTGAGGTTCTTGAGCAGGGAAAGAACGACAAGGTTATTATTTACAAGTACAAGGCTAAGAAGGACTACAGAAGAAAGAATGGTCACAGACAGCCATATACACTTGTAAAGATTACAGGTCTTGGCGATGCTAAGGCTCCTGCTAAGAAGGCTGCAGCAAAGAAGGAAGCAGCTAAGGCTGAAGAGCCAAAGGCAGAGGTTAAGGCAGAAGCAAAGGTTGAAGCTAACCTTTCAATGAAGAAGGATGAGCTTCTTGAGATTGCAAAGAACATGGGCATTGAGGTAAACAGCAAGGCAACTAAGGCTGACATCCTCGCTGCTATTTCAGCTAAATAGTTATTAAGGAAAGAGAGGTGACTTTCGATGTCAAGTAAGAAGGGAGTAGGTAGTTCCAAGAACGGTCGTGATTCCGAGGCGAAAAGACTTGGACTCAAGATAGGTGCTGGTGAGTATGTAAGCGCTGGAAGTATCCTCGTTAGACAGAGAGGAACCAAGTTCCACCCTGGTAACAACGTAGGTATTGGCGGAGACGATACACTGTTTGCAAAGACTGACGGTTGTGTTAAATTCGAAAGATACGACAAGAAGAGAAAGCAGATCAGCGTATATAACAAAGAAGCATAATTATTGAGCCCCTGTTTAACAGGGGCTTTTTCTTGTAAACATTTATGATGGATTTCTTGGAAAATTCTTGGAGAAAAGAATATGTTCGTAGATAAAGCAGAAATAACAATAGTATCAGGCAAGGGCGGAAACGGCGCTGTTACTTTCAGACGAGATCCTTTCGTACCGGAAGGCGGACCTGACGGCGGAGACGGTGGCGACGGCGGCAATATAATTTTTGTAGCCGATAGGAACCTCAGAACTCTGATGGACTTCAAATACAAGAAGAAATACCAAGCAGAGAACGGCCAGGATGGCATGAAGAAGAACAGGTTCGGCAAGAAGGGCCAGGATATGATTATTAAGGTGCCAGTTGGAACAATGATTATCGAGAAGGAATCCGGCCTGCTGATGAAGGATTTGTGCAATGACGGAGACAAGCTCGTCGCTGCCAAGGGAGGCAGAGGAGGAAAGGGCAATGTCCACTATAAGACTTCCGTCAGAAGAGCACCGAATTTCGCAGAAGCAGGAGGAGCAGCAAAAGAAAGGACCGTTGTTCTTGAACTTAAGCTGCTTGCCGATGTGGGGCTACTTGGTTTTCCAAATGTCGGCAAATCAACGCTTCTTTCGGTTGCAACAAGCGCTAAGCCTAAGATTGCAAGCTACCATTTTACAACCATAGATCCGAACCTTGGAGTTGTGAATATCCATGATACAAGTTTTGTCATGGCTGATATTGCAGGAATTATCGAAGGGGCGCATGCTGGACTTGGACTTGGATTCAGATTTCTTAAGCATATAGAAAGAACAAAAGTCTTGATTCATGTTGTTGATGTGGCGGGCTCAGAGGGTAGAGATCCTATCGATGATTACAAGAAGATCATGGCGGAACTTGAGCAATATGATCCTTCGCTTCTTAGAAAGCCAATGATTGTTGCAGCAAATAAGATTGATATTGCGCAAGACGAAGATAAGCTTAATGAATTTGTTGAATTCATCAAATCCGAGAACAAGCCTCTCTTCATGATAAGTGCCGCAACAAGACAAGGCATAGCAGAACTGCTCGACGAAGCACTTCATCAAATAGAGGACTATGTTGAACCTGATGACAGCAGCGTCGAAATGTTCGATTTCGAAAGCGATGAATATGATCCTGATTACAAGAAGATTGACGCGTATAAGGATGAGGACGGAATTTATGTTCTTGAAGGCAAGCAACTTCTTAAGATCTTCAATTCAACGAATTTCGAGGATATGGGCTCGATCAGGTATCTTTATAAATATATTGTAAATCAAGGTGGAATCAGCAAGCTGCAGGAGCTTGGCCTTAAGGAAGGCGATACAGTTCGAATTGAGGATTTCGAGTTCGAGTACTTCGAGGATTAGGCGCTTTGGCATATTGGCTTAATTACGGATTTCGGATTCAAATACTTCGAGGACTAAGCTCTTTGGCATATTAGTTCAATCCTGGATTTCGGATTCAAAGGGATTCAATGGACTCAGAATACATAACTCGTTTAGGCAGGCACGGATCAGTGCTTGCTTTTTTTGCGCCCAAAAATCATCGGAAAACCGCGATTTTTTTCGAAATATACCGAAAATTTCGATAATTATCGATATTTTTCAATATTGTACTAAAAAAGAACAATATTTGAATGTCGATTT
>CAVIGM010000019.1:0-28420 GCA_963642455.1 Anaerovoracaceae bacterium | reverse complement strand
CCCGCGCCTTAGATCAAATTGCTTAATCTTGGGACCAACTTATCTGACAATTTGCTTGCGAGCAGCAACTTGAGCAGGTCGGGGATTATGTACGGCAGGACGCACAGCGAAAGCGCTTGAAGCACTGTAACGGCCGACGCGCTTGAATTGCTTATGTATACGAACCAGCCCGTGCCGAAGGCGTAGCAAATAACAAGGCCGAGTAGCGAGAAAAGGAATTTGCTCGCGCGTTCGAGCTTCTCGCACTTCTCGGAGTTCGGGCAGTCCTCGGAATTCACGCATCTTTCGGAGTTCTCGCGGTTTGCTTTGCTTCTTTCTTCAAATCCTTCGCCGATTCGGTAGGAGAGGCCGATGAAAATGAAGCCGACAAGGTACCCGCCGGTGGGCCCTGCTAAGACCGAAAGCCCCGCGTTGAAGCCCGAGAAAACAGGGAGGCCAATGGCGCCAAGGAGAAGGTACAGAAGTATGGCTCTTGTGCCGTTGCGGCCGCCGAGAATGTAGAGGCTTAGAAAAATGCAGAAAGTCTGCATGGTAAAAGGAATCGCCGCAGGGATTGTAATCCACGCTCCTGCGGCGATAGTTATTGCAAATAATGGAATTAAAGTTAAGTTGCTTAGCTTGCTGTTGTTCAAGTTGTTCATAATCACTCTGCTACGAATTGTTTGATTGCTTCTCTGAGGTTCTCCGCGCCGCAAAGCTCGATGCCAGCCGGGGATTTCGCTTGAGCGGCAGGCTGTACATCAGCAGGGGCGCCAGCCGCGGATTTCGCTTGGGTGCCAGCTTGAGCGCCAGTCGCAGATTTCGCTTGAGCGCTGGCTTGGGCGGCATTTTTCTTTGGGAGAATAATGCGCTCGTAGCCGAGTCTTTTGGCCTCAGATGTTATCTTGTCAGTATTTGGGATGTTGCGAAGCATGCCGGTCAGCCCGACCTCGCCGACCGCAACAACCCTTCTCGGCGAGGTCCGCTCGCGCAACGAACTGTAGATCGCGAGCGCGACCGCCAAGTCGGTCGCCGGGCTGTCCGGCCGTAGGCCGCCCACAACATTAACGTAGACATCATAGTCTGCAAGCGAGAGGCCCGCATGCCTTTCGAGAACAGCTATCAGCATGCTCAGCCTGTTGTGGTCGATACCGAGTGCAGTCCGCCTTGCGAAGCCCACACTTGCCTTCGACACAAGAGCCTGAATCTCGAAGAATACCGGGCGGCTGCCCTCATAGGTGGCCGACACAACAGAGCCAATCTCATTTGTGTCGGCGGATTCAATCAAGGTTCCGGACAGGTCTCGTACCTCGACCATCCCTTCCGCACTCATGCGGAAGGCACCGATTTCATCGGTGGTCCCGAACCTGTTCTTGAAGGCCCTGAGAATCCTGAGATTCTTATCCCTCTCGCCATTGAAATTAAGCACACAATCTACCATATGCTCTATTGTCTTAGGACCTGCAAGATCGCCTGCCTTGTTGACATGAGCAACAATGAAGATTGGAACATTATTTGTTTTTGCATATTTCATCAGCAGATTAGAGCAGGCTCTGATCTGAGTGATGCTGCCCGCAACAGAATCAATATCTGCTGTGAACATAGTCTGAATTGAATCTATTATAAGAAAGGAGGGTTTAAGCTCCTCGCAGACAAGCATAATATTATCTATGGAAGTCTCTGGATAGATATATAGATTATCTGAGACATCTTGGCAGACTCTATCCGCGCGAAGCTTTACCTGCTCCTCGGATTCCTCGCCGCTGACATAGAGAACCTGCTTGCCCTCTTTAGCGATATTATTTGCTGCTTGAATAATGATTGTGGATTTACCAATGCCAGGCTCGCCGGAAATCAGGATAAGCGAACCCAAGACGATTCCTCCGCCAAGCACACGATTGAGCTCGCCGATGCCGGAATCAATTCTGCTGTAGTTGAGGCTGCCGACAGTTCTTAGCTTAACAGGCTTGGCCATGCCAACGCTGTGACGCCTTCTTGGATCCTCTTCGGAGACAGGCTTGATTTTCTGTTCAACAATAGTATTCCAAGCTCCGCAGTAGGAACACTGTCCCTGCCACGAAGGATATTCGTTTCCGCAATCGCTGCAGACATATACAGATTTAATCTTTTTCGCCATTCCCTAATCCCCTAATTTTTCTTGCCGTTCTTTGGTTCCTTTTCTACAGGAAGCTCGAACCAGAAATCCGAGCCCTTGCCTTCTTCGCTTTCGACGCCGTAATTGGCATTGTGCAAGGAGAGAACGCCCTTGCAGATTGAGAGTCCAAGGCCCGTTCCTTCGATTTCTCTTTCGTGGTTGGCGCTGCTTCTGTAATATCTGTCCCATACATGTGAGAGCGCGTCCTTAGGAATACCTATGCCGTGGTCGATGATGTGAACCGATACTTTCTTCGATGTGCGCTTGAGCTCAACCTCAACGAATTTCTCGTCGCCGCTGTATTTAACAGCGTTCGAAATGAAATTGTGAATTACCTGCGAAATTCTGTTCTTGTCGGCATATACGATAGCAGGCTTGCAAGGTCTGAAATTGATCTTGTAATCCTCTTGCGTATTGAGTATGCGGAAGCTCTCGTAGGCCTCGCGTGCAACCTCGACGATGTCGAAATATTCCTTATCAAGAACGATGGCGTTAGACTGCAGCCTGCTCGATTCCATCATATCAGTTACAAGCTTATTGAGCCTATCGGTCTCGCTTATGATGACATTAAGATGCTCTTCTCTTCTTGTAGGATTATCTCCGGAAATATCCATAATCATTTCCGCATAGGATTTAATCATGGTAAGAGGTGTCTTAAGGTCGTGGGAAACATTTGCGATGATTTCCTTCTGATAGAAATCGGACTGCTCCATCTCGTAGGATGCTGTATTAAGCACCTTCGCAAGTTCGATAGTCTCTGTGAAATTCCCGCCGTTGAATTTAACATTGTAATTGCCCTTCGAGAGCTTGTGTGCCGAAGCGGTAATGTTCTCGATAGGTCTTGTAAGCCTCGTCGAAAGATATACGGCAAGGATGAGCGCAAGGCCGAGCACTATAGCAGTGATATATTCGAGCATGCGATGGATGATATTAACAGTAGCTTCGGACGGATAGAGCGGAGTTACTATATATAAAGTAGCCATCTCGAAGACGTTGCTTATCCTCGAAGCGTAAATAAGATGAGCTGATTTGCTGTCCGTGTCACCAATCTTCATGCTCACCGAGGACTCGAAATTATTCTTTATAAGAACTCTCTTGACCTTCGCAAGATCTCTTTCGAGAGACTCATCAGAGCTTATAGTCGATGTACCGTCATATACCCTTGAGTCATTGATTGTATCTATGCGAATGAGAATGCCGCTTGCTCTTGCGGTATCACTTGCATAGTCATCGAAGCTGCCCGGGTTATCTCTGAATTGCCCCTCTATTGCAACAGCCGTTCTCTGAGATTCCTGCGTTCTCATGGACTCGTAATATCTGTTGATGAATAAATCCTGAAGAATCCAGAAGATGCATACGATGAAGATTGCAAAAACCACAAAATAGACCATGGTTGTGGTCTTGATGCTGTTGAAATCGATTCTTGGAAATTTGCGATTATTATTGCTCGTCATATTCGAATTTATAACCCACGCCTCTTAAGGTTACGATGAACTTCCTGTATGGTCCGAGATTGTTTCTCAGGTTCTTAACATGAGTGTCTATAGTTCTGTCGTCGCCGAAGAAATCATAGCCCCAGATATCCGAAAGAAGCTTCTCTCTCGAAAGAGCGATGTTCTTGTTCTGGATTAGATAGAAAAGAAGGTCGTATTCCTTAGGTGTAAGGTTGATTCTTTTCCCGTCAACTGCGACTGTTCTTGCTGCAAAATTAACTTCGAGGCCCTCGAAATTAGCAACGCTTTCGCTTGCGTGCTCGCTGTTCTCACAACGCTTAAGAACCGCATTTACTCTTGCCATAAGCTCCTTAGGGCTAAATGGCTTAACAACATAATCATCAATTCCAAGCTCGAAGCCGAAGAGCTTATCGTATTCTTCGCCTCTTGCCGAGAGCATGATTACTGGAATCTTCTTGATCTTTTCGATCTCCTTGATTGCGCTGAATCCATCGAGCTTAGGCATCATAACATCCATGATGATCAAGTCATAATCGTTCAGCTTAACCATACCTATTGCGCTCATTCCGTCTGCAGCCTCTTCAGCCTCATAGCCGCTGAATTCTGCGTATTCCTTAATGACTGCGCGAATCTTTTCTTCGTCATCTACGATTAGTAATCTCTTCAATTTGTTTGACCTCCGTTGTTCATTTTTCAAAACAGCTTAGTATTTATTAGTATATCATTATCTTGCAAAAAAAGAACATAAAATGATATAATATCAATGTAGTTAAAGGAAGGTGACTTATGTTCAAAGTAGGCGATAGAATAGTTTATCCTATGTATGGTGCAGGCACGATTACCGACATTGTCGAGAGCGACATGCTCGGTGAGATGCGCAGCTATTATCGTGTGTCACTTCCTTATTTCAAGATGGAAGCATCTGTCCCCGTAGACAATGCCGAGTCAATCGGACTGAGAGGGATTGTCGACAAATCTGAGATACCCGAGATACTCGATGTCTTAGCCGGTGATACCGAAGCGATGTCTCCGAATTGGAACAGGCGCTTCCGAGAGAACACCGACAAGCTGAAGACAGGAGACATCAAGGTCGTCGCATCGGTGGTAAGAAACCTTGTTCGAGCCGATAGGGCCAAGCCTCTCTCGACAGGAGAGAAGAAGCTTCTTACTACAGCCAAGCAGATACTCATAAGCGAAATTGTATGTGCAGGCGACTACACGGCGGATGAAGCAGAAGCACTGGTCGAATCCCATATCTAACGAAGCTTAGAAAAGGATTCGGCCTTTTCTTTTTCAAGATAATACCAAGCTAATGTGTGCGAAATATGGAGATAATGAGTAGTTATAAGATATATGCAATTATAGTTGCGGCAGGTAAGGGCAGAAGGATGCATAATGACATCCCTAAGCAGCTTCTTAGATACGGAAGCAAGACGATATTAGAGCAAACGCTTGAGGCATTCGTAGCTCATCCGTCAGTTGACGAGATAGTCCTTGTCTCGCCGCAGGACGGAAGCTTAGATGATATATATAGCGAGATTCTTAAGAGAATTTGCGCTAAGCCATCCCATATAGTAAAAGGCGGCAAAGAAAGAGGCGACTCTGTGCAGGCCGCGCTCGAATACCTTAAGGAGCAAGGTGCAGACAGCGAAGCTATTGTCATGATTCATGATGCTGCAAGGCCAGGCGTAAGTGCGGAAATAATCGACAGGAATCTTGAAGCGATGGAATTAGCTGATGTGGAGGCTGTCGTAACTTGCGTGCCTTCTGTAGATTCGGTCCGCATGTTGGTTGAAGAATCCGCAGTATCTGAAGAATCCAATCAATTCAATCAGTCCAATCAGTCCAAAGAATCTACAGAATCATTGAAAAAATCTATAGCTTATCCTATAATGAAGAGTAATGTTGTCGAAAGACGACTTATTTATAATGTCCAGACTCCGCAGACTTTTAGACTTGGCGCAATTAGCTTGGCGTACGAGAAGGCAAAGGCTGCTGGATATGTCGGAACTGATGACGCCTCGATAGCTGATTTTGCAGGAATAAATGTCGCTATAGTCGAGGGCTCACCAGAGAATTTCAAGATTACAACAGCAAAGGATATACCGATGACTACAAGAGTAGGAACAGGATATGACGTGCATAGACTTGTCCCGGATAGAGATTTGATACTCTGCGGGACTCCAGTCCCGAACGATAAGGGCTTGCTTGGACACTCAGATGCTGATGTGGCCACCCATGCGCTGATGGATGCGCTGCTTGGAGCAGCTGGCAAGGGAGATATCGGGATACATTTTCCTGATAGCGACGAGAAGTACAGGGGCGCTAACAGCCTTAAGCTGCTCGCCGAGGTTAAGTCGATAATCGGAGCTTGCACGATCAACAATGTCGATATAACAATCATTTGCCAGAGGCCTAAGCTTGCACCATATATGGATAGCATGGCAAATAATATTTCCGTAACTCTCGGAATACCGAGAAGCTGCGTGAACGTCAAGGCAACAACGACAGAGGGCCTTGGTTTTACAGGCGAAGGAGAAGGTATTGCTGCAATCGCAAGTTGCGCAATCTGCCTATAACATCGAAATAATATAGAACAAGAACTGAAGGGAGAAATTTACTCATGAAATTATCAAAGATGCACCTCAAGACTTTAAGAGAAGCACCTAAGGAAGCAGAGCTCGCCGGCCACCAGTTGCTGATTAGAGCAAATATGATTAAGAAATATGCTGCTGGTATTTACGGATTCATGCCACTTGGCTGGAGAACAACCAGAAAAGTAGAGCAAATCGTAAGAGAAGAGATGGATAGAATCGGATGCCAAGAAATCTACATGCCACACGTTAACCCGGGTGAGCTGTGGAAGGAATCCGGAAGATGGTATGCTTACGGCCCTGAGCTGTGGAGAATTCAGGACAGAAACGACAGAGACTTCGTGCTCAACCCAACTTGCGAGGAGATGTTCACAGACCTTGCAAGACAGGAAGTTTCATCATACAGAGAGCTGCCTTTTAGCTGGTATCACATTCAGTTCAAATACAGAGACGAGGCTCGCCCAAGATATGGACTGATGAGATCAAGAGAGTTCATCATGAAAGACAGCTATTCCTACGACAGAGATGTTGAGGGAATGAACAAGAGCTACATGGAAGAGTGGGGCGCATACGAAAGAATTTTCACAAGATGCGGACTTAACTATAGAGTAATCGAAGCTGACAACGGCCCTATCGGCGGAAGCGCATCACACGAATTCTGCGCACTTTCGGATGTAGGTGAATCCGAAGTAGCATACTGCCCAGAGTGCGGAATGGCTGCAACAATCGAGAGAGCTGAATGTGTCGATGACGTTCCTGAAGTAGAAGAAATGCAAGAGCTTAAGTCTGTTTACACACCAGGAACCAAGACTATCGAGTCCGTTTGCGACTATCTCAAGCTTCCTGTTAAGAAGTCAATCAAGGCTCTGATGTTCGTAACCTACGATGATGACCTTAATCCTGCAGATTATGTATGTGCATTCGTAAGAGGTGATCGTCAGGTTAATATGATTAAGCTTGTAAATGCACTTGGAATTCCTGAGCACTATATCGAATTTGCCGATGAGGAAGCTATGGGAGCAGTTACAGGAATCGTTGGAGGTTTCACAGGTCCTGTTGGCCTTAAGAATTGCAAGATTGTTGTTGACTCAGAACTTGTTGGAACAGTAAATATGTGCGCAGGTGCAAATGAGCTTGACCACCACTATGTAGGCGTTTGCTACGGAAGAGACTATGTAGGAGATATCATTACAGATATCAAGAGACTCGAAGAAGGTGACAGATGCCCTAAGTGCGGAGCGCCAATCAAGCACACAAGAGGTATCGAGGTTGGACAGATTTTCAAGCTCGGAACTAAATATTCAGAGTCGATGCATGCTTATTATAAGGATGAAGAGGGTAACGACTGCGTTTACTACATGGGCTGCTATGGTGTCGGCGTTACAAGAACTGTACAGGCAATTATCGAGCAGTGCCATGACGATAAGGGAATTATCTGGCCAATGTCAGTTGCTCCATATCATGTAATCATTACCTGCATCAATCCTAAGGATGATACACAGCTTGGCGTTGCAACAAGAATTGAAGAGGAGCTCGAGAAGGCAGGCGTTGAGGTTCTGCTCGACGACAGAGACGAAAGACCTGGCGTTAAGTTCAACGATGCTGACCTTATCGGTATTCCTGTTAGAATTACAGTCGGAAAGAAGGCTGGCGATGGCATAGTTGAATATAAGCTCAGAAGAGAATCAGAAATGACAGAGCTTTCTGTAGACGATGCTATTGCTAAGGCAACAGAAATCGTTAATGCAGAGAAGTTCGGATTATAATGCTTTTAGAATTATTCCTTGTATTTCTTAAATTAGGAGCTTTCACAATAGGCGGTGGAATTGCGATGATTCCGATTCTTAACGACGCCATGGTTGAGGACAAGAAGTGGTTCAGCCAAGACGAAATGACGGACATCATCGCAATATGCCAGAGCCTTCCGGGCGTAATAGCGATAAATATGGCAACTTATGTGGGATTCAAGAAAAAAGGCTTTCTTGGGTCCCTTGTTGCAACTATAGGGGTGCTTCTGCCATCCTTTATCATTATCCTCGCTATCGCCATGGGGCTCGATTTCCTTCAGGATAATCCAATCGCCGAGGGTGCTATGGCAGGGCTTAGAGCAGCAAGTGCAGGCCTTGTCCTTTATGCTGTATGCAAAATCGCCAAGTCCGCAATCAAGAAGACTTGGCAGCTTCTTGCGGCTCTTCTTAGCTTCGTGCTGATTATCGCCTTCGATATTTCAATCGTCTGGATAGTGCTTATCTATCTTGCAATCGGCGTTGCCGTTGTTTCGATAAATAGCAAGGCCTTCGACGAGATAGACGGTGACAACAGTACCGACGACAAGACGAAAGGAGGTAATGACTGATGCCTTTAATGCAATTATTCATATCCTTCTTCAAGGTCGGAATCGTAAGCTTCGGCGGAGGCATGGCCGTAGTAGCTCTTATCTTCGACGAAATTCAGAAATTCGGCGTAATCTCAAAGGAACTCTTTGCGAACATCGTCGCCATAGCGCAGGCTACACCTGGCCCTGTCGCAATTAACGTTGCCACCTACATCGGCTACAAGAGCGGGGGAGTGCTTGGCTCTCTTGTCGCTACCTTAGGAGTAGCCCTACCATCTTTTGTAATAGTGGTAATTGTCTGCAAGCTTGTCGGAAGCAGGCTCGACAACAAATATGTCAAAGGAGGCCTTGAGGGAATAAGACCTGCCACGGTCGGAATGATAGCAAGTGCCTTTACGGTAGTTGTCGTACCGGCTATATTCACCGACGCCTCTATCGGAGGCTTTTTCGACGGCCTTCCTGTCGACCCGATAGCGACAGCGATTTTTGTACTAACAATAATATTAGTGGGCAAATTCAAGATAAGCCCAATCAAAGTCTTGCTTATAATGGGGTGCATTGGAGCGCTTCTTAGTATATAATTAAACGATTTTACATTTGAAAGGAGACAGATATGAAGGTATACAATACACTCACCAATCAGAAAGAGGAATTCATCCCTATCGAAGAAGGAAAGGTGAAGATATATGTCTGTGGGCCAACCGTTTACAACTTCTTCCATATCGGAAATGCGAGACCTTTCGTAGTATTCGATACGCTTAGAAGATATTTCAAATACAGAGGATATGAAGTTAAATTCGTTCAGAATTTCACCGACGTTGACGACAAGATTATCAACCGTGCGCGCGAGGAGGGCATTACCGCACCTGAGGTTTCCGAGAAATACATCAAGGAATATTATGATGATGCGGGCGCTCTTAATGTAATTAAGGCAGACGTTCATCCTAAGGTAAGCGAGCATATTCCAGAGATCATTGATTTCGTGCAGACTCTCATCGACAAGGGCTACGCTTATGAGGCAGACGGAGATGTATATTATTCGACTCGCAAATTCAAAGACTACGGCAAGCTCTCTGGGCAGAACATTGACGACCTTGAGTCCGGCGCTCGTATAGCAATCGGCGAGGTGAAGAAAGATCCTCTGGACTTTGCTCTGTGGAAGGCAAGAAAACAGGACGACGAGATTGCTTGGGAATCGCCATGGGGCATGGGAAGACCGGGCTGGCATATAGAATGCTCGACGATGGCAAGAAAACATCTTGGCGAGACAATCGACATTCACGGAGGCGGACAGGACCTGCAGTTCCCACACCACGAGAACGAGATTGCGCAGTCCGAGGCTTGCAACGGAGTTCCTTTTGCGCACTACTGGATGCACAACGGATATATAACAATCGACGGCAAGAAGATGTCGAAGTCCCTGAATAATTTCTTTACCGTAAGAGATATTAGACAAGAATATTCAGGAGATGTAATAAGATTCTTCCTGCTCTCAGGCCATTACAGAGGACCTATCAACTTCAGCGATACTCTGATGGAGCAGGCTAAGCAGGGCTATGACAGAATCGCAAATGCAAAGGATACTCTCGACTTCCTTGCAGGCTCTGGCTCAAATGGCGCCGAGAAGATGTCGGACGATGAGAAGACCATGCTCGCATCACTTGATAAATACAGAGACCAATTCATCGAGGCTATGGACGACGATCTTAATACCGCAGATGGAATTACGGCAATCTTCGATCTTGTATCCGAGATTAACCTTGATGTTAAAGACGGAGCATCTAAGGAATTTGCGGCAGAGGCTATGAAGAAGATTGATGAGCTCACCGATGTTCTTGGAATTTTCCAAGATAAGAAAGAAGATGCTATCGGAGCAGACATTCAGGCGCTTGTTGAAGAGAGACAGGCTGCCCGCAAGGAGAAGAATTTCGCAAGAGCTGATGAGATAAGAGACCAGCTTGCGGCAATGGGAATCACCTTGAAGGACACTCCTCAAGGCGTGCAAATCATCAGAAATTAGGGAACCAATGGAAGCAAAGAACCTTTCGAAGCTGAATACGACAACGCTTGCATATATAGGAGATGCGGTATATGAGCTTGCCATAAGGCAGATGCTGATTGAAAGCAATCCTATGAACTCCGGCAAGGCTCACAACAAGGCGATTAAATACGTCTCGTCTGAGGGGCAGGCAAAGGCGGCACGCGAGATGTGCGAGAGCACTTTTCTTAGCGAGACAGAAGAGAAGCTTTTGAAAAGAGCACGCAACCACAGAGCAAGCTCGAGACCTCAGAATGCTGACCCAAGGAATTACAAATGGGCAACGGGCTTCGAGGCACTTATCGGGTATTTGTATCTTGCGGAGGATGATGCAAGGCTTAAGGATGTTCTTGCAGAGGCGGTTAGAATAATAGGGAGCGACAATGAGTAAGGCAGATCAACTTTTCGTAAATATGTGCCAGGACATACTGGATAACGGATTCAGCACAGAAGGCATGCCGGTCAGACCTCATTGGGAGGACGGAACACCGGCGCATACCATCAAGAATTTTGGCGTTGTCAACAGGTATAATCTTCAGGAGGAATTTCCTGCGCTGACTCTGAGACCAACGGCAATCAAGCTTGCAACAGACGAGCTGCTGTGGATTTGGCAGAAGAAATCAAATAATGTTAATGATTTGAACAGCCATATTTGGGATTCGTGGGCAGACGAGAACGGCTCGATTGGCAAGGCTTACGGATACCAGATGGGAATCAAATACAAATTCAAACAGGGCGAAATGGACCAGGTCGACAATGTGCTCTGGTGCCTCAAGAACGATAGATATTCTCGCAGAATTATGACAAATATATATAATTTCGCGGACCTTGCCGAGATGGGACTTGAGCCATGCGCTTATTCCATGACCTTCAACGTCAAAGGAGATACGCTGAATGGAATTCTCAATCAGCGCTCGCAGGATATACTCGCCGCAAATAACTGGAATGTCGTTCAATATTCGATTCTTCTTATGATGTTTGCTCAGGTGAGCGGACTCAAGGCAGGCGAGCTTGTCCATGTAATTGCGGATGCGCATATCTACGACAGACATGTGGATATAATTAAGGAGCTTATCCAAAGGCCTCAATATCCTGCGCCTAAGGTTACACTTAATCCTGAGATTACCAACTTCTATGATTTCACGGCAGACGATGTCATCATAGAGAATTACCAGAAGAATCCGCAGATTAAGAATATCCCTGTTGCGATTTAGGAGGATGCCCATGAATATGATAGTAGCCGTTGACCGCAATTGGGGAATCGGAAGAGACAACGGACTCCTTGCTTCTGTGCCAGGCGATATGGCTTTCTTCAGAAAAATGACCACGAACAAAGTCGTGGTTATGGGGCGAAAGACGCTCGAGTCCATGCCGGGAAGTAAGGGCCTTCGCAACCGCATCAATTACGTCCTGACAAGCAATAAGGACTTTGCGGCAGAAGGATGCATAATCGTCAACAGCGAGGAAGAACTTTTTGCAGAGCTTGACAAATACGAAGACGACGAGGTTTTCCTCATCGGAGGCGCGAGCCTTTACAATAAATATTACGATAGATGCGAGAAGCTCTATGTAACGAAGCTCCTTGCGGACCTTGACGCAGATACTTACATAGTCAATCTTGACGAGGACGAGCGCTACATAATCGCAGAGGAGAGCGAGCTTAAGGAAGAGAATGGTATAAGCTACAAATTCTGCACATACATAAGGAAATAGATAATAGAAATGTCAAAGAAAGAAAACAAAAGATTCTCAAATAACGAGAGGGACGACGCGCCTAAGCGCTCCGGCAAGAACAGAAGAGACTATGCCGATAGCAGCAAAAGGGCGGCAACTCCAAAGAGAAGAACCTCGCAAGCCCAAGGCAAGGGCACAAACGGAGTAGCTTCTTCTCGAACAGCAAATAAAGGTTTTGCAAAAGGAAGCGTCTCAAGGGTTGCAACAAAGGGCATGCCTGCAACAAGGAACTTCGATGCAACTAAGGGCTTCGACCACTTTGATGAGGGCGGCCTTGAGATAGTTGCGGGAAGAAACCCCGTGCTCGAGGTACTCCGCGGACAAAGAGACGTCGAAAGAATTTTTATAGCCAAGGGAACAGAAGGCTCAATTACGCAGATTAAGGCGATTGCCAAGGAACAGGGCGTAATAGTAGATATAGTTGATAAAGAAAGAATCAACGCAATGGCGCCTGGCGAGAAGCACCAGGGCGTAGTAGCCAAGGTCTCGCCTTTCAAATATGCCGACATGGAGGACGTCTTTGCGAAGGCAGAAGCAAGCAAAGAGGACCCTTTCATTATCATACTTGATGAGGTGACAGATCCGCATAACCTCGGAGCTATCATCAGAACGGCAGAATGTGTCGGAGCTCACGGGGTAATAATTCCTAAGAGAAGAGCCTGCTCGCTGACACAGACCGTAGCTCTTTCGGCTGCGGGCGCAATCGAATCAATCCCCGTAGTTCAGGTGACCAACCTTGTAAGGACTATAGAGGAACTCAAGGATAAAGGCCTCTGGGTTGCGGCTGTAGATATGGACGGCAGAACATATTATAAAACAAGCCTTGACGGACCGCTTGCCATAGTAATAGGAAATGAAGGCAAGGGAATCGGCAGACTTGTTAAAGAGAAGTGCGATTTCTGCATTTCGATACCAATGAGAGGAAGCATCAACTCGCTCAATGCTTCTAATGCGGCAGCAATTATAATGTATGGAATAAGAAGAGCGAGAGATATGAGGTAGGAAATATGAGTAGCAAGAGAAAGTATCCAGGAAATCCTAATTATGGGAATTATAAAGAACCACCAAAGGACGTAGATAAAGAAAAAAGAATGAATATAATTAAGCTTGTAATAGGCTTCGCTGTGGCTATAGGTGGCTTCGTTTTGGGCATATTCTTATGGAAGTAATGCTTGACTTTACAAGGAATGTAGAGTATTATATCTAAGCATCTTTATGAAATTCACCATCAGAGCGAAGGAGTCGCTCTGATTTTGGGTTGAAATAATACACTTTGCAACATTTTTATAATAAGGAGAATTACAATGGCAGCAGGAGTAAGACAGAAGGTTATCCTTGCATGCACAGAGTGCAAGCAGAGAAACTACAATACTATGAAGAACAAGAGAAACAATCCTGACAGAATTGAACTCATGAAGTATTGCAAGTTCTGTAACAAGGAGACACTCCACAAGGAGACTAAATAGTTTTTTCTTAAGGTTTTATACGGAGACATCTCATGGCAAATAACGCTGGAAATAATGAGAATACAAAGAATCTCCCAAAGAATGCCGCAGATAAGTCTGCAAGCAAGGAAAAGGGCGGCTTCATCGCGTACCTCAAGGGCGTAAGACAAGAGCTCAAGAAGGTAGTATGGCCGACCAAGGAGGAGCTTGGCACCAGTACTGTTGTAGTAATAGTGACATGCGCTCTATTTGCTGTTGCCTTTTGGGCAATCGACACAGGCTTCCTTGCAGCATTGAAGAGTATTCTCGGAATCACACTTTCATAGATTAAGCAACGGAGACAAGCAGCATGACAGATATTGAGAATAAGACAACAATCAAATCAACTGCATCTCCACTTAAGGACGAAGGTCTTCGTGGAGACGGAACAGCTAAATGGTATGTTGTGCATACTTATTCGGGATATGAGAACAAGGTCAAGGATAGCATCGAGAGGATGGTAGAATACCGAGGCATGCAGGACTTGATTCTCGAGGTCACTATTCCTACAGAGGAAAGAGTCGAGATCAAGAACGGTGTTAAGAAGGTTAAGACCCGTAAGCTTTTCCCCGGATACGTAGTAATAAAGATGATCGTTAACAACGAGACTTGGTACCTCGTAAGAAATACAGAGGGCGTTACAGGCTTCGTTGGACACGGTACCAACCCTATTCCGCTAACTAAGGAAGAGATAGTAAGAATGGGCGTTGAGAAGCTTAGAATCGACCTGGATATCGAAGTTGGCGATACAGTTCGCATCATCGGAGGAGTTTTCGAAGGCCAGCTCGGCATAGTAGAAGCAATCTATCCTGAGAAGCAGATTGTAAGAGCTAAGATTTCGATGTTCGGTAGAGATACACCTGCAGAGCTTGAATTCTCACAGGTGAACAAATTAAAATAGAATATTAGAGAAAGGAGTAAGACATGGCAAAGAAGATCGACGGCTATATTAAGCTTCAGATCCCTGCCGGCGCAGCTACACCAGCACCACCAGTTGGTCCAGCACTTGGTCAGAAGAGCGTAAATATTATGGACTTCTGCAAGCAGTTCAATGCAAGAACACAGGATCAGCAGGGAATGATCATTCCTGTAGTAATCACTGTATATAAGGACAGATCGTTCTCATTCGTATGCAAGACACCTCCAGCAGCAGTTCTTATTAAGAAGGCAGCTGGCATCGAGTCTGGTTCGGGCGTACCTAACAAGACTAAGGTAGCTTCAATTACATACGCACAGGCAGAGGAAATAGCTAAGACTAAGATGCCTGATCTCAATGCAGCATCCCTTGAAGCAGCAACAGATATGATTAAGGGAACAGCTCGCAGCATGGGAGTAACGGTAACTGAGTAATGCAGTGGGAGGTAGTCAGAACGACACCGATAGCACCACCAAGGAGGATTAAATGAAAAGATCAAAGAGATACGCTGCAGTAGTAGGCACATTCGATAAGCACGAACTTTTCGATGTAGAGTCCGCTATTAAGCAGGTAAAAGAACTCGCTAACGCTAAGTTTGACGAGACAATCGAAATGCACTTCCGCCTCGGAGTAGATGGAAGACACGCAGACCAGCAGGTTAGAGGCGCAATCGTACTGCCACACGGAACAGGTAAGAGCAAGAAAGTTCTTGTTTTCGCTAAGGGACCTAAGGCAGAGGAAGCAAAGGCAGCAGGAGCTGATTATGTAGGCGCTGAAGACATGGCTGAGAAGATTCAGAAAGAGGGTTGGTTCGACTTTGATGCTGTAGTAGCTACACCTGATATGATGGGTGTTGTTGGACGTCTCGGTAAGGTTCTCGGTCCTAAGGGACTCATGCCTAACCCTAAGTCCGGAACAGTAACTATGGACATCGAGAAGGCACTCGCTGACATCAAGGCAGGTAAGGTTGAATACCGTCTTGACAAGGCAAATATCATCCATGTAATCATTGGAAAGAAGTCCTTCACAGACGAGCAGCTCATTGACAACGCAAAGGCTATCACACAGGCAATCGCTAAGGCTAAGCCTGCAGCAGCAAAGGGTCAGTATTTCAAGAGCGTAACAGTCGCTTCAACAATGAGCCCTGGCGTTAAGATCAATACAGCTACACTTTCAGTTCAATAATCGAATTAATAGTTGATATAATTTCGACAATTTCACGAACTGAAGAGCTAAGTAAATTTGAATATCAACCTAAGACAGCGGGTGCGTAAGCTTAATTTCCCGCCGAGGTACAATTATAAATTGAACCCCGCTGTCTAATAGCGGGGTATTTTGTACCTGAACCCAATAATGAGTGCCACGCACTCAGGAAAGGAGAAACATAGAATATGTCTGTAGCAGCAAAAGAAGCTAAGCAGGTAGTTATCGACGAGATTAAGGATAGATTTGAGAATTCCGTATCTGTAGTTGCAGTAGACTACCTGGGAATTACAGTAGAGCAGGCTGAAGTACTCAGAGCAAATCTCAGAAAGGAAGGCGTTGCTTTCACTGTTTACAAGAACACTCTTATCAAGAGAGCTATCGCAGGAACACCTTTCGAAGCACTCGGAGAAGGAGATACACTTAAGGGCTCAACAGCTCTTGCATTTTGCACAGAGGATGCAACAGCATCCACAAGAGTACTCTCAAAGGCTATCAAGGAATACAAGAAGATGGCTTTCAAGGGTGGAGTAGTTGAAGGCGTAGTATACGACAAGAATCAGATCGAGGACTTCGCAACAATCCCATCAAGAGACGAACTCATCGCAAGATTTATGGGCAGCATCCAGTCACCAATGACCAAGCTCGCTCTCACACTCAAGGCTATCGCCGAGAAGGAAGCCTAAGAGTAGCAATAGCAAGATTGCTTTTGCATAACACAGGGTTAGTCCCACAACAATTTAAACATTATAATTTGAACTAAGATTTATAGAAAAAAAGGAGAAATTAACAATGAATAAGGATCAAATCATTGAGGCTCTGAAGGAAATGAGCATTCTTGAGATTAACGAACTCGTAAAGGCTCTTGAGGAAGAGTTCGGTGTAAGCGCAGTAGCAGTAGCAGCTCCAGCAGCAGGCGGTGCCGTAGCAGCAGAGGCTGAAGAGAAGACAGAATTCAACGTAGTTCTTAAGGAGATCGGCGCTGAGAAGATTAAGGTTATCAAGGCTGTAAGAGAAGCAACAGGACTCGGACTTAAGGAAGCTAAGGAGCTCGTAGATTCCGCACCTTGCAACGTTAAGGAGAACGTAGACGCAGCAGAGGCTAACGCTCTTAAGGAGGCTCTTGAGGGTGCAGGAGCAGTAGTAGAACTCGCTTAGTGCCTCGATAATTTCCATTCTGCGTTGTCATCCTGCGATAATCGCTCACTTGCGTACGAGAAGTACGCGCGTTCACGATTATCTGGTATTCCTAGCAGAATGAAAATTCTCTTCGGCACAGGAAGAGCGGTAATTTCCGTTATGCGTTGTCACCCTGCACCGATTACTCGCTTGCGTACGACGAGTACGCGCGCTCGCAATCGGCTTGGGTTCCTAGCCTAACGAAAATTCTCTTCGGCACGTGCCTCGATAATTTCCATTCTGCGTTGTCATCCTGCGATAATCGCTCGCTTGCGTACGACGAGTACGCGCGCTCGCAATCGGCTTGGGTTCCGCGCAGAACGAAACATTTATTAACAAATTGGACCGTGCGATATCGGTTCGAACCACGCAATAGAGAATTGAGCCCTCAAATGAGGGGGCTCAATTCGTGCGTTAAAGACAAGCCGCAATTTGCCTGATTTATATGAATTTTTCGTGAAAAATCAGCAAATTTGCATCTAATAGCAAACATAAAGAAGGAGAAAATAATGCCACATCCTGAAAAAGTCGGAAGAAAAGAACGTATGACGTTCTCAAAGATCAATGAAGTATGTGAAATGCCTAACCTCATTGATATTCAGACACAGTCATACAAGTGGTTCATGGAGGAGGGCCTCAAGGAGGTTCTCGAAGATGTATCACCTGTGCGTGACACGACTAACAATCTCAATCTTGAATTTGTAGACTATGTCTTTGACATGGACGGAATCAAGTATGATCAAGAGGAGTGCAAGGACAGAGAGGCAACTTATGCGGTTCCTCTTAAGGTTAAGGCTCGTCTGATCAACAAAGAGACCGGCGAAATCAAAGAGTCTGAGGTGTTCATGGGCGATTTCCCTCTCATGACAGAGAAGGGAACTTTTGTCTACAACGGCGCCGAAAGAACCATCGTAACACAGATGCTCAGATCGCCGAGCGCTTATTTTGATGTAAGCATTGATAAGTCGAACAGAAAGCTCTATACTGCGCAAATCATTCCTAACAGAGGAGCATGGATTGAATACGAGACAGATTCTCAGGAAGCAATTTATGTTAAGGTCGACAAGGCAAGAAAAATGCCTATCACTGCATTTCTTAGAGCACTTGGATTAGAGACCAACGAGGACATCATAAGCGTTCTTGGAGAAGATGATAGACTTCTCAAGACCTTAGAGAAGGATACCACCAAGAATACAGAGGGCGGCCTCAAGGAACTCTATAAGAGATTAAGACCTGGAGATCTTCCAACAACAGATAGCGCAAGGTCAATGCTCGAGACACTTCTCTTTGATCCGAGAAGATATGATCTTGCAAGGGTTGGCAGATTCAAATATAACAAGAAGCTCGGAATCCATGACAGAATCGCTGACACTATCGTCGCAGAGGATGTCTTTGATCCAAATACCGGAGATACTCTTGCTGAGAAAGGACAGAAGATTTCGAAGGAATTGGCTATGGAAATCGAGGACGCAGGTGTTGTTTCGGTACTTTGCTATGCAAAGGCAGACGAGGACGACAGCATTGTAAAAGTTGTCGGCAACAACTTCGTTGATCCAAGCAAGTACGTAGACTTCGACCTTTCTGTATATAGATTGTCCGAGAAGGTATATTATCCTGTTCTCAAGGAGATCCTTGTTGAGGCAGCTGGTGACGAGGACAAGATTAGACTCGGAATCGCAGAGCGCAAGAAGGAACTTTCACCTAAGAACATTATCCTCGAGGATATCATTGCATCTGTAAGCTACATTCTTAACCTCAACCACGGCATCGGCGATATTGACGATATCGACCACCTTGGCAACAGAAGACTTAAGACAGTAGGAGAGCTCCTGCAGAACCAGTGCAGAATCGGTTTTGCAAGAATGGAGAAAACCATCAGGGAGAGAATGACAACTGAGAATTCCTCGCCTAAGGACCTCATCAACATTCGTCCTGTAACAGCTGCAATCAAGGAATTCTTCGGAAGTTCACAGCTCTCGCAGTTCATGGATCAGAACAATCCTCTTGCTGAGCTTACACACAAGAGAAGAATTTCCGCACTCGGACCTGGAGGTCTTTCGAGAGAAAGAGCTGGATTCGAGGTAAGAGACGTACACTATTCACACTACGGAAGAATGTGCCCTATCGAGACACCTGAAGGTCCTAACATCGGACTTATCGGTTCTCTTACAACATACGGCATCATCAACGAATATGGCTTTATCGAGACACCTTATCGTAAGGTCGACAAGGCTACAGGCATCGTAACCAAGGAAGTAGAATACCTTTCGGCTACCGACGAGGAACTCATGATAGTTGCTCAGGCGAACGAGCCACTTGATGCAGAGGGACATTTTGTAAATAACAAGGTCGCTGTAAGAGGCGTTAAGGGCGAAATCACCCTCGTTCCAAAGACAGAAGTAGACTACATGGACGTTTCACCTAAGCAGGTAGTATCTGTTGCGACAGCCATGATTCCTTTCCTTGAGAACGATGACGCGAACAGAGCTCTGATGGGTTCGAACATGCAGAGACAGGCGGTTCCTCTTCTTGTAACAGAGGCACCTATTGTCGGCACAGGTATCGAATACAAGGCTGCTTGTGACTCGGGCGCAGTTGTTCTTGCGAAGAATTCAGGTATCGTTGAATTCGTAGACGGAACAAGTGTCAAGATCAGAAGAGACGACAACGGCGAAATTGACACCTACAAAATGCTCAAATTCAAGCGTTCCAACCAGGGCACTTGCATCAACCAGAGACCTATCGTTTCCTTTGGCGAGCATATCGAGGCTGGCGAGGTAGTAGCTGACGGTCCATCAACTAACCTTGGAGAAATTTCACTTGGAAAGAATCTGCTCATCGGATTCATGACATGGGAAGGCTACAACTACGAGGACGCTATCATCCTCAACGAGAGACTTCTTATGGACGACGTACTCACATCACTTCACATCGAGAAGCACGAATGCGAGTCAAGAGATACTAAGCTTGGACCTGAAGAAATCACAAGAGACATTCCTAATGTCGGCGAGAACGCACTTAAGGAACTCGACGAGGACGGAATTATCAGAGTTGGTGCTGAGGTTCATTCAACAGATATTCTTGTTGGTAAGCTTACACCTAAGAGCGAGACTGACCTCACTCCTGAGACAAGAATGCTCCGCGCTATCTTTGGCGAGAAATCCAAAGAGGTTAGAGATTCGTCACTCAGACTTCCACACGGAGAAGAGGGCGTTGTAATAGACGTAAGAGTCTTTGACAGAAGCAACAGCAACGAGCTTTCACCTGGTGTAAATAAAGTTGTTCACGTATATGTTGCTAACAAGAGAAAAATCAACGTCGGCGACAAGATGGCAGGACGCCACGGTAACAAGGGTGTAATTTCGAGAATTCTTCCTCAGGAGGATATGCCATTCTTAGAGAATGGTGAATGCCTGCAGGTAATGCTTAACCCACTTGGTGTACCTTCCCGTATGAACGTTGGACAGGTACTCGAGGTTCACCTCGGTCTTGCTGCAAAGAAGAAGGGCTGGTATATTTCGACACCTGTATTTGATGGAGCAAGCGAGAAGGACGTAATAAATCTTCTTGACGAATGCGGATATCCTAAGACAGGTAAGCTTAGACTTCGTGACGGTAGAACTGGAGAATTCTTCGATAATCCTGTAACCGTAGGATACATGTATATGCTCAAGCTCCACCACCTTGTAGATGATAAGATTCACGCAAGATCAACCGGACCTTACTCACTCGTAACTCAGCAGCCACTTGGTGGTAAGGCTCAGTTCGGAGGACAGAGATTCGGAGAAATGGAAGTATGGGCTCTTGAGGCTTATGGCGCAGCTTATACACTTCAGGAGATTCTCACCGTTAAGTCCGACGATATTATCGGAAGAACTAAGACCTACGAGGCAATTATCAACGGTGTAAATATTCCTAAGCCAGGTATTCCAGAGGCATTCAAGGTACTCATCAAGGAACTTCAGGCACTTGCTCTTGATATCAGAACAATGACTGACGATGATCAGGAAATCAAGATTAGAGAGACATCCGAATATGACGGTGCTCTTACATACGACAGAATGATCAGCGACAATGACAGAAGAGCAGAGCGCGAAAGAGAATATGCCGAGATTGAGAACAACTACGGCGGAGCAATCGGTTCCATCGATGATGTCGATGAAGAGGACCTTTCGAACCTCGAAGGCCTTGAAGAAGCCGAAGAAGATTTTGACCCAGATTTCGACATTTTTTCTATAGAAGACTAATCTGAAGGGAGGACATAAGAATGAATATAGATAATAACTACGATTTGAGAAATATTGAGTCCTTGCAGATTAAGCTGGCTTCAACAGAAACAATGCTTGAATGGTCACATGGTGAGGTAACTAAGCCTGAGACAATCAATTACAGATCTCTCAAGCCTGAATTCGACGGACTTTTCTGCGAGAGAATCTTTGGACCTACTAAGGACTGGGTATGCGGATGCGGCAAATACAATAAGATTCACTATAAGAATCTTGTCTGCCCATATTGCGGAGTAGAAGTAACCAAGTCAAAAGTTAGAAGAGAGAGGATGGGACACATCAAGCTCGTATCCCCTGTTTCGCACATTTGGTACTTCAAGGGCAGCCCATCAAGAATCGCGCTGATTCTCGATATATCAATCAAGAATCTTGAGAAGGTTATATACTTCGGCGCATATATCGTACTCGATCCAGGTGCAACAGCACTTCAGTATAAGCAGCTTCTTACAGAAGAGGAATATATCGAAGCTTGCGAGATTTATGGAAAGAACTTCAAGGCTGCAATGGGCGCAGAGGCAATTAAGCAGCTGCTCGAGGACATAGATGTCGACAAGCTCTCAGAGGAAATCAGAGAGCAGCTCGTTAAGGCATCAGTACAGAAGCGCATTCGTCTTCTTAAGACACTCGAGCTTGTAGATGCTTTCAAGCAGTCAGGCGTTAAGCCACAGAGCATGATCCTTGAGGTAATTCCTGTAATTCCACCGGATCTGAGACCTATGGTACAGCTCGACGGAGGCAGATTCGCAACATCTGACCTTAACGATTTGTACAGAAGAGTAATTTACAGAAATAACAGACTTAAGAAGTTAGACGCTGCAGGAGCACCAGACATCATCATCAGAAATGAGAAGAGAATGCTCCAGGAGGCAGTAGATGCTCTTATTAACAACGGAAGAAGAGGCAAATCCGTAACAGGAGCTGCTGGAAGAAAGCTTAAGTCGCTTTCGGATATGCTGAAGGGTAAGCAGGGACGTTTCCGTCAGAATCTGCTCGGTAAGAGAGTTGACTTCTCAGGCCGTTCAGTAATCGTTGTAGGACCTGAGCTTAAGTTCTACCAGTGCGGACTTCCTAAGAGCATGGCACTTGAGCTCTTCAAGCCTTTCATCATGAAGGAGCTTGCCGAAAGAGGACTTGCGCATAACGCTAAGAACGCAAGAACCATGGTAGAAAGAGCCGAGCCTGCAGTATGGGATGTGCTCGATTATGTAATTAAGGATCACCCTGTACTTCTTAACCGTGCTCCGACACTGCACAGACTTGGTATCCAGGCGTTCGAGCCAGTGCTTGTTGAAGGTAAGGCTATCAAGCTGCATCCACTCGTATGTACAGCCTTCAACGCCGACTTCGACGGAGACCAGATGGCTGTTCACGTACCACTTTCGGTTGAGGCACAGGCTGAGGCAAGATTCCTTATGCTGTCAGTTAATAATATTCTGGCACCTAAGGATGGTTCGCCTATTACAATTCCAACTCAGGACATGATTCTGGGAAGCTATTATCTTACACATCCAGGCAGCGTAGAGCGTAACCTCCCTGCAGAAGTAGGTGACGGCAAGTGCTTCGCGGACTATGACGAGATGATTATGGCTTACCAGGCAGGAGTCGTTGGAATTCATGCAAAAGTAAAGGTTCGTAGATACGCCTTCCCTGGAGATAGAGGCAAGCTCGTTGAGTCGACAGTCGGAAGATTTATCTTCAACCAAGGCCTGCCACAGGACATCGGTTTCGTAAATAGAGAAGAGGACCCATACTCACTCGAAGTAGACTTCCTTTGCGATAAGAAGGCTCTTGGTCGAATTATCGGTAAGTGCTTCAAGGCACACGGCAACACAGATACCGTTCTTATGCTTGACTACATTAAGAGCATCGGTTACCACTATTCAACAATTTCGGCAACAACAATCAGTATTTCCGATATGGAAATTCCAGAAGAGAAGTACACAATCGTTGCTGCAGCCGAGAAGGAAGTAGATAAATTCGAGAACGCTTACAGACGCGGTCTGATGAGCGACAAAGAAAGATACGAAGCTGTTATCAAGACATGGAAGAAAGCCACAGATACAGTTGCCGACGCTCTTATGGAGAACCTCGGTACTATGAACAACCTGTATATCATGGCTAATTCCGGAGCCCGTGGTAACAAGTCACAGATTAGCCAGGTCGGCGGTATGCGTGGACTGATGGCTAACGCAACAGGTCACACGGTAGAGATTCCTATCAAGGCTAACTTCCGTGAAGGTCTGTCCATACTCGAATACTTCATTTCATCAAACGGTGCTCGTAAGGGACTTGCCGATACAGCGCTTAGAACAGCCGACTCAGGTTATCTGACAAGAAGACTTGTAGACGTTTCGCACAGCACCATCGTCAATGAAGAGGATTGCGGTTCAACAGAAGGAATCGAATTTGCTGCATTCATGGACGGCAAGGAAGAAATCGAGAAGCTCTACCAGAGAATCGCAGGAAGATTCGTTACTGAGGACGTAATCAATCCTATGACTGGCGAGGTAATGGTTGCCAACGGCGAATACATTACAGATGATATGGCTGAGGCTATTGAGGCTGCTGGTGTCAAGAGCGTTAAGGTTAGATCCGTAATGAACTGCAAGTGCAAGAGAGGTGTATGCGCTAAGTGCTACGGTAAGAATCTTGCAACAGGCAAAATGGTTCTTCCTGGCGAGGCCGTAGGTATCATCGCAGCTCAGTCCATCGGTGAGCCGGGTACACAGCTGACGATGAGAACCTTCCATACAGGTGGTGTAGCTGGAAGCGATATCACGCAGGGTCTTCCAAGAGTAGAAGAGCTCTTCGAAGCTCGTAAGCCTAAGGGTCTTGCCGAGATTTGCGAGGCAGATGGTGAAGTAATTTCAATCGAGCCAAGACCTGACAACAAGACAAATGTTGTTGTTAGAGAAGAAGGCGGAGACAGAACCTACGTTGTACCATTTGGAGCAAGAATCAACGTTGAGCTTGGCCAGAGAGTTGAAGCCGGCGGACAGATTACTAAGGGACCTTTGGATCCACATGACATCATGAGAATTGTCGGTGTTGAAGGCGTTTACCAGTATCTTCTTAAGGAAGTACAGAGAGTATATAAGACTCAGGGTGTAGACATTAACGATAAGCACATCGAAGTAATCGTCAGCCAGATGCTCAACAAGTACAAGGTTGATAAGCCAGGAGATACATCACTTATCCCAGGCGGACAGTACACCAAGAACGAAATTGATGAAGCTAACGAAATCGCAGTTGCTGAGGGCGGCGAGCCTGCAGAGTGCACAAGACAGCTTCTCGGTATCGCTAAGGCAGCGCTTGCAACAAGCAGCTTCCTCTCAGCAGCATCCTTCCAGGAGACAATCAAGGTTCTCACAGATGCATCTGTTAAGGGCAAAATTGACAGACTTGAAGGTCTCAAGGAGAATGTAATGATTGGTAAGCTTATCCCTGCCGGCACTGGTATGAGAAGATATAGCGACATCCAAGTAGATTATGGTGAGAACGAAGACCTTATGAATGGTGAAGAGCAGCCATCATACGACAATGTCGATGAATATATCGCTATGCTGGCTAAAGAAGCTGAGAATCGTGCAGCTGGAGACTCATCGGACAAGGAGAAGGCTGTAGAGGCTGAAGATACTGGCTTCGACCCAAGCCTTGTTGAGTAGTTTTCGTTGACAAATCAAGCTTTTATCACTATAATTAAACAGTTCGAGACCGTTCGCGGGCTGATTTAGGTCGGCCTGCGGACTTCTTGATAATAATTTTAGAGGAAAGGAGATTATAATGCCTACAATTAACCAATTAGTACGTCAGGGTAGAACAAGCGCTGTAAAGAAGTCAACAGCTCCTGCACTTGGTAAGAACATGAACACACTTAAGAAGACTCTTACCAACGTTAATTCCCCTCAGAAGAGAGGAGTATGCGTAGCAGTTAAGACTGTTACTCCTAAGAAGCCTAACTCAGCTCTGAGAAAAGTAGCAAGGGTACGTCTGACTAACGGAATGGAAGTTACAGCTTACATCCCAGGAATTGGACACAATCTTCAGGAGCACAGCGTTGTTCTTGTAAGAGGCGGAAGAGTTAAGGACCTCCCAGGTGTAAGATATCACATCGTAAGAGGAACACTCGATGCAGCTGGTGTTGCAAACCGTGGCCAGGCTCGTTCCAAGTATGGAGCAAAGAGACCTAAGAAGAAATAGTATAACTAAAGAAATCGGTTAGAGGCATTCTCTGAATATATAGAGAGCGCCACGGGAACACTTCCGGGAGTAAGATGGAACAATTTTTTTCCACCTGAAGAATTTCACGAAAGTGTTAACGAGTACCGACTGAAATCAAGGAGGGAAGAGAAGTGCCTAGAAAAGGTAATGTACCAAAGAGAGAAGTACTTCCAGATCCAGTATACGGTAGCGTAGTCCTTGCTAAGTTAATCAACAGCATCATGCTCGACGGTAAGAAGGGCGTTGCTCAGAAGATCGTATATGATGCATTCGATATGATTAAGGCACAGACTGGCAAAGAACCGTTGGAAGTATTCGACGAGGCTATGAACAATATCATGCCTGTATTAGAAGTTAAAGCAAGAAGAATTGGTGGTGCGAACTACCAGGTTCCTATCGAAGTAAGACCTGAAAGACGCCAGACTCTCGCAATCCGTTGGCTCACTAAGTACACAAGAGCAAGAGGAGAGAGAACTATGGCTGAGAGACTTGCTAAGGAACTCATGGACGCTGCTAACAACACTGGAGCATCTGTAAAGAAGAAGGAAGATACTCATAAGATGGCAGAAGCTAACAAGGCGTTCGCACACTTCAGATTCTAATCAGCAGGTGATACATGCTGATAGAGAAGACTATAGAGAAGTAGGAAGGAGGAAATAATGGGAAGAAGTTTTTCACTGGAGAAGACAAGAAACATCGGTATCATGGCTCACATCGATGCCGGCAAGACCACCACTACAGAGAGAATACTTTTCTATACAGGAAAGACTCACAAGATTGGTGAGACCCACGAAGGTTCAGCAACAATGGACTGGATGGAGCAGGAACAGGAACGCGGAATTACCATTACTTCAGCCGCTACTACTGCTCAGTGGAAAGACACAAGAATCAATATTATTGACACTCCGGGACACGTTGACTTCACCGTTGAGGTAGAAAGATCACTTCGTGTACTGGACGGAGCCGTAATGGTACTCTGTGCAAAGGGCGGCGTTGAGCCACAGTCTGAGACGGTATGGAGACAGGCCGAGAAATATAATGTCCCAAGAATGATTTTCATTAACAAGATGGATATTCTCGGTGCCAACTTCTATCGTGTTGTTGATATGATTCACGACAGACTTAAGGCAAATGCAGTTCCTGTGCAGCTTCCAATCGGTTCTGAGAATGATTTCGTTGGAATCATTGACCTCATTAAGATGAAGGCTGAGATCTATTTGGATGACCTCGGCAAAGAATATGAGGAGCAGGATATTCCGGAGAATATGAGAGCTGACGCTGAGGCTTGGAGAGACAAGCTTGTTGAGTCAGTATCTGAATGCGATGAAGAGCTGATGATGAGATACCTTGAGGGTGAAGAAATTACCAACGAGGAGATCAAGAAGGTTATCAGAGAGCAGACAATCAAGGGCGAAATGTATCCTGTATTCTGCGGCTCTGCATACAAGAACAAGGGCGTTCAGCTGATGCTTGACGGAGTTGTTGACTATATGCCAGCACCTACAGACATCCCTGCTATCAAGGGAATTAACCCAGATACAGAGGAAGAAGAGGCAAGACCATCAAGCGACAAGGAGCCTTTCTCAGCACTTGCATTCAAGATTATGGCTGACCCTTACGTAGGTAAGCTCGCATTCTTCAGAGTATATTCTGGAACACTTCAAAGTGGCTCTTATGTACTCAATGCAACAAAGGGCAAGAAGGAGAGAATCGGAAGAATTCTTCAGATGCACGCTAATCACCGTGACGAAATCGATATGGTTTACTCAGGTGACATCGCGGCTGCCGTAGGTCTCAAGCAGACAACTACAGGAGATACGCTTTGCGATGAGGATCATCCGATTATTCTTGAATCAATGGAATTCCCAGAGCCTGTAATCGAGATCGCCATCGAGCCTAAGACCAAGATTGGTCAGGAGAAGATGGGTGCAGCTCTCGCTAAGCTGGCAGAAGAGGATCCAACATTCAGAACCTATACTAACCCTGAGACAGGACAGACTATCATCGCTGGAATGGGTGAGCTCCACCTTGAGATTATCGTAGACAGACTTCTGCGTGAATTCAAGGTTGAGGCTAATGTCGGCAAGCCACAGGTTTCATACAAGGAGACCATTACATGCGAAGTGGACGAGGACTACAAGCACAAGAAACAGTCCGGTGGTTCCGGTCAATACGGACACGTTCGCTTCAGAATGTACCCAAGAGAGGCTGGCGCAGGCTTCGAATTCAAGAACTCAATTGTCGGCGGAGCTATTCCTAAGGAATATATTCCTAAGATTGAAGAGGGCTTCATCGAGGCAATGCAGAATGGACCTGTTGCCGGATATCAGGTAGTTGACCTTGGAATCGAGTTATATGATGGTTCCTACCACGAGGTTGACTCATCCGAAATGGCATTCAAGATTGCAGCCACAATGGGATTCAGAGAGGCTTGCAAGAAGGCTAAGCCGGTACTCCTCGAGCCTATCTTCAAGGTAGAGGTAACGGTTCCTGAGAACAATATGGGTGACATCATTGGAGATATCAGTTCAAGAAGAGGAAGAATCGAAGGTTCGGATATCAACAATGGAGCTGCAGTCGTAAGAGGCTTCGTTCCTCTGTCCGAGATGTTCGGATATGCAACTGACCTGCGTTCAAAGACTCAGGGTAGAGGCGTATACGTAATGCAGTTCGACCACTTTGACAAGCTTCCTGAGAGCATCAAGGAGAAGCTCGTTAAATAGCTCAAACAACTTAAACAACTTAAACAAACTATATTTATTAAACTAACATTATTAATAAGGAGAAAGACAAATGGCTAAGCAGAAATACGAAAGAACCAAGCCACATATCAACATTGGTA
>CAVIGM010000018.1:25726-28740 GCA_963642455.1 Anaerovoracaceae bacterium | reverse complement strand
CTTCAAGCAAGCTTTGCCTCGCTATTTTGGATTTTATTTGAAGCATGGTTGACAATTTCCTACTTGTGAGGTAGGATTTACCCAGAAAGGAGAACAGATCTATGATGGTATCAACAAAGGGCCGCTACGCCCTGATAGTAATGATAGATTTGGCTAAGAACCAAGGCGATGATTACATATCGCTTGCGGATATTGCAGAGCGCCAAATGCTCTCCATGAAGTATCTTGAGAGTGTTGTTTCAATTCTCAACAAGGGCGGCTTCCTTTCGAGCCTAAGAGGCAAGAACGGCGGCTACAGACTTGCGAGAAAGCCCGAAGAATACAGCATTTCGGAGATTTTGAATCTAACCGAAGGAAGCCTTGCACCTGTAGAATGCATGAAGAATAAGGACTACAGCTGCGAGAAGGCGGCAAGCTGCATGACACTGCCAATCTGGCTTGGGCTTGATAGAACGATTGATGAATATCTTTCGCAAATCAGCTTGCAGGATGTGCTTGATGGCAACCGAAAGAAGATACTCGGCAACTGGTGCGATGAATGCAACTCGTAACGCAATTCATAATGCAATAATCCTAATTGGAGTAATTTATAGGAGGAGAAGGAATGAAGGTATATGCAGATAATGCGGCAACGACTTATATGAGCGAGACAGCGCTTAACACATTTATTGATTGTCTCAAGAACTACAACGGCAATCCTAACAGTCTTCACACGGACGGTCAGATTGCACAGGAGAAGCTCGACGAGGCAAGAGAGATAGTAGCAAAGTGCATCAATGCAGCTAGGCCTAACGAGATTTATTTCACATCAGGCGGCTCAGAGGCTGACAACCAGGCACTGCTTTCCGCAGCTCGCGGACAGGTGGCAAAGGGCAAGAAGCATCTGATTACATTGAATATCGAGCACCATGCTATTCTCCACACGATGAGAAAGCTCGAGAATGAAGGCTTCGAGGTAACATACCTTGCACCTGAGAGCAACGGCATCGTCGATGTTGAGAAAGTTAAGAACGCAATGAGAGACGATACTGCACTTGTTTCGATTATGTTCGCAAATAACGAAATGGGCGCAATTCAGCCAATCGCCGAGATAGGCGCACTTTGCAAGGAGAGAAAAATACTTTTCCATACAGACGCCGTTCAGGCTGCAGCACACCTTCCAATTGATGTTCAGGCTATGAATATCGATATGCTCTCCATGTCAGGCCACAAATTCCACGGCCCTAAGGGTGTCGGAGTTCTGTATGCAAGAAACGGAATTAAGCTTGTAAATGTAATCGAGGGCGGAGCACAGGAGCGTGGCAAACGTGCCGGCACTTGCAACGTACCAGGAGATATGGCTTTTGCAGTAGCTCTCAAGGAAGGCTGCGACAAGATGGAGGAGAACAACAAGAAGGTTATCGCTCTCAGAGACAGACTGATTGACGGACTTTCGGATATTGAGCACTCCAAGCTTAACGGAGATAGGGTAAAAAGGCTTCCAGGAAATGTTAATTATTCCTTCGAGGGAGTTGAAGGTGAGTCGCTTCTTCTTGCGTTAGACCTTGCAGGAATCGCTTGCTCGTCAGGTTCGGCTTGCACAAGTGAGAGCCTTGACCCAAGCCATGTGCTTCTTGGAATGGGAGTTCCTGTTGAGGCAGCTCACGGCTCACTCAGATTCAGCTTGAATGAGGAGAACACCGAGGAGCAGGTCGACTATATTATCGAGAAAGTACACGAGGTTGTTGCACATTACAGAGAACTGTCACCTTTCTGGGAAGAGCTTCAGACAGGTGAAAGAGAGCACTGCATTTAATTAATAAATAGGAGGAAATAACAATGGCTTTATATTCAGAGAAAGTAATGGATCACTTTGAGAATCCAAGGAATGTTGGAGTAATCGAAGACGCAGACGGAGTCGGCGAAGTAGGAAACGCAACTTGCGGAGACATCATGAAGATGTATCTGAAGATTGATAATGACATTATCACTGATTGTAAATTCAAGACTTTCGGTTGCGGCTCTGCAATCGCAACAAGCTCAATGGCTACAGAGCTCATCAAGGGCAAGTCCATCAAGGAAGCTCTCGAGCTTAGCAACAAGGCGGTAGTTGAAGCTCTTGACGGACTTCCAGCAAGAAAAATTCACTGCTCAGTACTTGCAGAGGATGCTATCAAGGCTGCACTCGTTGATTATTACACAAAGAAGGGCCTTGAGCTTCCACCTGAAATCGCTAATTTCGAGCCTCACGAAGAGGAATAGACCTTTAACATCATTAACATCATTAACATCATCTATACATCTTTCATAAGAAATCTCACATAAAATTCGGAGAGTCAACACATTGGCCCTCCGAATTTTTTGGACATTAAAGTATACTTATTGTATAATATTAACTGAATATGTATGTAGGAATGGAGGGATATTATGTCTCGTAAGATTATCATGAAGCTGACAACACCGGGAAGAAGACTTGCTGCTTTTGCAATAGACCAAGCTCTTCCTATAATTCTGGGTTCGATATGGTTAGTCGAAGTAGCAATGCTTAGCGCTGCTTCAGATTACTATAATGGTTACAACTCGTATAACGTATACGCCAACAATGATTATGTAATAGCTCGGGCGGTTGTGCTGACTGTGATTTGCACACTTATGCTGCTTGCGTATCTTGTTGTCGAAATAATTTTCTTTGCAAGATCACAATCCATTGGCAAGGCAATACTTGGCATGAAGGTTGTAAGAAATACAGACGGTCAGCCTGTAGGCATTTGGTGGATGCTCCTTAGAGAGCTTGTCGTTAAGCACGCATCGGCTATATGCTTCTGCCTTGGCTATATTTGGGTTCTCATAGATAAGAAGAACAGAGCTTGGCACGACAAGATTCTCGACACTTATGTTGTAGATATCGACAAAACCACAGCGCCTGTAGTGACGGAAGCGCCAGCAGAGCCCGAGACAGCAACGGAGGCACCGGAAAGCGCAACAGCAGAGGACTTTGTTTTGGAAGAAACGGCAGAAGAGGCTCTGACAGCAAC
>CAVIGM010000018.1:0-25686 GCA_963642455.1 Anaerovoracaceae bacterium | reverse complement strand
GAAGAAGATCAGACAGCAGAAACAACAGTTGAAACAGAATAGTTAACGGAAAAGGAAGTGTAAGATGGAATTTGCCATCAGCAGAATAATAGAAAGTAAGAATTTAACCGAAACAGTATATAAGATGACCTTTATGAGTGAGAATGCGCAATTCACGGCGCCTGGACAATATGCAGTTGTTCACCATGAAGGAGAGAATATAAGAATTCCTGTCACTGAATATGATAGCGACAGATTCATACTCGTATTTGATATTGATACGGATAGCAAGAAATCCCTTTCGGAATTGAAGATTGGAGAGAATGTTGTTATTGAAACAGGTGTCGGAGCGGGCTTCGATATAGAAGCGATTCCGGATAATGTAACACTTGTTGCCGAAGGAATGGGAATTCCACCGATGATGGGGCTTCTTCGCAAGCTTCTGATTAGCGGCAAGAATTACAATTTGATTCTTTGCTATCCAAATAATAAGAACATATTTATGATCGATCAATTCCGCAATCTCTGCAGCAATATCGATATTATCACAATTGACGGAAGCAATGGCAGAGAAGGACATTCCTATGATGCTCTTAGGAAGGCTAAATACGTCTGCGCTTTTGCGGAGCAGGATGTGCTCGAGAAGATTAAAGAGAAGACTGAAGACTTGCAAGAAGTAGTTTTGTTATAGGGAAAATGCAGCATTATTATACAGATGACGAAATACGCGAAATACTTCTCAAGGAGAAGAAGCAGAAATACCGCCGCAAAATTCTAATAAGAAGATGCGTGGCTGTGGCTATATTGCTTGCTCTGCTTATATTCTGCGTGGTCGCGCTTGTTAGATGCGTATCTTCATCATCTTCTGATGACAAAGAGCAGAAGCAGGCAACTGCAAGTGCTGGCCGTATTTTCATAGACCCGGGCCATGGCGGTGTAGATGGCGGAACTGATGCGAACGGAAGACTTGAGAAGGACGACACACTTAAGCTTGCTCTTAAGGTTAGAAAAGAACTTAAGGCTCTCGGCTATTCCGTGGAAATGTCAAGGACCAAGGACAAGGATGTCGAAAGATCCCAAAGAGGCCAAATAGCAAACGATTGGGGTGCTGAGATCTTCGTATCAATTCACAGGAACCAAGCGAGCGAGGGTGACGGCGTAGAGGTCTGGATTCCATCAGACGATAATGCAAATTCAAGGCTGCTTGGAACGAGAATAATGAATGCTCTTGTTAAGCAAGGCTTCCAAGAGAGGACAGTAAGTGCCGGAACACTTAGCGATTCAAGTGACGATTATCTCGAGAACAGCGTGCCTACGATGCCGTCCTGCCTTGTAGAAGTTGGTTTTACAAGTAGCGAGAAGGACAATAAGCTGTTCGACAATAACCTTAATGCAAATGCAAAGGCTATCGCTAAGGCAATATCCTCAAGCTATAAGAAAATTTACGGCGACACATCTGATAGCAACTCAGAGAATAGTTAATAAATAGCAAGAACAACTAAGAAACAATCAAGAGAACTAAGAGGTGAGAGTATGTATGCATTAACCGGCAAAGCTATGCAATACATGGACAAGTACACGATGAGCATGGGAATCCCAAGCTCTGTGCTGATGGAGAACGCGGCAAAGGGAGCAGCGGACATTATATCTGAGAAATTCAGCGACAAGTCCACTAAGCTGCTTATCGTCTGCGGAGCCGGAAACAACGGCGGAGACGGCCTTGCTCTTGCAAGATGGCTGATGCACTTAAGATATAACGTCAGCGTGTTTTTTATCGGCGAAATAGACAAGGTAGGCGATGAATTTATGCGCCAGCTGTCCATTCTTTCGAAGGCTTATCCTGAGCTTATTATCGGAGGAATCAACGGAACAGCTGACCGAAGCCTACTCTCGGCTTCCTATGATGTAATCGTAGATGCGATCTTCGGAATAGGCCTCAACAAAAGGCTCGGATATAATTATGTGAAGTTCGTTGAATATCTGAACTCCAAGAACGCATACAAGATTGCCTTAGATATTCCGTCAGGACTTAATTCCACAAGCGGACAGGAGATGGATGCCTGCTTCAAGGCGGACATGACAATATGCTTCGGCAACCACAAGACTGGAATGTTCTTCGATGCCGGCCCTAAATGCTGTGGACAGATTGAACTTGTCGACATAGGCCTGATTGAATCCGGCTATCGCTCGATTGAAGATAAGCTCTTCATCTGCAACGACAAATATTTCGATTCAACCTACGAGAAGGCGCTGACGCCAAGACTCGAGCAATCGCACAAGGGCACTTACGGAACGGTTGGAATCATCGTAAGCACAAGCGGAATGCTCGGCGCGAGTATGCTTGCGGCTAAGGCTGCATACAGAGCAGGCTGCGGTCTTGTTAAGATTTTCTGCCCAAGCAAATATATAGGCTTTTTCAATGTTTCGATTCCAGAGGCAGTTGCAGTACCATATAAAAGCGACGATGTTGTCGGTGCTATGTCGGAATTCACAAAGGGTGTCGATGTCGTGCTGATTGGCCCGGGACTTTCGGAGGATGCTACAGGAAGGCTGCTTGTTAAGCAGATTCTCGCAGAGAAGAAGCCTGCCGTATTTGATGCAGGAGCTATCAATATCATTTCGAAGAACCTCAAGGCCTTAAGGAAGCGCTCTTGTCCTTGCGTTCTTACACCACATCTTGGCGAAATGGCAAGGCTCTGCAACGAGGACATCAATATCATCGCGAAGAACCGCATCGGTTTTGCAAAGAAATTCACAGAGAAATTCGGCCTCAGCATGATAGTTAAGGCAGACACAACAGTCATTTCTCTTATAAATAACAAGGGTGCGCAGAAGTTGCTTCTTAATACTGTAGGCAATTCTGGACTTGCAACAGCAGGCTCGGGAGACGTACTCGCAGGAGTAATCGCCTCGCTTATCGCGCAGGGCAATACGCTTAATAACAGCCTGCTTTACGGAACCATGATTCACGGAAGAGCCGCCGAGAAATTCGGAAACGATGCGGATTCCAAGCGCAAAATGATGGCTGGCGACATAGTGAATTATCTTTTCTAAGAAACGGCTCTTGAACGAGTTCCTGAATGGGTTTCAGAATGGGTTCCAGAATGAATTCTTGAATGAGTTTTTGAATGATTGCAAGATTGATTTTTCGGAGAAAAAACACAAGAATTCAATAAATTTTCTTGCAATAAGAATAAGTGCAATGGTATAATTCCATCGTTATGGACGAACTGTTCCATTGCTATTAAAACACGGACGGAGGTGAGATAGAATATGGCACAGGTAGTTGTTAGAGAGAACGAAAGCCTCGAGAGCGCTCTTAAGAGATTTAAGAGATCATGCGCAAGAGATGGCGTTATGGCTGAGCTCCGTAAGAGAGAGCATTATGAGAAGCCAAGCGTAAGACGCAAGAAGAAGTCAGAAGCTGCTAGAAAGAAGGCTAGAAAGTACTAATTGCGAATACAAATTATTAGATGCGAACCACTTGCTGGTTCGCATTTCGCATGTATAGGGGCTTATATAGACATCAAACTCTTTGCCTATATACACATACAATATGATATAATTAAGCCAAATGTAAGATTCACAGGAGACTACGATTTTATATAATAGCAGGAGGATTATTATGGGACTTAAAGAACAACTTATGGAAGATTATAAGGATGCTATGAAGAAGGGTGAGCAGACCAGAAAGGAGACTGTTAACCTTGTAAGAGCAGCAATCAAGCAGCATGAGGTTGACCAGCAGAAGACCATCGAAGACGACAAGGAGATCGTTTCGATTATCAAGAAGCAGGTGAAGATGCGTACCGATGCGCTTGCGGATTTCGCAAAGGCAGGAAGGGATGACCTGATTGAAGCTTACGAGAACGAGATTGCAGTTCTCAAGGCATATCTGCCTGAGGAAATGTCGATGGAGGATATCAAGGCTTCGGTTAAGAAGATTGCAGAGGATAGCGGAATCGAGAAGGGAATGAAGAATATGGGAGCCCTGATGAAAGAAGCTATGAAGGAGCTCAAGGATAAGGCTGACGGCTCTGCAGTAAACAAGGCCGTTAAGGATTTCCTGAGCGATATAGACGACTAATGCGGTTAGAAAGGAACTTTTGAATGCAAGACAGAACAGAAGCTCTTAGGCTTGTTATTCCACCGGATATAGAGCCGACGGAACTCTTTGGAAATCTCGATAACAATATCAAGCTGATTGAGAACAGCACGGGCACAAGCATAATTCTGCGTGACGATGCACTGATTATTCGCGGCGAGAATACAGAACTTGCGGCAAGAATAATTGCCCGCCTTGTTGAAGCTCTCAGAATCAATCCGAGCCTTGACAGGCAGAGACTTGAATACCTTGTCGAAATGGAAATCGGCGGCCAGCGCTACGACGAGAAGACGAATACCAAGGACATCATTTGCTATACCTATATGGGCAAGCCTCTTCGTCCAAAGACCGCGGGCCAGAAGGAATACATAGACAAGATAAGGCGCTCGGACATGGTTTTCTGTATAGGACCTGCCGGAACAGGAAAGACCTATCTTGCCTGCGCAATGGCCGTTACCGCCTACAAAAATCGCGAGATAGAACGAATAATACTTACAAGGCCAGCAGTTGAAGCAGGAGAGAGGCTCGGCTTCCTTCCGGGAGATATGCAGGAGAAGGTAGATCCGTACCTCAGACCTTTATATGATGCGATGTATGACATTATGGGCACGGAGGCCGCAGCCAAGCTCAAAGAAAAAGGAGTGGTTGAGGTTGTGCCTCTTGCGTACATGAGAGGTCGGACACTCGACAACGCTTTTATCATTCTCGACGAGGCTCAGAATACGACTTTGGAGCAGATGAAAATGTTCCTGACTCGACTCGGCTTCAATTCGAAGATGGTAATCACAGGCGATATCACACAGATAGACCTGCCTTCCGGAAAGACTTCGGGGCTTAAGGTGGCCTGCGATATTCTTAAGGGCGTTGAGGGAATCGAAATCAGCAAGCTTACCGAGCTTGATGTTGTAAGACACGAGCTTGTTAAGAGAATTATCAGGGCTTTTCAGAAGAGAGGAATGTGAGAGAAATGCTGTTCTATTATGATGATGAGAGAATGTCTCTTGATGCCGGAATAAGGGCGAATATCGAGCAGGCGGCTTGCTTGGCAATTGAGAGGGAGCTTGGAATAGAGGATGCTCGCTCGCTTCCTTTGGAGCTTGGAATTACAGTAGTTGATAAGGAAGAAATTAAGAGCATAAATGCCGAATATCGAGGGATAGATAAGGTGACAGATGTGCTGTCCTTCCCGCAATTTGAATCGGCTGCTGACTTGAAGGCGGAACTCTCGAATATAGAGCTTTCTGAACCAGAAACTGAGCCTGAAGAACTCTCGCAAATCGAAGACGACGAAAGTGTCGAAAGCGACGAAGACGACGAAGGTGACGAAAGCGACGAGTACGAATATAATATAATGCTCGGCGATGTTGTGCTCTGCTATGACAAGGCATGCGAGCAAGCCGAGGAATACGAAACAGGAATAGAGCGAGAACTTGTATATTTGGCAGTTCATAGCGTGCTACATCTTCTTGGCTATGACCACATGGAAGATAACGAGAAGAAGATAATGAGAGCTCGTGAAGAGGAGATAATGAATGAAATCGGGATTCATAGGAATAATCGGTAGACCTAATGTAGGTAAATCAACTTTGCTTAACAGCGTTCTTGGCGAGAAGATTGCCATAACCTCGAGCAAGCCTCAGACCACAAGAAACAGAATCACGGGAATCTATACTGACCTCGAAGCCGGAAATGGCGAGGGCCTACAGATGATTTTCCTTGATACGCCGGGAATTCATAAGCCACGCACCAAGCTCGGAAGTGCAATCAACGAGACTGCGGTAAATACAGCAAAAGGCGTTGATGTCATTCTTCTCATTATTGACGGAACGAAGGGCTTCGGCTCAGGCGACAAGATGCTCGTGGAAATGCTTGAAGGAATCGAAGGTACGCCGCTGATGCTTGCAATCAACAAGATGGACCTTATGACACCTGATGCCTATCTTGAACTGTATAATCAATACGATGCGATGGGGCTTTTCGATGATATTTATGGTACGTCGGCGCTGACAGGGGCAAATGTGCCTGAGCTTGTCGAGGCATTAAGCAAATACATGAATGACGGCCCGATGTATTATCCGGAGGATATGGCGACAGACCATCCCGAGAGATTCATCGTAAGCGAGATTATAAGAGAGAAACTTCTGAATTACCTCAAGGACGAGGTGCCTCACGGAATCTTTGTGGAGATTGAATCCTTCGAGGAGCATGAGAGAATTACGGATATTAGTGCTGTAATTTATTGCGAGAAGAAATCGCACAAGGGCATCATTATAGGCAAGGAAGGAAAGAAGCTTAAGGGCGTAGGCAAGGCGGCAAGATTGGATATAGAGAATCTTCTCGGCACTAAGGTTTTCCTGAGCTTGTATGTTAAAGTCAAAGAGAACTGGAGAGATTCCGACAGAATTATCAGGAATTTCGGATATAAGGATGAATAATGCTCGTAACAACAGAGGGAATCGTTCTCAGACAACGGAAAATTGCGAATAACAGGCGCATGATTGTCATTTTTACTAAAGACTATGGCAAGATAAGTGCGGGAACCTCAATCAACGAGAAAAGCAAGGGCAAATCAGCTCTTGCGCTGAGGCCCTTCACACATGCGGAGTATGACCTTTACAAGAGTCGCGATTCTTATAGCATCAACAGCGCGCAGGTTAAGCACAGCTATTATACAATCGGCGAGGATCTTGATAGATTTCTTGTCGCATCGAAGCTCATCGAATACCTTGACGCAATACTTGTGGAGGGGCAGGCAAGAGCCAAGCTCTACGAAATGTCGCTCGCGTTCTTTGAGTCGATTACAAGAAAAGAATCGGACTTCGATACGCTACTTTATGCGTTTATCGTGCAGTCGCTCAGGGTGCAGGGCATAATGCCGGAACTTTCGGGCTGCGTCAACTGCGGAAAGAAAGACGCGAAGCTTTTCTCTGTGGCTGCAGGCGGAATTATCTGCGAGGACTGCGCAAGGAGGGAGAAAGAGGCCGGCAATAATTTGATTTATGAGCCGAATTTTGATATAGTTGAAGTGCTCGGTTTTTTCATGAATAACCCGATAGAGCGCTTCGAGAAGCTCACACTTAAGCCGAAGATTTCAGCGGAATTGAGAGAAATTCTATCAAGCTATATTAAATATCATATGGGCGTCAAGGTGCTCGAATCCGACATGGAATTAACTTGATAATAAGCACGACAATTATCAATTAACTTAATCATTAACATGATAAGGAGGACAAGATATGGAAATTACATTAGAGAAGATTGAACTTGTTAAGGACAGAACAGGAGCAAGCTACAAGGAAGCTAAGGACGCTCTTGAGGCTGCAGACGGCAGTGTAATAGATGCAATCCTCGCAATCGAGGAAGCAAACGGCACAGTAGAGAAGGAAGAACGCGATTTCACAGAGAATCCTATTTTCAAGAAGGCTAAGGAGATCGTAGACAAGGGGAATATGTCAAGTATCATTATTAAGGCAGGCGGCAAGGAAGTCGTTGATTTCCCATTGTCAGTAGGCGTTCTTGGTGCCGTATTTGTACCTTGGGCAGTAATCTTTGGAATCATTGCTTCAATCGGATTGAATTGCAGCATCGAATTCGTAAATGACAAGGGCGAGCTTGTAGACATCAACGGCAAGATTGTCGGTGTCTATGATAAGGCTAAGCAGGCTACATCAGGAGCTACAGGCAAGGGAAGCGAGATTTTTAACTTACTCAAGGAGAAGGGAACAGAGACTTTCCGCAATGTTAAGGAGCAGGTTAAGGACGCTGCTGAGGAGCTTAAGTCAAGATCAAATGCAATGTCCGACAAGCCTTTCGAGGATGTAGACTTTGAAGTAGAACTGAATTCCGAGGATACCGAGGAGACTAAATAAGCTGTATCAGCTTATAAATAACTTACTTATAGAAAGAGGAGTATTTGTTATGGCAAGAGCAACAATGGATAAGATAACTGCTCTCACAAAGAACAGAGGATATATATATCCTGGTTCGGAGATTTACGGCGGACTTGCGAACACATGGGATTATGGCCCACTTGGTGTTGAGCTTAAGAACAATATCAAGAAGGCGTGGATGCGCAAATTCGTTCAGGAATCAAGATATAATGTAGGCCTTGATGCAGCGATTCTGATGAACCCACAGACTTGGGTTGCATCAGGTCACGTAGGCGGATTCTCGGATCCCCTTATTGATTGCAAGAACTGCAAATCAAGATTCAGAGCTGACCAACTTATCGAGGCTTTTCTTAAGGACAAAGGCGAAGAGGCTCAGTGTGACGGTTGGGACAACGAGAAGCTTGAGGCTTTTATAAAAGAGAATGGTGTAACTTGTCCAGATTGCGGCAAGCAAGACTTCACGGGCATCCGCAAATTCAATCTTATGTTCAAGACCTTCCAAGGCGTTACAGAGGATTCTTCTGCGGAGATTTATATGAGACCTGAGACAGCACAGGGAATCTTCGTTAATTTCAAGAGCGTTCAGAGAACCTCAAGAAAGAAGATACCTTTCGGAATTGCTCAAGTTGGTAAGGCATTTAGAAATGAGATAACACCAGGTAATTTCATCTTCAGAACAAGAGAATTCGAGCAGATGGAGTTGGAATTCTTCTGCAAGCCTGGCACAGAGCTTGAATGGTTCGCTTATTGGAAGGATTATTGCTATAAGTTCCTTAGGAATCTCGGAGTCAAAGAGGAGAGCCTAAGATTCAGAGACCATGATCCTGCTGAGCTTGCTCACTACAGCAATGCCACAAGCGATATAGAGTTCGAATTCCCATTTGGCTGGGGCGAGCTCTGGGGTATCGCATCAAGAACCGATTTCGACCTTTCGGCACACATGAATCACTCAGGACAGGATATGAGCTATCTCGACCCTGAGACTAACGAGAAATACATCCCTTACGTAATAGAGCCATCCGTAGGCGTAGAGAGAATGCTTTTGGCAATCCTTGTAGATGCTTACGATGAAGAGGTTCTGACAGACGACAAGGGCAAAGAGGATGTAAGAACTGTTCTCAGACTTCATCCTGCACTCGCACCTTACAAGGTTGCTGTGCTTCCGCTTTCTAAGAAATTAGAAGAAGTAGCATTACCAATATATGAAGAGCTTTCTAAGTACTTTATGGTTGAGTACGATGCTTCGGGATCAATCGGCAAGAGATACAGAAGAGAGGACGAAATAGGAACTCCATTCAGTATCTGCGTTGACTTCGAAACAGAAGAGCAACAATCAGTTACTATTCGTGATAGAGATACTATGGAGCAAGTACGAGTACCTTTATCCGAGGTAAAACAATACATTGAAGAGAAGCTAATGTTTTAATTAAGGAGATTAAAGAAATGAAGTACGTTTATTCCTTTAACGAGGGATCAAAAGACCAGAAGAACCTTCTTGGTGGTAAGGGCGCAGGTCTTGCAGAAATGACGAAGATTGGATTGCCTGTTCCTTTTGGCTTTACAATCACAACAGATGCTTGCAAGAAGTATATCGAAGAGGGTAACACTCTTGATCAGGCAATTATCGACGAGGCTATGGAACATCTTGCTGAGCTCGAAGAGGTTATGGGCAAGAAATTCGGAAGCACAGAGAATCCTCTGCTTGTATCGGTAAGATCAGGCGCACCTATTTCGATGCCTGGCATGATGGATACTATTCTGAATCTCGGACTTAATGACGAATCAGTTAAGGGACTTGCAGCTAAGACTGATAACGAGAGATTTGCTTATGACAGCTACAGAAGATTTATCCAGATGTTCGGCGACGTTGTAATGGAGATCGAGAAGAAGAAGTTCGATGCCATCTTCAACGCACAGAAGGCTAAGTCAGGTGCAGAATTCGACGTAGACTTAAATACTGAGGATCTGAAGGAAATCATCGCAGGTTACAAGGCACTCGTTAAGGAGGAGCTCGGAAGAGAATTCCCACAGGAGCCTAAGGATCAGCTGCTTGAGGCTATTCAGGCTGTATTCCGTTCATGGAACAATGAGAGAGCTATTCTTTACAGAAAGATTAACGACATTCCATCGTCACTTGGAACAGCTGTAAATGTTCAGTCAATGGTATTCGGCAACTCCGGAAACAACTCAGGAACAGGTGTTGCTTTTACAAGAAACCCTGCAACAGGAGAGAACAAGATTTTCGGAGAATTCCTTGTTAACGCACAGGGCGAGGACGTAGTAGCTGGTATCAGAACACCACAGCCTATCGACGAGATGAAAGAAGCTTTCCCAGACGTATATAAGCAGTTCGAGGATGTTGCTTCAATTCTTGAGAACCATTATAAAGATATGCAGGATATGGAGTTCACAGTAGAAGACCGCAAGCTCTTCATGCTCCAGACTCGTACAGGTAAGAGAACCGCAGCTGCAGCAGTAAAGGTTGCTGTAGATATGGTAGCAGAGGGCAAGATTGACAAGGAAGAGGCTATTATGAGAATAGCTCCTGATCAGATCAATCAGCTTCTCCACCCAACCTTCGATGCTGAAGAGCTTAAGAAGGCTAAGGCTGTTGCTAAGGGTCTTCCTGCTTCACCAGGAGCTGCAACAGGAGCAATTTATTTCTCCGCTGAGGCAGCAGCTGCAGCAGTAGAAGAGGGCAAGAAAGTTATTCTCGTAAGAGAAGAGACTTCGCCTGAGGACCTTGCAGGAATGATTGCTGCTGAGGGAATACTCACAGCAAGAGGCGGTATGACATCTCATGCGGCTGTAGTTGCAAGAGGAATGGGTAAATGCTGCGTTGCAGGATGCAAGGACATCACAGTTGACGAGGTAGCAAAGACTCTCACAGTAGATGGCAAGAAATACACAGAGGGACAGGAGATTTCGCTCAACGGTTCAGACGGAAGCGTATATCTTGAGGCAATCAAGACTGTTGCTCCAACTCTCTCCGGAGATTTCGGAACAGTTATGAATTGGGCTGACGAGATCAGAACTCTCAAGGTTAGAACAAATGCAGATAATCCAAGAGATGCTAAGCAGGCTGTTGAATTCGGAGCAGAGGGTATCGGCCTTTGCAGAACAGAGCACATGTTCTTCGAGGATGAGAGAATTCCTAAGATCAGAAGAATGATTCTTGCTGAGACAGAGGAAGAGAGAAGAGAGGCTCTTGCAGGACTTCTGCCATATCAGAAGGAAGACTTCAAGGGAATTTACAAGGCTATGGGCGACCGCCCTGTTACAATAAGACTCTTGGATCCACCTCTTCATGAATTCCTTCCTAAGACAGAGGAAGATATGAAGCAGCTTTCTGAGCAGTTCGGTATGCCTTTCGAGAAGGTTCTTAACAAGACTCTCGAGCTTCACGAGTTCAACCCAATGCTCGGACACAGAGGCTGCAGACTTGCCGTTACATATCCTGAGATTGCTGAGATGCAGACAACCGCTATCATCAGCGCCGCTCTCGAGGTACGCAAGGAAGAGGGACTCGATATCGTTCCAGAAATCATGGTTCCACTGGTTGGACATGTTAACGAGCTTAAGAGCGTTAAGAAGGTTATCGACGAGGTAGCTACTAAGCTTATCGCTGAGGCAGGCGACGACATGAAGTATATGGTTGGTACAATGATCGAGATTCCAAGAGCTGCTCTTACAGCTGACGAAATCGCTGAAGAGGCTGAATTCTTCTCATTTGGTACTAATGACCTTACACAGATGGGCTTCGGATTCTCAAGAGACGATACAGGCGCTATCATCAAGGAATACGTTGACAAGGGTATCCTTGAGGCAGATCCATTCCAGTCACTTGACAGAATCGGAATTGGCAAGCTCGTTAAGATGGCTGTTGAAGATGGAAGAAAGACAAGACCAAATATCAAGCTTGGTATTTGCGGCGAGCACGGTGGAGACCCTGCATCAATCGAATTCTGCAACAAGGTTGGCCTGAACTACGTTTCATGTTCACCATTCAGAGTTCCAATCGCAAGACTCTCGGCTGCACAGGCTGCCATCAAGGAACAGCGCTAATTGCAACAATCAAATAGCATTCGCCCACATTACGAAAGGTAGTGTGGGCGTTTTTTCATGTCATTTAGTGTTAAAATCACGGAAGTATTCGTGTAATTTAGTGCGAAAATCACGAGAAAAACCATTGATTTTTACACGAAAGATAAAAGCCCCGAATGTATCGATCGGGGCTTTCTTTATATGATTCGGAATTCTTAATCATCTAAGGCTCATCGAAAGGCTACCCTTGCCATCGCGACATGTAAGATGGGCGATGGAGCCGTTGATTATTGTCATGCATGGCTTAACATGTCCTATGTCCGCATTGAAGACGAAAGGGCAGTCGAGGTCCATCGAGATAAGTTCAATATAGTCTTCTTTAGGAAAATCGCCGGGGAACATAATTCTGCCAAAGACTACTGCCTTGGTATTGCGGAAATATCCGGCATATTTCATCTTGAGAAGGGATGCATGAAGTTGGCTTGGTGTGGCTACGAAGATGTCGAAATACCAGATGATTCCGTCATCGGCATATCTGTCGAGAAAATCTCCGGTGCCGTCGTAAGGTGTTCCGACAAGATTGAAAATGATGTCGCTGCAGCCGCCGATAATCCGCCCCGTAACATCAAGCGAATTTCCAGCCGCGTTATATAATTCCCAGTAAACAGGGGCGTCAAGACTATCCTCCGACATAGCTCCGAAATCGCCGGATGAATCGAATTTCTCGAAGGAATTCTGAATGACATCAAGCCCCTGCAAGATTGATAGGGCATTCTTTTGGAAAATATGGTGAGGTCTCCAATCGAGGCTTCCAGCATTTACTCCGTAGATTGTCGAAATATCGAGCTTAGTTGTAAGGTAATACAGAATGTTCGTCGGATCAGAAGCTCCGACTACCCATTTAGGGTTCTTCCGGAACAAGTCTTCATCTATATATGGAAGCATTTCGATGCAATATTCTCCGCCCGAGGCAGAGATTATCATCTTCACATCGCTATCGGCAACAAGGGCGTTGAATTCCTTGCCTCGCTGCTCACCTGAGGATGGTCTCAGCCCGTCAACTCTGACGCTTGCGGTCTCTTTAATCTTGAAGCCTAATTCACGCAAAGAATCAAGTGACAAATCAAAGGAGTCGAGCTTATGCCCGACGCCCGCACTTGGTGCGCAAATTCCTATGATGTCATTATTCTTTGCTTGTGGAAATTCAGGATAAATCATGCTTGTATAATACCATAACTCAGGGACGAAGTGCACAAAAAGCGACGAATAAGCAACACATAATATTTGGTTAATAAATAAACTATTGTTGTTAATTGGATTTTTTCATACTAAAATACAATCAAACACAAAAAATACATAAGGAGGCGCAATCTGATGAAAGTATCAAACGTACCTTTCAAGGGCACTGAAGAGCAGAAGCAGAAGTTGCTTGAGGTAATCAAGGAACACAAAGACCAGAGAGGCTCTTTAATGCCTATCATGCAGGCTGCACAGGAGATTTATGGTTATTTGCCATATCAGGTGCAGAAGATCATCTCTGATGAAACAGGTATTCCTATTGAGAAGGTGTACGGAATCGCAACATTCTACGCTCAGTTCACGATGTCCCCTAAGGGCAAGTATCAGGTTTCGGTATGTCTCGGAACTGCTTGCTATGTAAAGGGCTCGGGAAATATTCTCGAGAAGGTTGAACAAGAGCTCGGCATTAAAGACGGTGAATGCACGCCTGATGGAGTGTTCTCAATTGAGACATGCCGCTGCGTAGGCGCTTGCGGTCTTGCGCCGGTAATGATCGTAGGTGGAGATGTATACGGCAAAATCGTTCCCGATGATGTTCCGGGAATTCTGGCTAAGTATAAGTAGAGCGTAAGCGTACGGAGGATTAAGACATGAAAACACTGCAAGAACTTAAAGAGATTAAGGAACTCAAGCAGGGTCAAGTAGGCATACGTTTCGGAGGAGATGCTATAGCCGAGAAGACCTTCCTTCTTGTCTGTGGAGGAACAGGATGCCAGTCTAACCACAGCAAGGAACTGATTGAGTGCTTCGAGAAGCTAATTAAAGACGCTGGCAAGGAAAAGGAAGTGCAGATTGTAATGACAGGATGTCAGGGCCTTTGTGCAAAAGGACCTATCGTTGTAGTATATCCTGGTTCAACATACTATCAGCTCGTTCAGCCTGATATGGCAGAGAGAATTTTCAAGGAGCACATCCTTGGAGGACAGCCAGTTAAGGAATTCCTCATGATGGAGGAAGTAACAGAGGGCGTAGAGATTCCTTTTGAAGAATCAAGCTTCGCAAATGACCAGCTGAGACTTGCCCTAAGAAACTGCGGAAGAATCAACCCTGAGGACATTGACGAATATGTTGCAAGAGACGGATATCTCGCACTTGGCAAGGCCCTCACTGAGATGACACCAGATGAGGTCATTGATACAGTTCTGAATTCAGGACTTAGAGGCCGTGGAGGCGCAGGCTTCCCAACCGGCAAGAAATGGAAATTCGCAGCCGGCAACAGAGGACAGGTACAGAAATACGTATGTTGCAATGCCGACGAAGGTGACCCGGGCGCATTTATGGACCGTTCCATCTTAGAGGGAGATCCACATTCAGTGCTTGAGGCTATGGCTATCGCAGGATACGCTATCGGTGCCAACCAAGGATACATCTATGTAAGAGCTGAGTATCCTATCGCTATTGACAGATTGAGAATTGCTCTTGATCAGGCAAGAGAATATGGCGTACTTGGTAATAATATTTTCGGAACTGATTTCAGCTTCGATATCGACCTTAGACTTGGTGCAGGAGCTTTCGTTTGCGGAGAGGAAACAGCTCTCATGACATCAATCGAGGGCAACAGAGGTGAGCCACATGCTCGTCCACCTTTCCCAGCAGTCAAGGGCCTCTTCGAATCACCAACCATTCTGAATAACGTAGAGACATACGCAAATGTTCCACAGATTATTCTTAAGGGCGCTGAGTGGTTCAGCTCAATAGGTACAGAGACCTCGAAGGGCACGAAGGTATTTGCGCTCGGCGGTAAGGTTAACAACACAGGTCTTGTTGAGGTTCCAATGGGAACAACCTTAAGACAGGTTATTGAGAATATCGGCGGAGGCGTAGCTGACGGAAAGAAGTTCAAGGCTGCTCAGACAGGCGGACCTTCCGGCGGATGCATTCCTGAGAAATACTATGATGTTCCTATCGACTACGAGTCACTTGGCAAAATCGGTTCCATGATGGGATCGGGCGGCATGATTGTACTCGACGAGGACAACTGCATGGTAGATATCGCCAAATTCTATCTTGGCTTCACCTGCTCAGAGTCATGCGGCAAATGCACACCTTGCAGAATCGGAACTAAGCGCATGCTTGAGATTCTCGAGAAGATTAGCGAAGGAAAGGGTGAGCTCTCAGACCTCGACAAGCTCGAAGAATTAGCACATTACATTAAGGCTAATGCACTTTGCGGACTCGGCCAGACAGCTCCTAACCCAATACTTTCAACTCTTGAGCACTTCAGAGATGAATTTATAGCTCACATCGTAGATAAGAAATGCCCTGCAGGCGTATGTAAGGCTCTCCTTAACTACACTATCGATCCAGACAAGTGTAAGGGTTGCACTAAGTGCGCAAGAAATTGCCCAGCAGGAGCTATCGCAGGTGCGGTTAAGCAGGTACATGTAATCGATACAGCTAAGTGCATCAAGTGTGGACAGTGCATGGACAACTGTTCATTCGGTGCTATAAGCAAGAAGTAGCAGGAGGTCAGTAAAATGGCAGACATTAAAGTAACAGTAGATAATATACAAGTAACTGTTCCAGAAGGCTCCACTTTGCTGGAGGCTGCAAGAGCAGCAGGAATCGATGTTCCTACACTATGCTACCTCAAGGATTGCAACGCAATCGCAGCATGCAGATTATGCGTATGCGAAGTAGTTGGCGCAAGAGCCCTCGTTGCTGCATGCGTATATCCATGCACAGACGGAATGGTAGCATTCACAAATACAGAGAAGATTAAGGATTACAGACGCAAGACTCTCCAACTCATCCTTTCAGACCACAATCAGGACTGCCTTGGATGCGTAAGAAGCGGCAAATGCGAGCTGCAGGATATGTGCTCAAGATATGGAGTTGAGAATACTTCATATTATTCCGGCAAAAAGAACGAGTTCGCAATCGATACAAGCTCGGCTTCAATCGTAAGAGATAACAATAAGTGCATTCTCTGCCGCCGCTGCGTAGGTGCTTGCGAGAAACTCCAAGGAATTGGCGTTATCGGAGCAAACGAAAGAGGTTTTGCAACTAATATCGGAACTGCATTTAACCTTCCACTTGCAGAGACAAGCTGCGTTAACTGCGGACAGTGCATCATCGCTTGCCCAGTTGGAGCACTTTACGAGAAGGATTCAACAGCAGCAGTTAAGGCCGCAATCGCAGATCCTGAGAAGGTCGTAATTGTTCAGCCTGCTCCATCAACAAGAGTAGGACTTGGAGAATGCTTCGGACTTCCAATCGGAACTGAGGTTGAGGGCAAGATGTCAGCAGCACTTCACAGACTCGGCTTCGATAAGGTATTCGATACCAATTTCGCAGCTGACCTTACAATCGTTGAAGAGGGCTACGAGCTGATCAATAGAGTTAAGAACGGCGGCGTTCTTCCACTTATTACATCATGCTCACCTGGCTGGATTAAATTCTGCGAGCATTATTATCCAGATATGATTCCTAATCTTTCATCTTGCAAATCCCCACAGCAGATGTTCGGTGCTGTAACAAAGACCTATTATGCAGAGAAGATGGGAATTGACCCTGCGAAGATTGTAAGCGTATCCATCATGCCTTGCACAGCTAAGAAGTTCGAGGTAGGAAGAGACGACGAGTCGGCATCAGGCTACGCAGATGTTGATTACGCACTTACAACAAGAGAGCTTGGAAGAATGATAAATGAAGCTGGACTCGACTTCCTCAATCTTCCAGATGAGCCATACGACAATCCACTTGGCGAATACACAGGTGCCGGCGTAATTTTCGGTGCTACAGGCGGAGTTATGGAAGCTGCTCTTAGAACTGCAGTCGAAGTTATTTCTGGCAAGGAACTTATAGACCTTGACTTCATGGAAGTTCGTGGAACAGAAGGCATCAAGGAAGCAAGCTACACGGTTGAGCCACTTGGCGAGGTTAAGGTAGCTGTTGCATCTGGACTTGCAAATGCAAGAAAACTTCTTGACATGGTTAAGTCAGGCGAGAAGACATACCACTTCATCGAAATCATGGCATGCCCGGGCGGCTGCGCAAACGGTGGTGGACAGCCTCAGGTTCCTGCTAAGATCAGAAACAACATCGACGTAAGAGCCGAAAGAGCTAAGGGACTCTACACACTCGACAAGAATGCTAAGATCAGAAAGTCCCACGAGAATCCTGTAGTTAAGCAGATTTACGAAGAATACTTCGGCGAACCTAACAGCGAGAAGGCACACCACATTCTCCACACAACTTATGTTGAGAGAGTTGTGAACAAGGACTGCGAATAGTCTTCGTGCCCGGGAACTTCTCGAAATTAGCGAGATTCGCGAAATTCGGATACTTCTCGAGTAATTACACACAATCAACTATAGATGAAGGGCCTCGATAACCGAGGCCCTTTTGATGTGAAGTGCTATACATAAAGTAGACACGAGGGGGTATTTTTTAGAACTTCTGGAATATAATAAGAGAAGGAGGAAGTTCTAATGAAGTACACCAAGGAAGAGCGGCTTGAAATAGGGCTTGCAAAATTGCGGGGGGGGGTGGTATCCTTATAACGATTATAAGGGAGGAGACTTGTCGCTTAGTCTTTACCTCGACGACAAGAACAAGAAAGCGAACAATAATTTCTTAACAAATATAAAAAAGGAGAGAACAAGAAATGAAGAAAATTAGTAGCATTTTTCTCGGCCTGATGCTCACTCTGGCACTTCTGCCTGCAGGCATCTTTGCTGGAGAGGGAGAGACTACAAATGTCGCAAAGATTGGCACTACCGAATATGCGACTCTGCAGGCTGCTGTTGATGCGGCAACCGATGGAGCAACTATTATACTGCTTAAAAATGTTAACACAGATAGTACAATAGTTATTCCAGAAGAAAAGAATATCATTCTTAACACCAATGGTAAGACGCTGACTAGTACTGCTACTCAGTATGCTATCAACAATTTAGGCACGCTTACAATCAATGGCGACGGTGTTATTGTGCATAAGAACCCTGGCAATTCTGTAGTTAGAACTCTCGGAAAACTGACACTCGAGAATGTGACAATAGAAACTCCAGGAGACGGTAAGATTGCAGTTAAGGTCGATGAAAACGGCAAGGATAAGGGAGGTTCTTTGATTGTTAACGAAGACACCTTGCTTGAAGCACCAAAGGGTCAGGCAATTCAGGCTTGGGGCGATGTTACAATTAATGATGGATATATGGATGGCGATGTTACAGCATGGTCTGTTAATAGCTTTAATCCAGGAAATATCACAGTCAATGGTGGAACTATCGATGGTAATGTAAGCGCATATCAGAGTACATATAATAACGGTGCTTATCCAAGCGATCCCGCAACCATAAATATCAATGATGGTAGCGTTATTGGCAATGTTGACATTAGGTATGCAAATATTCCAACAAGTGGAGATACACAAAGTATAGAAGATACAACTAACTTCAAAGTAGATGGTGATATTGATGTTTCTGGCGGATCCTTCGAAAACAAAGTTGACAGCAAATATATCGATGAAGATGCTGCAGAGCTTCGCATTGTTTATTCTGGAATCGACGAGGGAGAAACTTACTCCTATGAGTATTATTTTGTAGGCACATCAGACGAGGTCAACAAATATGCTAAGGAAGCAGTTGAAGCTATGGATGACGGCGAAACACTTACGCTTGACGTTGTTACAGGTGATGTAGCACTTACAGATATTAAGGATGGCGTTATCGTAAAGAATAGCGGCAATGGCAAGGTATCTGTTAACAATGTAGCAGTTGCTCCAGGAAAGACTGTTGTAGCAAAGAGTATCGAGAAGGTTAACACAGCTGATGATAGCAGCATGGCAATCGCACTCGTATTAGCAATACTCGGACTTTGCGGCACAGCTGCAGTTGCAAGAAAGAAGAACTACAATAACTAATTTGATTCTTCATATCTTGAGGTCAAGATGACTGATAATTAAATAATCAAAAATGAGGAAATCAGTGTTCGCTGATTTCCTCATTTATTTAATTGGGCTTATCAATCGGCGCGCCTCACTACTCAGGCGCGGCAACTGCTTCTTGAAGGGCCTTTGCTACGTCGCCAACGGACTATCGCAAATAACCATTTGTAGAAATCGCCTTTATAGGGTACAATTAAAGGGCTGTTTGTAATTTGCGAAAGAAAGATATAGGAGAAATATGAAAGAAACTAAGCAACAGAAGCTCGTCAGACGAGAACTTCATAAGCCTAACGCAGTGCTCTATGCGATACTTATGCTTGTATGCAAGATTCTGAATAAAGGCACTAATACACATTTCTATTACAAGGCTAAGCCAAGCGAGGAGAAGGGCCAGATTGTTATGATTGCTAATCATGCATCGAGAAATGACTATCTCTTTACCGCGCCGCCTTGCTTTCCGAAGAGACTCAATTATGTCGTTGGCTACAACGAATTCTTCAGATTTCCTGTTAACCTTATGCTGAAGATTATGCAGGTTGTTCCAAAGAGGAATTTTACCAATGATACGTATACGATTAAGCAGGTTCTCAAGCTCAAGAAGAAGGGCGCGAATATCTGCTTCATGCCTGAGGGGATGAGCTCGATTACAGGTATGGCTCAGCCGGTAATGCCGGGTGGAGCTAAGCTCCTCAAGAAGCTCGGACTTCCTGTTTATTACAGCCATATCTCCGGCGGATATCTGACTTTTACTAAGCATTGCCTCGATCAGAGAAATGGCAGGGTTGATGTTGTAGTCGACAGAATGTTTACTGCAAAGGAACTTGAGGAGCTTTCCATTGAGCAGATTGATGACAGAATGAACAAGCTTCTTGCGCATGACGACTATATCTGGAACAAGGAGCAGCAGGTGGCTTTTGGTGCTAAGCACAAAGGCAAGATGGCAAAGAACCTCGATACTCTTCTATATATGTGTCCGAAGTGCGGGGCGATGTATAAGATGCAGACAAGCAGCGATAGTATGACCTGTACAGCTTGCGGCAATTCGATAATTATCGATGAGAAATACAATATTAAGCCGGCAGATGAGAAGTCTGTATGCCCTGATTATGTAACTGACTGGACTATCATGGAAAGAGAGCGGGCGGCTGCAGATGTAAGCAAGGCGGATTTCTCATACGAAGAGCATGTGGCCATCGGCGAGCTTCCTAAATACAAGGACCTTACAGGTGACGCGACATCGCTTATCTGCGGAGAGGGAGAGCTGCGCTTGGACCATGAAGGCCTTCATTTTGCAGGAAAAAGAAACGGCGAGGACTTCAGCTTCGACATGAAGCCAAGCGAGGTGCCGACCTACGGAATGTGCACGGACATTTCGAGATTCTATACTTTCATCCATGGAGAATTCATCGAATTCTATCCTGAGCGAAATGACGTTCTAAGGTGGGATCACCTTACCGAAGAAATGCACAGATTCCACGGCGGGAAATGGCAGAACACAGAATACAGGCACACGCCGGATGTTCTTTAGATATATTTAGATATATTTAGATAAAATTAGATAAAATTAGATTAAATTAGATAAGTTTAGAAAAATTTTACTACGATATTTACTACGATAGGAGGTGTGACGATGTTACACGAGAATGCATGGACTTATTACGACGAGAAAGACACAGCGGCACTCGAGAAGCTGAGCGCTGATTATATTGATTTTCTGAGCAACGGAAAGACGGAGCGTGAATGCACCGAGCTTCTTGTTGCTATGGCCAAGGCTAAGGGCTATAAGGACCTGAAGGATGTAATTGCAAATGATGAGAAGCTTGCTAAGGGCGACAAGGTATATGCTGTCAACATGAACAAAGCCGTTATGATGCTCAATATCGGCGAGGACATTATCGGCAGAGGAATGAATATTCTTGGCGCACATATCGATTCGCCAAGACTTGACATCAAGCAGAATCCTTTATATGAGGACGCGGAGATTGCTTATCTTAACACTCACTATTACGGCGGAATCAAGAAATACCAGTGGGTGACTCTTCCTATGGCGATTCACGGGGTTGTCTGCAAGAAGGACGGAGAGACCGTCAAGATTGCAATAGGCGAGAAGGAAGACGAGCCTGTTTTCTTCGTAAGCGACCTTCTGATTCACCTTGCCGATGAGCAGATGAAGAAGCTTGCCGCAAAAGTAATTGAGGGCGAGGATCTCGACATCATCGTAGGCTCTAAGCCAATGAAGGGCGAGGAGAAAGAGGCCGTTAAGAAGAATATTCTTGCGCTGCTTAAGGAATATTATGGCATAGAAGAGGACGATTTCTGGTCGGCAGAGCTTGAGGTTGTTCCTGCAGGAAGGGCGAGAGAGGCCGGCTTCGACAGAAGCATGATTCTTTCGTACGGACATGACGACAGATGCTGCGCATATCCATCAGCCGTAGCTTTATTTGATGTAGACAGCCCAAAGACGACAGCCTGCGGACTTTTCGTCGATAAAGAAGAAATCGGCAGCGTTGGCGCAACGGGCATGGAGTCACACTTTTTCGAGGATATGATGAGAGAAGTTCTCGACAGAATGGGAATTTATTCTGAGCTTAATCTCACAAGATGCCTAAGGAACTGCAGAATGCTCTCATCAGATGTAAATGCGGCTTATGATCCGCTCTATGCAAGCAAATTCGATAAGGACAATGCATCGAAATTCGGACATGGACTTGTTTTCTGCAAATTCACAGGAGCAAGAGGTAAGTCAGGCTCAAATGATGCAAATGCTGAATATCTCGGACAGCTCAGAGCGATGATGGATAAGCACAATGTCGTATATCAGTCAGCTGAGCTTGGCAAAGTTGATATCGGCGGTGGCGGCACAATCGCGTATATTCTTTCGCTCTATGGAATGCAGGTTGTAGATAGCGGCATCGCAGTTCTCAGCATGCACGCACCTTGGGAAGCAATCAGCAAGAGCGATTTATATGAAGCCTACAAGGGCTACAAGGCTTTTCTTATTGAAGGATAGGCTATATGGATAGATAATTATATAGAGAAAGAAGGGTAGGCTAAGATAATTTAATGAAAATAATTCTTACAACTTTTCTGATGGCGATGACGCCGGTAATTGAGCTTAGAGGAGCAATTCCTTTCGGGGTAATAGGCGGCCTTACCGTATGGCAGTCCTTTGCGATTTCCGTAATCGGGAATATGGTGCCTGTTCCTGTAATTATTATATTCGTAAGAAAAGTATTCGAGTGGCTCAGAACGAAGAGCGAACGGCTTAACGCAATGGTTACTAAGCTTGAGAATAAGGCAGACCAGAAGAAGGAAGTCGTCGAAAAATGGGAAACCCTCGGCCTTGCAATTCTTGTGGCAATTCCGCTTCCAGGCACAGGCGCATGGACGGGCGCACTTGTCGCAGCCATGATGGATATGAGGCTTAAGAAGGCATTGCCTGCAATCACACTTGGCGTAATTGTTGCGGGCATAATTGTTTCGATTCTGACCTTCGGCGTGGATATGCTTATATAGGGCGTCGGCCCTTCAAGCAGCAATCGCCGCGCTGAGTGGTGGATGAGGAGGTAGCTTAAAGGCTCGCCTCGCAACACCTCCATAATGTAAAAAGAGCAGTGACTATGAATTTCGTCACTGCTCTTATTGATTATATGTCGATTGTTGAACTCGAAGTCGATGCCGAAGCCTAAGCCTAAGCCGAAATCGAAGCCTAAATCGAAGACAAGGCTTAAGCCTTGCCGAGTTCTCTTGCCTTGGCGGCAGCTTTACTTACTGTGTCGATAAAAGCGCCTCTGACGCCGTGCTCTTCTAAGGTCTTGACGCCTACGATGGTATTGCCGCCAGGGGAGCATACTCTGTCTTTGAGAAGTCCTGGATGGTCGCCAGTCTCCATAACCATCTTAGCAGCGCCCATAACTGTCTGAGCTGCAAGATTCATAGCTGTTGCTCTTGGGAGGCCTTCCATTACGCCGCCGTCTGCAAGTGCTTCGATAACCATATAGATATATGCAGGGCCTGCACCAGAAAGTGCGCATGCTGTGTCGATTAGATTCTCAGGCATCCACTCGACAATACCGATGGAGCTGAACATCTTCTCTGCAAAAGCTTTTTCTTCTTCATTGAGGTCAGTGCCAGCATCAAGTGCAAAAGCACCAGCTCCAACAAGGGCAGGGGTGTTAGGCATTGTACGAAGAAGTCTAATCTCTCCTTTGATGAGTGAGCGAATTGTTGCGGTAGTCTTTCCTGCCATAATTGAGATTACAGCCTTGCCGTCAAGGGTATCGCCAAGCTGAGCAAGAGCTGATGCCGCATATTGTGGCTTAACTGCAAGAACAACAAGATCCGAATTCTTACCAAGCTCCTCGTTATTAGCCACGATATTGCAGCCAAGAGCTGAATATTTGTCCTTAATTGCGTCGGACATATCGCATACATTTACGTCCTTAGGATCGAGTATGCCTTTGTCGATTGCACCGCTAAGGATGGCTCCACCCATAGCACCTGCGCCAAGAAATCCAATTTTCATTTTGCATCCTCCATTAAATTTCCGTATATTCCTGTTATATTTGGTTTCGTTCTCATTCTAACCTCATTATAACGAATTGTCGTTATAATGAATTAGGGCTGAATTACTTCGTGCCGAATTCAAATTTAATTAATATAATTTATGTTTAATTAATATATCTGAAAACGCCTCTGACTTTGCCGATGAGTGTGCAGTCATCGACAATGATAGGGCTCATGCTGTCGTTCTCAGGCTGCAGCCTTATATGACCATCTTCTTTATAGAAGCGCTTAACTGTTGCTTCGCAGTCATATTCGCCTTGGACCATGGCAACGACAATCTCACCGTTGTATGCTTCCTTAGCCTCGTTGATAAGAATATAGTCGCCGTCGTTTATGCCGACATTGATCATGCTGTCGCCGTGTACTGTAAGGATGAAATTATTGCCAGGGCCGATGAATCTCGAAGGGATAGGAATATTGTCTTCAATATTCTGCTCGGAGAGAATCGGTGTACCTGCCGAAACACGCCCAATTATAGGCACGTTTACAGTATCTATATTGGCATTCGCAAACAGAAAAGCATTGCCGCCTTGATCTGATGATGCCGTCGAGGTCTCCCTGTTCATATCAACAGGAAGAACCGTACGAGGCTTAGACGGATCCTTCTTGACAAGGCCCTTGTTCTCAAGAACCTTAATGTCGTTATGAACAGTTGAGGTTGATTTGATTTCGAGTGCATTACAAATCTCTCTAACTGTTGGAGGGAAGCCTTTCTCCGCAATCGTATTCTTCATGAAAGCCAGAATCTTGTCCTGGCGCAGTTCACTCTTCTTCATGTGATTATCTCCTTGTCGCAAACTATTGCTATGAGTTATTGCTGTGAATTTACTGTGAATTATGCTATTTGTATTCGTGATTCACGCTGTGAGTTATTGCTGTGAATTATTGCTATTTGTATTCGTGATACACAAGGTCGTTGATGTTGAGCTCGTGTCCGTATTCGTTCCAGTCATCGTAGATTCTGCCCGTCTGGCGAATGATGATATCTCCCACAACTCCGTCTACCTTTGCAAAAGGAAGGGTCTTATGGTAGGTAATATTGCTGCCCTTGCGCTCGAAGGTAAATCCGGTACGGAAGCGCTCTTTCTCAAGATCACCTTTGTAATCAGCGATTTGACAAATAAGCTTGAAAAGTGAATCCTCGTCTTTGTCGAAGACGTTGTCAAGATTGAGATATGAATAGTTCGCTCTTAGTTGAACATTATGCCCCTGAAAACGATCAAGGAAGCTCTCAAGCTTGGTCTTAGTCTCCGGCTCTCTTGCATCCTCGAAAACAACACAGTTGATTCTGTGGTTGAACTTCAGAAGATCGAAAATCGCATCATCGCATTCCTTAACATAATGCTTAAGATGTCTCGAAACATTCATGCAGCTAATCTTATCGGCATGCTGATTCAGAATATCCGCAACCTCTTGAATCGACTGACCTTCAGCAACAGGCAGGGTAGTGTTGATATATACATTGTGCCTGTCGTTAATATGGTCAAGAATCTCACCGAGAGTATTAAGCTCGGCAAGTGGCTCACCGCCAGTCAATACAACATCATTATGTGGAAAAACTCTATCGAGTAAATCAAGTGACTTATAGCATCTTTCGAGATCGAACGATGAAGTGTCGCGATACTCTTTCTTGTTAACACAGAACGGACATGCATTATTGCAGTCATAAGGCACAAACATCGTGACTGTTGGGCCGACTTTCTTCTTCTTCTCTATCATTGTAGTTATAACCTCTTTAGTGTGTTCTATAGTTTGGCTTTATTATAACATTCGAACATTTGTTTGTAAATACGGAGCGCCCATTAAATCGAGGCAAATTTTTGAAAAAAATTATTCGGGGAATCGCGCCGCTTCTGTGGAGCGAGGCAATCTTGCTTGAAGAGCCTTTGGCGACGCCTGTACTTAGCGATTGGCCG
>CAVIGM010000017.1:24668-29320 GCA_963642455.1 Anaerovoracaceae bacterium | reverse complement strand
CCGAGCCGAGCCGAGCCGAGCCGAGCCGAGCCGAGCCGAGCCGAGCCGAGCCGAGAAAATTGTTGCATCTTCCCATCGCCATTGTCAAATCCTCCCTCCGTAAATTTTCTTGCGGACGAAAGGGTTCAAAGCCCTTGCCATATAAAGATGTTTATGTTTTTAGATAATTCAGTATAATAGAAAAGCGGCTGACTTTCAACCGCTATCATAGAAATTTCAAATTCGCCGCTATGGCGATAGCATTTGATCCAAGCCTGCCGTGACGAACAAAAAAACACCCAAGCGACTTTCCTATGTGTGTCGCTTGGGTGTTTTTCATTTCTGATTTCTTTCGTATCGAACTCGAAGCCAAATTTGCAATTGCTTGCGCAACCGAAATTGAATTTGCGGTCGAATTGATAATCGAAATTAACGCTTTGAGAACTGGCTTGCTCTTCTTGCCTTCTTCAGACCTGGCTTCTTTCTTTCCTTCATTCTGGAGTCTCTTGTAAGGAATCCAGCAGCCTTAAGTGTAGCTCTGTATGCCTCTTCATCAACTTCGCAGAGTGCTCTTGAAATACCATGTCTGAGTGCGCCGGCCTGTCCTGTGAATCCGCCACCATTTACTGTAGCGATTACGTCGTACTTACCAGCAGTTCCTGTAAGCTCGAGTGGTCTCTTGACCTCGTTCTTAACAAGCTCCTTAGCACCGAAATATGTGTCAAGGTCTCTCTTGTTAACGATGATCTGTCCTGTTCCGGGAACCAGTCTGACTCTTGCAACTGAAGATTTCCTTCTACCTGTTGCCTGGTACATTGTCTTAGCCATTACTTATTCCTCCCTTCTTAGAATGTCCACTCTTCAGGCTTCTGTGCAGCATGTGGATGTTCAGGTCCTGCATACACTTTCAGCTTCTTATACATCTGTCTTCCGAGTCTGCCCTTAGGCATCATACCCTTGACAGCGTGACGAATAATCTCTTCAGGCTTTCTTGCTCTCATTTCTCCGAGAGTAACTTCCTTCAGGCCACCTGGATAACCGCTGTGGCTAACATAGATCTTGTCACTTTCCTTCTTGCCTGTTACGTGAACCTTCTCAGCATTAACTACGATTACATAGTCGCCGCAGTCAATATGAGGTGTGTAAATAGGCTTCTTCTTTCCTCTCAGAATCATAGCTGCTTCAACAGCGAGCTTGCCGAGAGTCTTTCCTTCTGCGTCGATTACATACCACTTGTGGTCAATCTCTGCAGGCTTAGCAATGTAAGACTTCATTTCTTAATCCTTTCTACCTACTTAGGACAATCCTTAAGAGAAACTATCAGAAAATGTCCGTTTTCGGTCTGCCTACTGGAATCTTTCGATTTTGATTCGGCATAACTAAAATAAATAGTGTTGAGGCTACCGGCCTTGAGCCTGCCTCTTAAGTTCTTGCGCAGTTCACACAATTCGCACAATGCGTAGAACACGCGCCCATAAATTATATGCTTCCACCAAGAATAAGTCAAGCCAGTATTTCTATCTGGTCTCGTCTCCTATCTGGTCTTGTCCTCCGAGAGCTTGTACTCGCGGGCCTCTTCCTTGCCGTCAAGCACACGAGCGATTCCTTTTGCAAGAGCTGTCATCTCGTATGCACCTGGGATAATCTCGACTGGCGCAATCCATTCCACCTTCGCCTTTGTAGCATCTGCAAGCCATTTCCTATGCATGCAGCCGCCTGTGAGAATGATATAGTCAACCTTGCCGTCAACAACAGCCGCCATCGAAGCAACCGACTTCGCAGTCTGATAGACCATGGCGTCTATTGCCTTCTGTGCTTCCTCGTCACCAGCCTCAAGTCTTCTCTCTATTTCTCTCATATCCTTTGTTCCGAGGTAATCGACAAGGCCAGAATTGCCGTGGATCTTCTTCATAAAGCTCTTATAATCAGGGTATTCGCCCGAAAAGCAAAGCTCCGAGCAGTTAATCGCACTGATTGCTCCGGAACGCTCCGGTGACATAGGACCTTCATCGTCAGATACGATATCCACTATCTTGCCATGCTTGTGAATATTGATGCTATCGCCTCCGCCCATGTGAACTACGACGAAGTTCAAATCCTTGTATTCCTTGCCGTATTTCTCCGCAACGGCTCTTGCAACAGCTCTTGTATTGAGCGTGTGCGAGTAAACATTCCTCTCTACGCCTTTGATTCCCGTAACTCTTGCAATATCCTCAACTTCATCTGTGCAGACAGCATCATAAATGTATGCGTCACAGCCGTATTCCTTAGCATAGTCATGGCCGACTAATGCGGAAAGGCAGGATGCGTGTTCAATCACAGGATGCTTGCAAGCATAGATGAGCTCGTCATTTACGATATATGCTCCGCCTTTGATATTTCCGAAAGTGCCTCCGCGTGCCGCAACAGCTGCGAGCCCTGAAAGGTCAACCTTGTTCTCTTTAAGCGACTCGTCAATTGTTCTTTTGCGGAGTGCAACCTGCTCATCGGAATCCTTGCACGCCTTAAGTGCATCTATGTCATGGTCCACATCCCCTTTGAAAACCTCTTCATCGCCGACGAAGAGTGAGAATTTGGTCGATGTCGAACCCGTATTTATTACCAGAATTTTTCTTGCTATCGTATCTGTCATGTATGCATCCTCCAAATTATAGTATTAGTTTGCCGCTGGCCGCGGTTGTAGTCGATTGGCGTCGCAGTTACCTGCGGTTGCTTGCGGCGGTTGCCGCGCAACGCAATCATTATAACATATTTAAATAATCCTATATATGTCCTTGAAGTAAATTTCGCTACCATCGACAAGAAGGCACTTGCGCGACGCGTTGATTTCCTGCACCTCGCCTCGTACCGTGTCATAATGGCCTTTTTTATAATAGGTAACGCTTATTATGTCGCCTTCATAGAGCTCGGACAATTGCCTGTTAAGAGCCTGCTCGCTGTCCTCTGTCATCTCTATTCGCTTGCACCTCGAGTGCTCAAGCTCTTTCTTCTTCAAGGCCGCATCAAGGCCGACGGTTGCCGCAAAAGGTGCGAACTGCTTGGCCCTTTCCGAAATCGGCATCTTTGTTCTTCTTGTGCCCTTCCTGCCGCTCGGTCTACTTCCGCTCGAGCCGTTTCCGTTCGGTCTGCTTCCGTTCGAGCCGTTTCCACTCGGTCTGCTTCCGCACGATCTGTTCCCGCGCGAGCCGTTTCCACTCGGTCTGCTCGTCATTTGCGGTGACCTCCTATCTGATTATTCCTCTGCAAGGCTGTCGCGTGCTCCTCGAGATCCCTTCCTTTGAACATCGAATTGCTGCCATACTTCTCCTTAATCTGATTAACCGCCTTCTGCATGGCAATGTCCTTGTCCTCCTCGGTTCTCCTGTCGAGGCCCTTGCCGTCCGTACTTCTTAGCTTGCTGGTCTTCTCCTCGGCGGGCATATCAAGAAGCGTAAGCTGCCTGTCTCGTGACATCGGCGCTACGTTGTTCGCGTATATAAAAATCCTTCTTACTGGTATGTCTCTATTTGTTACTTCCTCGTAACTTCGAACTACCGCAGGTACGATTCTTCCAGCCGCATTTGTCGGCACAACGAGGGGCACATTCCCACGCGCCATCTGAAGCGCATAGGAATTCGAATAGCCAACAAGTATCGTCAGGCTCTTGCACATCAAATCCTTGCTTGTCATATCAAGGCACATCGCCTCGGCCATTTCCTTTACAATCAGCTTCGCCTCTTCGAAGCTGTAATCTCGCATCAGGACCTGCCCGCTTGACAGCGAATTCGTGCTCGGCTTATACGCCTTAATGTCCGCCATAGTTGTTGGCTCGATTCCCCAAGCATGGTCAATCAGAAGCTCGGCATCCACTCCGAAGAGCTTATACATCAAGTCCTCGTCAGCCTTCGCGATCCCCGCCATCGTATCGATGCCTATGCGCGCGAGCTTTTTTGCGGTGCCCGGCCCAATCCTCCAAAAATCCGTCAGCGGCCTGTGGTCCCAGAGCGTATTTATATAAGTGTTCTCATCAAGGTAGCCGATGTAGTCAGGCGCGGACTTGGCGATAATGTCGAGTGCAATCTTCGCAAGGTACATATTCGTGCCGATTCCGCAGGTCGCCCGAACGCCAACCCTTTGCGTAATCTCGTTCATAAGGAAAAGCGCCATCTCGCGAGGCGTGAAGTTGTAGGTCCTAAGATACGCTGTCACGTCGATGAAAACCTCGTCTATCGAATATACGTACATATCCTCCGGCGCAATATAGTCAAGGTATACCCCGTAAATCTCCGCGGCATAATCCACATACAGCTGCATCCTCGGCACCGCCATTATATAATCGAGGTGCTTAGGTATCTCGAAAACCCTGCATCTATTCTTAACGCCTTTGGCCTTAAGCGACGGCGATACCGCAAGGCAAATCGTCTTGTCAGTCCTCTCTGGATCCGCAACGATCAAATCCGTTGTCATCGGATCAAGGCCCCTCTCCACACATTCAACAGAGGCATAGAAAGACTTCAAATCTATGACCAAATATATTCTCTTATCGTCCATCTCCGCCTCCTTTCGAGTTCTAATTTCAATCATTCTCATATGCTTCGATGCGGTCTTCGGTGCCAGCTTCGATGCGGTCCTTTGGATTCGAGTTCCGCTCTCACATTATACTACATCATTTCAAAAAAGAACATATGTTTGTG
>CAVIGM010000017.1:23105-24534 GCA_963642455.1 Anaerovoracaceae bacterium | reverse complement strand
CAAAAACGAACGGAAACTTTCGCGCGAGCGTGCTGGGCGCGAAAGTCACAACAGGAAAGTGGCAACAAGAAAAGGTTCATCTCAGAGAAATCCGCGATGAACCTTTTTTCATAATCTAAAAGCTTGCCTTAGAACGTTGCAACCTGCGGCTCGGCAGGATCGCATTTCTCGAGGGACTTAACGTGAAGAACTGGGCCCTTCTCGCCATAAGCCTCTTCATATTCGATGCGAACCGTCGCTGTGATCTTAACCCAATCGCCGACCTCAAGATCCGAGGTGTCGTGCCATATAGCCATAAGCGCCGCGAACTGAATGTCGGCCTCGCAGCAGGTCATCACATGCCTTCCGAACGCAAATCTACCATCTGGAAGCTCCTTGTTGATGGCAACCCTGCCCTTGATGGTCAGCACCTTGCCTTCGTAATTATCTTCATTTTCGTTGATGTCACGATACCACTCTGCGTACCAGTCGTCTTCGATCTCGATGTTTTTCTTGCTCATGTCGTATGGCAGAGGATCCTCGATGTCGTCCGGCTCCATGTCGTTAGGGCCGTATTCGTAAATGATAAGATTCCTTCTGTTGGCAATTCGCACTTCCTTGTGGAAAGGCATTTTGTCGAAGCCCTTCTCGCAGCGATTGAAAATCACCATCTCGGCCGTTGACATCTTGTCGAAGCACTGTTGGCGCATATTCTGGTTATATATAAGGAAGGTTGTTGCGTCGAAAAAGCACATTTCCTGCGCGATTACCCAGTTCCTTGGCATCGCTTCCCAGAGTTCCTTCAGTGGCCACATGCCGTTGTATTCGATGAGCACCCTGTCAAACAGAGCTCCCGCCGCTGCTTTTCTGAGCTTGCCCTCGCGAAGCTCCTCCTCGCTGTTGATATGCACGATTGTCACGCCCGGGCCTTCGAATTTGTCCGGCTCGTATTCGAGCTCACCTTCTTCGCAGACTACCAGAAGCGACCTGCCGTCCTTGCCGAATTCGGGACTCTCGAGTGTGTCTTGTATGAATTCTGTTTTTCCTGCTCCAAGAAAACCTGTGAAGAGGAAAACGGGCTTCTCTGTTACCATTTGAACAACTCCTCTAACTTGTCTTTCTTGAGGCTTGTGCCGATTACGATGATTGTGCCTGTCGCCTCGGCTTCGCCTGTTCTTACCTCGCCTTCGCCCGGAACATAGTCGAACTCAAGCCAACCGCCGTCTTTGTTCTCTACGATGCCTTTTGCTCGCAAAACCTCGCCGCATTCGTCGAGGCTGTCGAGGATTTCCTCAAGTTCGGCTGGTGTGTACTTGGTTGCTGTGTGCAGGCCGACCTCATCGAAAACTTCGTCTGCGTGGTGATGGTGGTGGCCGCAGCCGCAGCTACACTCGTGGTCATCGTCATCGTGGTGATGATGATGGTGATGCTCGTGCTCTTCGTGGTCATG
>CAVIGM010000017.1:17192-23047 GCA_963642455.1 Anaerovoracaceae bacterium | reverse complement strand
TCAAGCTCGTGATGAGCTTCCTCTCTTAAGTGCTCGAGCTCAGCCGAAAGAGTCTTATTATCCTCCATAACCTTGAGAATCTTAGCTCCGTCAAGCTCAGTCCAGTCGCTTGTTACAATCGAAGCAGTAGGATTCAAATCCTTAATCATATGAATTACCTCAGCGAGCTTCTCGTCATCAAGACCAGCCTGGTGGCTTAGAACAACAGAGCTTGCGTGCTCTACCTGGTTCTTGTAGAATTCGCCAAAGCTTCTCATCATAATCTTGCATCTTTTTGCATCGACAACCGTCGTGAAGCTGTTAAGCTCGATTTTCTCATTACCAAGATCCTGCACGGCTATGATTACATCTGACAGCTTGCCGACGCCCGATGGCTCGATAAGAATTCTGTCAGGGCTGTATTTCTCGATTACTTCCTCGAGCGCGCGACCGAAATCGCCAACAAGGGTGCAGCAAATGCAGCCCGCGTTCATCTCGTTAATCTGAATTCCAGTATTCTTAAGGAAGCTGCTGTCAACTCCGATTTCGCCGAATTCGTTCTCGATAAGAACGATCTTCTCGTCACCGTAAGCCTCAGCGATGAGCTTCTTTATCAATGTTGTTTTGCCGGCTCCAAGAAAGCCCGAAAAAATATCAACTTTAGTCATTCCTCTTCATCTCCTCTTCTTGCAGTTCTGCGCTCTTCGTTGCGGAGGCTCCGAACGTCGCCACAGCTCTGCCTTTGTTTCAATTTCAAAATTCTCATTCTGCTGTAATTATAGCACAGTGGCTCGCTTATAATTTGTCATTTGTTAGAAAAAAGGCTCGATTAATGTCGCTTGAGCCTTGTCGATATTTGTCGAATCTTGTCGAACGATTCGCCAAATCAATTATAGAACTCCAAATATTGCTGTGCTATAATTTGCCTGTCAAACACCCATCGCCTAACGACAATATAGGGCAATGGACTTGCGCCATCAAGAAACACATAAGTAACTCTAAGTAACACAAGGAAACGAAAGGCTTTTTTCTATGAAAACAAGAACTGCTGAGATTATGCTGATGCTCGCCCTGGCACTGAGGGGAACGTCACTATTATTCGGAAAAATCGCGCTTAGAACAATGGGGCCGCTGCTGTTGCTCGGCATCAGGTTTTCTATTGCCTTTGTTCTTGTTGCGATCGTTTTCCGCAAGCAGATCAAGAATACCACCTGGACCGTTCTCTGGCACAGCGCGCTTCTTTCGATTTTCTTCGTGGGCTCGATGGCCTTCGAACTTAACGGTCTTAAGACGACTCCAAGCTCGACGACCGCTTTTCTTGAGAACGGAATCATCGTTATCGTGCCAATTATTACCGCTTTTCTCGAGAAGCGTCTGCCAAGCCGAATCACTGTCGTAAGCGCTCTTATCGCTGTAGTCGGCACTGTCCTCATGACTATGAAAGGTGTCCACCTCGGCTTCACGCATGGCGAGTTCCTCGTTATCTGCGGCACGCTTTGCTATGCAATCGCGCTTATTGTCACGGATAAGATTTCCAAGAACGACGACCCGGCGCTTATCAGCATTTACCAGCTCCTCTTCATCGGGGCTTTCTCGCTCATCGCTTCTTTCGTAGCAGAAAAACCAGTTATGCCTACAAGTTCGACGGAGTGGGGTGCAATACTTTGGCTCGCTATCGTGTGCAGCGGTGTCGGCTTCACGCTTCAGCCTTTCGGCCAGAAATATACATCGGCTGACCGCGCGGGACTTTTCACGGCCTTCAATCCGATTTCCGCGGCGATACTCGGCGTTCTCTTCCTGCATGAAAGATTGTCGTTGACAACAATCGCGGGCTCGCTTCTCGTACTTCTTGCGGTTGTGCTGCCTTCGCTTGTCAATATAATAAAAGGAAAAAAGCAAGGCGCAGCGGCGCTCGACGGCGAGGCCGTGTCCGACACAGACGTCGCATCGGAGCTCGACGGCGAAGCCGTTTCCGACACAGACGTCGCATCGGACGAGCTTAGGTAAGCGAATCCTTCGCGGATTTCTCGGCGACGAACTCTAAATAACAACAACGGCCTGGCAGATTTGCTCCGTCAGGCCGTTTTTTATGCCACATCCACCCCATAAGTTGCGTTGGTTCAGCAAAAAATAGAGAAAATCGGCTCAAAAACACTCGATTTTCTCTACTCGACTGCCTCTATCACGCGGCAAGCATATTATGAATTGAAGTTGGTTCGGTAGAAAATAGAGAAAATCTGCTCAAAAATGCTCTATTTTCTCTACTTTCTATCGGATTCAGAAAGGAAGACCGTGCCTCGATTACCGAAGCACGGTCGACATATAACATATTAGTAGAGAAAATCGATGCAAAATCGGCGGATTTTCTCTATAAATGACGAAACCAAACTTCGCGCGCGACTTACCATGCGGCGTCGCAACGAAGAGCAGTAGAGAAAATCGGCTCAAAATCGCTCGATTTTCTCTATTTTTCTGAATCCCAAGTCTCGAATTCTATTCGCAGGTTCTAACAGCAAGCGAGCAGCAGGGTTCTATAGAGCTCGCCGTAGCTTCAAACAAGACTTTCCCAACAAGACTTGCACTATAACTTTGCCTTGATTACGACATTTTCCTACAGAGCCGCCTTGATTGCCGCAAGCAAATCGTCGTATTCCTCGAAAGCAGGATACTGCGGATAGTCCGCCTTAATCTGCTCCGTTGACTTGAAAAGGAAGCCTGCCTTTGAAGCCTGAATCATTCCAAGGTCATTGAAGCTGTCTCCTGCGGCAATCGTATCATAGCCGATTGACTGCAGGCCCTTAACGGTTGTCAGCTTAGATTTCTCACAGCGCATTTTGAAATCCTTGATCATTCCATCCTCGCCAACGATTAGCTCGTTGCAGAAAATCGTAGGCCAACCGAGCTTCTTCATCAGCGGTGCGGCGAACTGCGAGAAGGTATCGCTCAAAATGATAACCTGTGTTGTCGCACGAAGCTCGTCGAGGAATTCTTTAGCTCCTGGCATCGGATCAATCTGTGAAATAACGTCTTGAATCTCCTTGAGTCCGAGGCCGTGCTTCTCGAGCAGGTCGATTCTGTACTTCATGAGCTTGTCGTAATCGGGCTCCTCTCTTGTCGTCCTCTTAAATTCAGGAATTCCCGTAACCTCCGCAAAGGCAATCCAAATCTCCGGAACCAATACACCTTCCATGTCCAAGCATACAATATTCATAGTCACATCTCCTTTTCTGTAATTTATATCATCGCACTTTGTCGATTCTTGTCGAATTTAGTCGATTTCCGATGATTCGAATCGATTTGTGCGAACTTCATCGTTTCTTGTCGAACTTTCTCGAACTTAGTCGAAAGGAAAACCGAAGTATCCTTTCTCGAAATCACAGCCATTCTCCGAGCTAATCATCGCTTGCAAATAGCCGTCTCCCTTCGTTCTATATACCACCTGTTTCTTATTATAGGCCGCGCCGACTGCAGCGAGCATCATCTTCATCTCAGCCGTATCGCATGATGCACACGCAAGAGCTTCAGACAAATACAATTTCTGCTTGCCGACTCTATCAACAACCGCAATCAGCTTGCCGCCATCTACGCTTATAAATTCCTTGCTTATCTTCTCAATATATGAGAGGGCGTGCTTGCCAAGGCGTACATGCACATCGTTTGCGAGCATTTTCTCGCGCGCCTGATTGTATTCGTCAGCGGTGATCTTCTCTATCGCCAGCAGTCTTCCAAGTTCTGTGATAGCTGAGTCCCCAGCGAGCGCTTCGGCTTCGGCGGAAGTTGCGGCATGCGCTCCGACTTTTGAATCCACGCAGCCCTCGTAAGCTGGGAAAATCGCCTTATACCCGAGCGGCTCATAGAAGCCTATAAGCTTGGCATTAGCAGGGCACAGCATGGATACCGCGTTCTTCTTCAAGACTTCATTTCTCGCGAATTCCGTTATCGTCGAGCCGTAGCCCTTGCCCTGCGCCTCTTCATCCGTGCAAATTGCATAGCTTACATAGCATGGAATCTCTGCGCCAGATGACGGCCCGACAAGCTCACCCATCCGAAAGACCGTGAGCGCCGAAACCACTTTTCTCTCCTGCTCGCCGTCCGCTTTGCCGTTGTCATCTACCATAACATAGGCTTCAATCTCGCCTCCGAAGGCATCGAAGAGCTCCTTGATGTCCGAGGGCTCGTCACCGAAGGTCTTGCACCAGAGGTCGCGATAGCCTTTATATTCGTCTTTTGCATTTCTTATCTCGAGCATGCCTACTTCTCCACCGCGAAATATTTCATCATCAGAATGTCCGGATGATAGCTGAGCTTGGCCTTTCGCAGGCCCTCAATTCCCATGTCCTCTTCCCTATTGAAAAACTCAACCTCGGGCTTGAGCTGCGCCACCATGTTCACGTATTCCCTGTTAATCATAGTGTACGCTCCGTTGATGCCCGGCAGCGCCTTCTCGAAATGCACATCCATTCCCTCTTCGCCAAGCGGCGTTCCGGCTGTAAAAGCGACCGGCTGGCCATTCTGGTAGAGCAACGCCCCGATGAAGCCAAGCTCATCAAAGGAGCCGAACATTTCGTCGATTGCCACCGCCTCCTGCGCAAGGTCCGGGTCTTCTTTTTCCTTATAAAATTCAGCCACAAAAGCCCGCGCTTCTTCGATGCTCGCAGTTACTATCGGCCTTTCGTCACTGTCTTTGGCGCCCTTCGCCGAGCTTCCGACCGACTTGAGCTGCCAGTCTCCGCCCGCGATAAAATGCTTGATGTGATTTCTCTTCGACGCAAGCTTGCGGCCCGCAAGGAACCTCAGCTTGTCTGTCATATATACATAGTCGGCGTTGTCGCGATCCTCGACAATCTCGAACTTGTCCTCGTATTCCGGGCACTCCCTATAAAATTCATCAAGAGTTCTGTCGGTCAGGCCTCTTATTGTAAGCTTCTCGCCTCTCGAATGCGCCTCCTCAAGGAGCATGTCGATATACGGACGAACATCGCCATCGCCTTTTGGGTAGGAATAAAAGCGCCTGTCCGGTGTTGTAACGACCAACCTCGTCTCGCCAAAAAATACCAGAGGCTTGTATGTATGCCTCCAGATGTACAGATTAGCGAAGCTGTAGTCGGCCCCGAAGCACCCGCTTGCGCATATTACGGCATCAACCGCCGCCTTGTCCTGTAATTTGATATCTTTGAAATTCATCATATCGGAATTATAGCACAGTATCTTGATTTTGATTCACAAAGGTGTTAATGTATCTGTGTTGATTTTTTTGTAATCAGCGCAAAACTAATTTATCAATACTGTGTGTCGGGTTGCAATATCCTACAATACACAAATAAGCATAGAAAGAGGGAATAAAATGATTACTAAAGACATGATTATCGGCGACGTTATCAATGAGCATCCAGAGCTCGTACGCACATTCTTTGCAAACGGAATGATGTGCATCGGCTGCCCTGCATCACAGGGCGAGTCAATCGAGGAGGCTTCTGCAGTTCACGGACTCAATGCAGACGGGCTTGTTGCCGCTCTGAACGAAGCTCTTGGCGAATAGGATTTCGAAGAATTAAGAAGTTCGAGAGATGCAAGAAGCCTAATAGGCTAAGAACTCGAAAGAATCAAGTTAACGACAAAGCGAAGCCGCAAGGCTTCGCTTTTTTTCATTTGTCTATCCTTTTGTGTGCAATTCTGTATACCTCTATCCACTTCATTCGAATTCCACCTCGCCCGCTGACTCAATAACTGCATCTGAGCAGAAGGCACTTGAGGCGGAAATACTAAGTGCATTGACGTATATCAAATAAAGTATATAAGTGTCTAATACTGCAAAAGACCACACAGCCGATATTGTAGTCAGTTGTGTGGTCTTGTTGTTTGCGTTGTTTGCGTCG
>CAVIGM010000017.1:8502-17160 GCA_963642455.1 Anaerovoracaceae bacterium | reverse complement strand
CTAATTATTTAATTACTCCGAATACGTTCAGCAGTACTACTATCATGAAGAACGGAATTATTGCGCAGAGCTCAATCTTGTCCCATGTAGTAATCTTGCCGAATTTGCCGTCGTTGGTAAGCTCGCTCTCGTAGTTCTTCCACTTCCATCCAAGAGGAATTATGAGGCATGTGATAATACAGCCAAGAGGCAGAAGTACATAGCCTGAGAAGCAGTCGAACCAGTCATACAGACCGTAGTATTCAGTGGATCCAACGTAGAGCCATGGAATCTTGAAATCTGACAGAGGTCCGAAGCCAAGTGATACAAGAACGTTCAGTACAGCCATTCCGATGCCGTATACGATGAGAGCCTTCTTACGTCCCCAGCCGTATCTGATCTCGAAGATTCTTGCAGTGATCTCAACAAATGAGAACAGCGAAGAAATAACCGCAAAGATCAGAGCCAAGAAGAAGAATGCGCCGATGATACGTCCACCTGGGAGGCTTCCAAAGATATCTGTCATTACTCCGAAGATAAGTGATGGTCCCTTCTGAACGTCAATGCCTGCTCCGAAAGCTGATGGAATAATTACAAAGCCTGCAATTACAGCAGCAACTGTATCTGCGAAGCTTACAAATACTGCATCAGATCTCAGATTGTTTTCTTTTGGAAGGTTCGTGCCCAATGTGATAAAGAGGCACCAACCGATACCTACCGAGAATAAGCACTGTGTAACAGCGTCAGCAGCAACCTTTACTGAGAAGTTGCTGAAGTCAGGGAGCAGATAGTACTTAAGTCCTTCTGCGGCACCCTCTGCGGATGTGCAAGCATATATGCCGCAAATTATCAGCAGAACGAAGAGTGCAGGAAGCATTACTTTTGACATCTTCTCAACGATATTAGTAATTCCAAATACGAGGAATACCAAGATAAAAATCAGAAGTCCAAGGGCCCAGCAAAGTGGTTCGATAGGATCTGATACAAAGTTGTTGAAGTATGCCCATGGGTCGCTTCCGAAATCACCGCTTATGATGAAGTTCCAAGCGTATTTGCATACCCAACCACCTACTACAAAGTAGTATGCGCAAATCAGAATTGTTGCAAGGTTACCGATATGGCCTACCCAGCCCCAGATTTTCTTGCCGCCTACCATTTCGCAGGCTGTAACAGCATCCGTTCCGCAGTGACGACCAATTGCTGTTTCAACCTCTACTACTGGCTTCGCAAGCAGTAGAATTACAATGATGTATACCGCTAAGAAGACTCCGCCGCCTCCACGATATGCCAGATATGGGAATTTCCAGATATTACCGAGACCGATCGACGCACCCGCAGCTACCATAAGGTAACCGAATCGCGACCCCCATTTCGCCTCGCCGCTGGTTTTAGGTTCATTACTCATAAAAATACCTTTCTCTTTCTTTAACCTATAAAATTTAAGTTCTTAGCTATAACGTCCTGATGATTTGTGACTACTGCGAGCACCGTTGCAGGCATTGCCGTTGCCGCCGGCACCATCGTTGCGGATATTGCCGTTGCTGCTGCTGACTTCGTTACTTGCGCCTCATAACGAGTCTGTAGTCTTCATCGAAATATTTGAAGCCTATTTTTGCAAAGAATTCATCCATAGGCTTATCAAGCTCTGCTATGACTTGGCTGTCCTTAGTTGCAGCCAGTCTCAGGAAATCGTCCAATTCCTTCACGACGAGCTTCATATACTTCTCGTCTGTATATCTCGCATCTATCATTATGTCGCATATCAGAAAGTACAGATGATAGTCTCCGCAAACTCTTCCGAAGGCCACAAGTTCATCGTCTTGATATACTCCAACTGTAAAAATGCTATTCTTGATTGCGCCAACTGCGCTCAATTTAGAAGAGACTCCGTGCCCGCTTCTCGCTTGTAGCGATCTGAAGTCTCGGGGTAGAGTCTCATTGTGTCTAATTGATATCATTATTCTGCTTTTGCTTGAGCTTTCTTTGCTTTTGTCTTGCCCTTTGCCTTAGCGGGTTCTGCTACTACTTCTACTGCAGCCTCTTCAGTCTTCTCTTCAGCAACTTCTTCCTTCTCTGCTGCTGCGTCACTCTCTTCAGTCTTAGCTTCGTCCTTAGCTGCCTTTGCCTCTGCCTTAGCTGCGGCCTTTGCTGCCTTAACTGCTGCTGCCTTAGCTATATCCTCAGCAGAAATATAATAATTGTCATTCTGCTTGCGAACCTCGTCAAGAATAAGTCCTGCCATAAAGATAATAACTGCAAAAGCAAGTGGCTGAATTACGCTTGATACGATGTATGAGAAAGCATCTCCGAAATTCTGGCTCAGTGATGATCCATAAGCAGCAAAATATGATGAAAGATACGAAATTGTGCTTCCTATTGTATAGAAAACATATATCAGCATCAGAGCTGCAAGTACATAGCAAATAATTGTAAATGGTGATTTAGTATATTTCTTTTCCATAGAAACTCTCCTTAAAATTATTTTTTATTATAGCATAATATCATCATCCGCGACACACAAATTGTGATTCATGTGTCAATTCTGTGAATCTGAGCCTGATACTAACTATCGAGCAGATTTCTGAGAACGCAACATCTACCACTTGATTGGCTCTTCCCCGAGGTCCTCAAGGAAATAATTTATCCTCGAGAAATATCTGCCTCCGAAGAAGCCTCTGTAAGCCGACAGCGGACTTGGATGAGGAGCCGTAATAATAAGATGTCTTGTGCCCGCCTTTCGACCAGCTTCAAGAATCAGGTCCTTCTTCTTGCCCGCGGGTGCTCCCCAGAGTATAAAAGCGATGGGCTTCTCGCCTTCTGCAAGTCTTGTGATTACAGCGTCGGTAAAAGTCTCCCAGCCCATGTTTCTATGCGAGGCTGCCTCGTGTGCCCGCACAGTTAAGACGGTGTTGAGAAGCAGAACGCCTTGCCTTGCCCAAGGTACGAGCAGGCCCTCCTCGGTTGATGCATTTGCGTCCTTCAACGCGGCGGAATCAGAATCAAGTTCTTTTAGAATGTTGACAAGTGATGGTGGCTTGGCGATATTCTCAGGCACTGAGAAAGCCAGCCCATGCGCCTGACCAGGCTCGTGATACGGATCCTGCCCGAGAATCACTACCTTCACATCCTCGAAAGGCGTATAGCAAAAGGCATTGAAGACGTCTTCCTTCTTCGGGTAGACCTCGTGCTCTTGGTATTCTTTTTCCAAGAAAAGCTCAAGCTCTCTAAAGTAGGGCTTCGTAAATTCGTCTTTAAGAATTGTATCCCAGTCGTTTCCTATCAATTTATATCACTAACCTTGCATTGAACGAATTCCGCGCTCTAATTTATTTCTCGAGCTTGTATGACATATTCGACGCGTCAACGAAGGTCATAACATCGTCCTTCTTTGTTGCCGTACCTGTCAGGTCCTTGCCGTATTTGATGGTTGCTATTCCTTCCTTCTCGTCGAATTCCCAGCTTGCCTCATACTCATCTCCGAGCAGATTGACAACCGCGCTGCCGCTCTTATTGAGTCTGATATATCCGGCACTTTCGATACCGTATTCTTCAAGCTCTTCAAGGTCCATTGTGAAGCCGTCTCCAGCATCGATTTCCTTGATATTCCATTTTCCGATGAATTTAGTTTCCTCTGAGCATGCCGTCAAAGCGAAAAGCATCGCAGCAATAATTGCAAGAGCAAAGATTTTTTTCTTCATCACAGCCTCCTTCAAGCCTTAATTTTTTCTTTATAAAAGTTCTTTAGTGTTTCTTAATAGTTTTGCTATCTTCTATACTTCTATCGATCAGCCAGCAAATTGTTGCGCTCGCCATACCGATTAGCATTCCGCAAATTACATCTGTTGGGAAGTGCATTCCAAGGTACAGTCTCGAGAAGCATATAAGCAGTGCCAGTATAACCGCGCATACTCCCGGCCATTTCTTCTCGCCCTTGAGTAGTATCGCAAAAGATGCCGCCATTGCATTTGTCGCATGTCCCGACGGGAACGACGCATCGCCCGGATCCGGAGCAAGCCTCATTATAGTATCGTAGAGTTCCCAAGGCCTTGGTCTGTCAATTATATTCTTAAGTAGCAAATTGCATACGATGAAGGCAAGTAGCATCGAGAAGAGCACCACCTTGCCCGTCGGCCTTGTTTTTCTGAAAAGAAACAGACATACGCCCACAGCAATCCAGAAAAGTCCCTGGTCGCCGAGGCTCGTGATTGCTCGCATTATCGGCGTAAGCGAATCTACAACAACAGCGTCTTGAATTCTCTCAAGCGCTACGCCATCCCAAGCAGCGATTGTTTCGATAAATTTCATTACAGATATTCTCCCTTACTCGTCCTTCTCCAGATGCCCATTTTCTCGGCTTCTTTGATCAAATCTTCTCTGAATTCAGGATGCGCTATGCTAATCAAGGCCTCTGCCCTCTGCCAGGTTGACTTGCCCTTGAGGTTAACTCCGCCGAATTCAGTAACAACATAATTAACTGCAGCTCTTGGTGTCGAAACGATTGAGCCAAGAGGCAGGGTTGGATGTATCTGCGAGTGTCTGCCACCGTCCTTGTCGGTTCTTGTCGAATGCGTGCAAATGAAGCTCTTGCCGTTTTTGGAAAGAAAACTTCCGAGCACGAAGTCGAGCTGGCCGCCCGTTCCGCTGACGTGTCTGAAGCCGACGCTTTCTGCGCAAACCTGACCATAAAGGTCGATGCCGATGCAGCCGTTAATCGAAACGAAGTTGTCCATTTCGCTGATGACATGCACGTTGTTAACATAGTCAACAGGTGCGCAGCAGCAGATAGGGTTGTCGTCTATAAAATCATAGACTCTCTTCGAGCCGCCCGCGAAGGTATATACGCTGAGGCCTTTGTCGCGAGGCTTGCGGTTAGTGAGCTTGCCGGCGTTGTAAAGGTCGACATATCCGTCTACGAACATTTCGCTATGTGCGCCAAGGTCTCTGATGTCTGACTCAGCAAGCAGGCTTCCTACGCTGTTAGGTACGGCGCCTACGCCAAGCTGAAGAACGCTTCCGTTGCAAACTCTGTCAACGATGAATTCGGCAATTCTGCGGTCCTCTTCAGTTGCAGGCTTAGGAGGAAGCTCTGCAAGAGCAGGATTATCTCCCTCGATTATATAGTTGACCTCGGAAATATTGATGTGCGAATCGTAGCCGAGCGCAATCGGAGTATTCTCGTTGACCTCAACTATTACCGTGCGGGAGTTCTTGATAATTCCCCAAAGGTCCGCGTTGATAGGGCCGAAATTGAAGTTGCCGTATTTATCCATAGGCGCAACCTGTATGCAGCAAATGTCGAACTGATTGCCCTCCTGTTCCCAGTAAAGAGGCTCTTCATTGAAGAGAATAGGAACATACCAGCAGTTGCCACTCGCCTGCATCTGTCTATCGTGCTTGCCGAAGTGAGATGCATAGAATCTTGCAATCTCTGGGCTGCTTGTTGCCTTATACGTCTCAAGAACATCATTTCTGATGGCTATTTCCGTCTGAATCTCAAGGCCGCGAAGAAGTGTGTCATTCTTCAGTCTCTCCGCAAGTGCCTTGTCCATATATACTGATGTGCCTGTTCCGACACCGAAATTTATCCTATGGTTGCTCTTCACAAGGCTCGCTGCGTACTCTGCTGTAATCAGCTTGGTCTTGTATTCATTCTGAATCTGTCCAATATTGTACATGCGTATACTCCTTCTGTGTATAGATGTGTATAATCGATTTATTTTACCGCAAAAGGCTTGCAAATTCAACAAAAAATCGCTTTCGGCGGCCGCCGCGGAATTATTCTGCTGGGTTGCATACTGGTATTTGCGGCTATTCTGCTGGCGCAGTTGTCTGACATTAAGTATCACGATAACACGGCTGATTGAAATGTGCGGCCGCTTGTGGTATCATTTCAAGCGGAATGCGAAGCCTTCTTGCAAAGCTTGCTTGCGAAACCTTTCGGCAGATGCTTTGCTTTGAGACTTTCGTAACGGCTTCGCGCCACGATTTATGCATATGTCTCGGTAGCTCAGGGGATAGAGCACTGCTCTCCTAAAGCAGGTGCCGCGCGTTCGAATCGCGCTCGGGACACCAGACTAACGCTGCAGACCTTTTCTGGGGGATGCAGCGTTTTTTCAAAAAGAAGGAGTTTAAGATGAGAAATACTTATTTGGAAATTGATACAAAGGCAATTAAATATAATATCGAGAGCATTCAAAAGCATGTCGGTGAGGGCGTGTCGCTCTTCCCTGTTATCAAGGCGGATGCTTACGGAACAGGCGTTGCAAGTACCAAGGAGGCGCTGGCGCAGACGGGAATCAAGACGGTCGTTGTTGCGATTGTCGACGAGGCGCTCGAGCTTAAGCGCAACGGTTTTACACAGGACATCATCATTCTGAACGGCCTTTCGCTTGCAAATACATCTGAGCTCTGTCAGGTTGTCGAGCTTGGGCTAATTCCTGCGGTGTCGCTTGTTGAGATTGCCGAGAAGCTCAACGATATCGCAAAAGCGCTTGGCAGAATTCAAAAGATCCACATCGAGCTCGAGACGGGCATGGGCAGAACCGGCGTGAAGAAAGAAGATATGCTCGCTTTTGTTAGGAAGCTGTCTTCCCTTGGCAATATAGAGATTGAAGGAATGTTCTCGCATTTCTCGTCGGCGGATTCAAGCCCTGAATATACAGCCGCACAGCTTAAGATATTCAAGGATGTCAAGGAGGATCTCGCGAAGAACGGCTTCGAATTCAAATACTATCATTTGGCCGCAAGTTCGGGCATCATCGCTTATCCCGAGGCATATTTCAACGCGGTAAGGCCGGGCATCATATTGAGGGGCTATTATCCATCCGAGGATATGCGCTCTATGATTACTCTTAAGCCTGCAACCAAGCTCAAATCCGAGATTGTCTATATCAAGGATGTCGAGCCGGGCACAGCTATCAGCTATTCGAGGACATTCGTGACGGACAAGCCTTCGCGCATCGCAACTATTCCGATGGGATATGCGGACGGTCTAAGAAGGGAGCTTTCTAACAAAGGAAGGGTTCTCGTTAATGGGCAGTATGCGCCAATCGTCGGGCGAATCTGCATGGATAATTTCATGATTGATATTACGGGGCTCGATGCTAATCTCGGTGACGAGATTGTCCTCTGGGATAACGATAAGGTTACTCTTGAGGAAATTGCCGACATTTGCGGCACGATAAATTACGAGATACTCTGCGGCATTTCCGAAAGAGTACCTCGCATCACAGTTTGATTCGTTGTTTGATTCGCTGTCTGATTTGGATTCGGTCAGCGATAAAAAAGGCTCTATGGAAAGCACAAGGAAAAGATTCTATACCAATTTAATACCCGCAGTGCTCGCATATACGCTGGCTGGAACTTACGTAATAGTTGATGGCTGGTTCGTCGGCAATGCCTGCGGCGACTACGGACTAAGCGCACTTAATATCGCTTGGCCCGTTCTTTGTGTGCTCCAATCCCTCGGAACTGGCATCGGAACAGGCGGCGCGGTTTTATATAATATCCAAGCCTCTTCGGGAAATCACGATAAGGCAATTCAATACCTTCGCACCACCTTCACCTATCTTATAATCGCAAGCGTCCTTGTGATACTGCTGATTTTTTTCAATCTCGAGAGAATTCTTCTGATGCTTGGCGCAAGCGGCAAGACACTCGAGCTTGGCATCATATATTCAAGAATCGTTCTGCTTGGCGGCTTCTCCCAATTCATCGCAACGGGCATTGTTCCTATTATCCGAAACAACGGCGATGCCAAATACGCCATGCTTGTTATGGTCGGAGGCTTCGGCTTCAACATAGTATTCGACTGGCTGCTAATCTGGGAGCTCGGCATGGGCGTTGCAGGCGCAGCCTATGCCACAATCGGAGGCCAGCTTCTTACGGCCATTGGCGGAATCATATATCTAATTCGCCATAGAATCCCAGTGTTCAAGCTCTCCTTCCGCCTCAAGCAAGTAATCAGAATTTCGCAGCTTGGCATTTCGTCCTTCGGCCTATCAATCTGTCCGAGCATAAGCCTTCTTCTTATGAACAGGTATTTCGCAGTGCTCGGAGGCGCGGAGGCTCTTGCCGCCTATGCTGTTATATCCTATGTAATTTCGATCTCCTATGCGGTTTTGCAGGGTGTCGCCGAAGGGACGCAGCCGCTCATCAGCGAGAGCTATTCTCGTGAGGATGCAAAAGCCCTTTCGACATATCGCAAGCGCACGTATATAGCGGGCGAGCTTGCTGCAGCATTAAGCGTAGCTCTTTTATTCTTCACAAGAAAAGATCTTGGCTTCCTGTTCGGCACTTCCGAGACGGCGGCTGAGCTTGTCAGCGAGAAGATTTGGATCATGCTACTCGGAATGTTCTTCCTGTGCTTCACTAAAATCGCAACCGCCGGCTTCTATGCGGTCGAACGAGCCCTCGACGCAACTCTCATGGCTTACGCGGAGCCCGTCCTGGTATTCCTAATTCTGCTCGTTCTTCCATCGATCCTCGGCGTTGACGGAGTCTGGTTCGCCGAAGCCGGCGCCCAAGTGCTGAATGCCGTCCTTGGCATAATTCTCATGCGGCGCCACAAATAGCAAAAAGCCTATTACAGGAAATCGCTTCCGTAATAGGCCTTCTTTTGATTTGTTTGATTTGTTCTTATCTTAGCTAAATGCTGCTGCCTTAGCCAATCTTTCGATT
>CAVIGM010000017.1:0-8482 GCA_963642455.1 Anaerovoracaceae bacterium | reverse complement strand
TCGATTATTGCTCAGCGTCAAATGGCAGAAGTGCAACGACTCTTGCTCTCTTGATTGCCTTTGCAACAGCTCTCTGGTGCATTGCGCAAGTACCAGTTACTCTTCTTGGGAGAATCTTACCTCTCTCAGTAACGTACTTCTTCAGAGTCTCAACGTCCTTGAAATCAATCTTCTTATCCTTATCAGCACAGAACTGGCATACTTTCTTTCTTCTCATGCCCATGCCCTGGCGCTTCTGATTCTTATTATACATGCTCTCTCCTTTCTTAGAATGGAAGGTCCTCTTCAGCAGCCTGGAATGAATCTGGAATATCCATTTCCTCGTATCCGCCTGTCATAGAACCATTTCCGTATTCACCAAAGTTATCATTTGAATTATTTCCGGCATAATTGCCTGCTCCGGCATTTCCGTAATTCCCTGAATTACCTGAATTGCCATTGCCACCGGAACCGCCACCAAGGAATTCAACATTGTTTGCAATTACATCTACTGTATTTACAGTCATTCCATCCTTGTTCTTGTAGCTGTCTGTCTGAATTCTTCCTGCTACAGCGGCCTGACGTCCCTTCTGCAGATATCTGCTGCAATTCTCAGCCTGCTTACCAAAGACAGTAATTCTTATGAAGTCTGCCTTCTTCTCTCTGTTCTGTGAGAAAGGTCTGTCTACAGCCAGTGTAAAATGACATACAGCTGTCTGTGTGTTAGCCGTATAAGCTAATTCAGGATCTCTGGTCAATCTTCCGATCAAAACTACGTTATTCATATTACTTCTCCTCTTCAGGACATACGATAATATGTCTGATAACGTTATCGGAAATTCTCATTCTTCTGTCAAGTTCCTTAGGGAGCTCAGCTTCAGCCTTGAAAGGAAGAACTACATAATAGCCTTCTGTCTTCTTGTTGATAGCATAAGCAAGCTTCCTGTTGCCCCATACATCAGCTTCACCAGCTTCGCCAGCCTTGTTGATGATGTCCTTGACAGTCTCGATCATTGCTGCCTTCTGGTCTTCAGCCAGATCAGGATCGAGCACAAATAACAGTTCATAATCTCTCATTTTCTTTCACCTCCTATGGACTAGATGGCACCTTGCGGTGCAGGATTGCGCGCCTTTGGACACGCCCAATAATTATACTTCTTTTCCTTGTAAAGTCAATCGTTTTCTGCAAAAAGAATGCGAGGCTTCGTTCCTCGCATCCTTGCTTTTCTATTTGATTCTATATTGATTCTAGAATTTGAGATCCGGCAAAAGTTCCTTGTAGAAAGGCAGCACCCCAACTCCGTCCGGAGTATTGTAGTATAGCTGCACCAGGTCAGTTCCCGGCCAAATGTTTCCTTCAACAATGACAGGTCCCTTGTCCGAAATTCCAACATCCCAGCCAATGTGTCTAACCTCAGGAACAACCAGCGCTGCTTCCTTGCACATCGCTACCGCCTCCTCAAAGAGCGGAATCTTGAAGCCTTTGAATTCAACACCCGTCTCAGGATGCTTATCGTAGGAATGTGCGATAAGGTCGTCTGTGGCGATTGATGTAACAATACCAGTCTCCTTATCTACAGCGCAAATCAGTCCGCCCTGTCCGGAATTATCGCATACCGCGCCGCCATTTCCGCACTTGAGAATTACATAAGCAATATATACTTCGTCGCCAACCCTGTCTGTAACTATTCTCATACAGTTGATTGCATGAGGATACAGCTTGCTCATCTCAGGGTGCTGGATTATGCATTCCTCAATAGCGCAGTCTCCCTTCGACTTGATGTATTCAAGCATTTCTCTAAGAGAGTTGAAGTCCTTCTTGTAGAGCTTCTCAACGCCTCTTCCGGAATCGCCGCTTTCGGGTTTTGCAAAAATCGCTTCTTTATCAGCCATAAAGGCTTCGAAGGCCTCGTAGCTGGCCGTTCTTCCGTCAAGGAAATCCCTCTTCATATACTTGGAAAATTTCTTCTGGAATTCGTTCTTGTTGTCGACCGCCTGTCCGATCTCGGCATCATTCATATAATCGAGCAGCTTCTTGTTACGAATTCTCGTGAGATACGTATCTCTCTTGACATTCTTATCGAAAAAGCCGTACATCATATAATCGTAATATCCAGCGCCATGCTTAACAGCCGCACCAACCATATCGACAAACATTACGACTTTCGATCTGCCGCTTATCTCGTGGCTGCGGTCGAGGCACTCCTTGATTTTGTCGAAGCGAACTCCGCCTGCTATTCTCAAGAACCATTTTGCACTTGGCATATTATTTCAATTCCTTTCTTTCGGCCTTGCACTTATCGGTATACTCTTTGAGCATCTCGAAAACCTGTGGGCTGAGAGCAATAATCGCAATCATATTAGGTATGAAGATGAATCCTACTACCATATCTGCGAGGTCCCAAATCTGTGTTACAGGAAGTGTGCAAGAAATTACAGGTGGTATGAAGAATACCCATCTGAGAGTCTTAGCAATCTTCTCGTTGAATACATACTCAAGGCTTGTACGGAATTCTACGAAGAATCCGAGGTATGAAGAGTATGCGAAAAGGAATACGCAAACTCCCATAACGCCAACGCCGATAGGTCCGAGGGCCTCTCTGAATGCTGCGAATGTCAGATATACTCCTGTGAGCTGCTCGCCGTCTGAGCCAACCTGAGCCCAGAGATCTCCGTTTCCTACAACGAGGATTGAGAGTCCTGTAAGAGTACAAATAATGATTGTATCGATGAAAACTTCAACTACGCCGTAGAAGCCCTGGTGAATTGGGTGGTCTGTCTTAGCTGTAGCGTGTACAGTTGCGGCAGTACCTTCGCCGGCCTCGTTGGAGAAGATTCCTCTGAATCCACCTTTTGTCATTGTCAGAAGAATTGTTGATCCTGCAAAACCGCCAACTGCTGACATAGGCTTGAATGCGTATGTGAATACCATTCCGAGTGCGCGTCCGAGGTGGTCTGCATTCGTGCAAATGATAATCAGGCAAGCTACTATATAGATAACGCACATTGGAGGAACCATTATAGAGCAGAATTTACCGATTCTCTGTGTTCCGCCTATTACTACGAAAAGGCTGATAACAGCGATAGCGATACCGGATACAACAAGTGGAACTCCGAAGGCATCATCAAGCGCTGTAGCCGCTGTATTTACCTGTACGAACGATGCGTCGCAAAGTACGAGCAGGAGAAGTGCAACTGCATATACAGATGCAAGCCATGCCCACTTCTTGCCAAGGCCGTCCTTGATATAGTGCATAGGTCCGCCGTAGAATTCTCCGTCCTCGCCCTTCTTACGATATTTAATCGAGAGTGAAACCTCTGCGAGCTTAGTCATCATTCCGAAGATGGCTGTCATCCACATCCAGAATAAAGCTCCAGGTCCGCCTATAGCGATAGCTGTAGCAACACCTGCGATGTTGCCGCTTCCTACTGTTCCTGCAAGAACTGTTGAAAGAGCCTGGAAAGGTGTCAAGCTTCCCTCAAGGTTCTCGTCTTCTTGCTTGTCCTTCTTGAACATTTCTCCGAAGGTCTTGCGGAAAATCAAAGGCAGGCATCTGATCTGGAAAAATCCTGTGCGTATGCCGTAGTAAAGTCCGCCGCCTACAAGAAGAATCAGCATTGGGTAACCCCATAATGTGTCTAAGAAATCATAAATCTTTCCCCACATATTCTTTTGTTCTCCTTTTTCTGTGATTGATTTTTCAAATTTTTAATAAAATCGTGCTTTTCGCACATAAAAAATCCTCAATGATTGTACCATATCACAAGGTGCTTTTTCTATATTTGCGGCAAATATCAAAGTGAAAAGTCAAATATATTGTAATACCAATTTCGCGAAATCTCGGCAGCTTGCACCACCTGGCATTCCGGTCATCTTGCTGCCTATTTCCGAATCGGCAAGCCTTATCGCGTTCTCAAGCGCTGCCGCCCTCTCAATAAGCCCAATATGCCTCAGCAGCATCACGGCAGCGGTCATAAGGCTTGCCGGATTCGCAAGGTCGGCAATTCCCTCCGCCACCATCCTTGGCGCGCTCCCGTGAATTGCCTCGAACAGGGCGTAGTCCGAGCCGATGTTCGCACTTCCCGCAGTACCGACTCCGCCCTGAATTTGTGCTGCCTCATCAGTGATGATATCCCCGTATAGATTTGGCAGCACAAAGACCTCAAAGTCTGATCTTATATCCTTATTTACAAGATTAGCTGCCATAATATCTACGAACCAGCAATCGGTCTGAATCTCCGGATAGTCCTTAGCAACCTCAAGGCAGATAGACTGGAAATCCCCGTCGGTCTTCTTCATGATATTTGCCTTGGTTACGATTGATACCCTCTTCTTGCCGTTATTGCGAGCAAAGTCAAAAGCCGCCTTCGCAATTCTTCTTGTTCCTGCATTTGTTGTAACCTTGAAATCCATCGAAAGAGCATCGCCGATTCTGATTCCCCTGCTACCAAGCGCATATTCTCCCTCTGTATTCTCGCGGAAGAAAGTCCAGTCGATTCCCTCTTCATCGAGCTTAACAGGTCTGACATTCGCATAGAGGTCGAATTTCTTTCTTAAGAATACATTTGCGCTCTCGAGATTCTTGCCGCCCATAGCCGCATTTGGTGTGGTGGTCGGCCCCTTGAGAAGCACATCGCATTCGCTCATCTGCTCGAATACATCAGATGGAACAGTTTCGCCCGCTTCAAGTCTTCTCTCAAGCGTGAATCCGTCGATTGTCTTAAGCTCAACTGTTCCCTTCGAAAGCTCGTCTTTGAGAAGTTCTTCAAGTACAGTCTTGGTCTCTTTCATTATATATGGGCCGATTCCGTCTCCTGGCGCAAGGCCTATTACGGTCTTCCCGCTCACCTTGGATTCGCCTGCCGATTCGCCCTTTCCGACGGTTTCGTGCGACTCAGCGCATCCACTCACCTCAGATGCCTCGGTCGCCTCGCAAGCTCCATCAGCGCTCGCTCTTGCAGCGATTCTCTCATTTCTTTCGTACTGCTCTCTTAGCATCGCCTCGACAGCCGCGAGAGCTTCTTTAATATCTTTTTCTATTCTTTCGTTATATTCTGCCATGTTAGTCGTCTTGATTTATTTCTTCTTAAGGTTCTTCTGCCATTGATTTCTTTGCTTATTTCCCGGCCGTGTACTTCAGAAGCCCGCCTGCAAGCAGTATGTCCTTCTGCCTATTTGCAAGCTCCATTACAAGAGGAAGCTCAAGCGAACTGCCGTCAGCCTTTGATACCTTGAGGATAACTCTGTCAGCAGCAAGTCCGTCATGCAAATTCTCAAGGCTCAGCAGGTCGTCTTGGTCGAGCTTGTCATAATCCTCAGCGTTTTCGAAAATAAGAGGAAGAATTCCTGCATTTACAAGGTTAGCCGCATGAATTCTCGCGAAGCTCTTTGCAATTACGGCACGAACTCCAAGATACAATGGCACTAATGCCGCGTGCTCTCTTGAAGAGCCCTGTCCGTAATTCTGACCACCGACTATGATGCTGCTTCCAAGCGCAAGCGCTCTTTCTGAGAAGCTCTCGTCTATAACGGCGAAGCAGAATTTAGAAAGATGCGGAATATTCGATCTGTATGGAAGCACCTTTGCGCCTGCCGGCATGATGTGGTCTGTTGTGATATTGTCGCCTACCTTGAGAACAAGCTTCGCTTCGATTGCATCCTCGAGAGCCTTTGTCTCTGGAAAAGCCTTGATGTTAGGGCCTTTGAGAATCTCTACGCTGTCTGCGTCTTTCTCGTCTACTGGTGCGATTATTCCGCTGTCGTTCACGCGGAAGCTCTTAGGCATCTCGATCTCGGCGATTGACTCAATTCCATCCACGCTTGATGGGTCTGTGAAGAATCCCGTAAGAGCGGATACTGCCGCGGTCTCAGGGCTTACAAGATATACCTGTCCGTCCTTAGTTCCCGAGCGGCCGAGGAAATTCCTGTTAAATGTTCTGAGGCTCACTCCTGCGGAATTAGGCGAGAAACCCATTCCTATGCAAGGTCCGCAAGCACATTCAAGCACTCTTGCCCCTGCGTCTATAAGATCTGTCAGTGCGCCACATTCTGCCATCATCGAGAATACCTGCCTCGATCCCGGCGAAATAGAAAGGCTCACACTATCTGCGATTTTCTTGCCTTTGAGAATTGCCGCAACCTTGAGCATATCGGCAAGCGACGAATTCGTGCAAGAGCCTATGCAGACCTGGTCCACCTTGATATCCGCAAGCTCGCTTACAGGCTTAACATTGTCAGGGCTGTGAGGGCAAGCCGCAAGTGGCTTAAGCTCGTTCAAGTCGATATATATCTCTTGGGCATATTCGGCATCGCTGTCGCTGCTTAGCTCTATCCAGTCCTCTTCTCTTCCCTCTGCCTTAAGAAAAGCCTTTGTCTTCTCGTCCGAAGGGAAAATCGAGGAGGTTGCGCCAAGCTCGGCTCCCATATTCGTAATCGTGCAACGCTGCGGTACGTTGAGAGTAGCCACGCCTTCCCCCGCATATTCTATGATTGCGCCAACTCCTCCTTTTACAGAGAGCTGTCTAAGCACTTCGAGGATAATATCCTTTGCGCTTGAGCCCGGCTGCAGGCTGCCGCTAAGATTAACCCTAATCATTCTTGGCATAGGAATATAGTAAGCACCGCCGCCCATTGCGACAGCTACGTCCATGCCGCCTGCTCCTATCGCAAGCATTCCAAGGCCTCCGCCTGTTGGGGTATGTGAATCCGAGCCTATAAGAGTCTTGCCCGGCTTACCGAATCTCTCATAGTGAACCTGGTGGCAAATTCCATTGCCCGGTCTTGAATAGTAAATTCCATGCTTAGCGCAAACGCTCTGAATATATCTGTGGTCGTCGGCATTCTCGAAGCCCGACTGAAGCGTATTGTGATCGATGTATGCAACTGACTTCTCCGTCTTAACTCTTGGAATTCCCATGGATTCAAATTCGAGATATGCCATGGTGCCCGTTGCGTCCTGAGTCAAAGTCTGATCAATGCGAATGCCTATCTCCTCGCCGACCTTCATTTCGCCGCTAAGAAGATGTGCCGAAATGATTTTCTCTGCTATTGTCTGTCCCATTTCGATACCTACCAATTACCTTTCTCGTGTCCTTCCATGGTGATGAATTCGTCAACCTTGCGGCGCAGCTCTGTTCCGCTGATTGCGCTGACTCTTCCGTTGTCGTATTCCGTATCAATCCAGTTCTTTATATATTTAACTACATCGCTCTTCTTGTCTACGGTGTGTCCTTCCTGCAGGCCGTAATTGTCGTTAATCCACTTAGCAACACCGGCAGCACCGGAATTCTGGTTGATTGTAACCGAAGGCGCTCTCTTGAGGAACTTCTTTGTATCGAAAATATTGTAAATCTCCTCGTTCTTGAGAAGGCCGTCTGCGTGAATTCCCGCCTTTGTTACGTTGAAGTTCTCGCCGACGAAAGGTGTCTGCTCAGGAATCTTGTAGCCGATCTTCTTCTCGTAATATCTCGCAAGGTCTGTGATTACGGTTGTATCCATGCCATCAAGAGTTCCTCTAAGCTGTGCATACTCGAAAACCATAGCCTCAAGAGGCACGTTTCCCGTTCTCTCGCCGATACCAAAGAGTGTCGTGCTTACTCCCGAGCAGCCGTAAAGCCATGCAGTTGCTGCATTTGAAACAGCCTTATAGAAATCATTGTGGCCATGCCATTCAAGACATTCGCTTGGCACACCTGCGTAATTCTGCAGACCGTAAATGATGCCAGGCACGGATCTTGGAAGAGCAACTCCGTTATATGGAATGCCATAGCCGAGAGTATCGCAGGCACGGATTTTTGCAGGCATACCAGCCTGTTCCGATAGCTTCTGAATCTCTCTTACAAATGGCACAACAAAGCCATAGAAGTCCGCTCTCGTAATGTCCTCGAGATGGCATCTTGGAACTACACCTGCCTCGAAGGCGTCGCTGATAACAGAAAGGTAATGCTCCATAGCCTGCTTTCTCGTCATACCAAGCTTAGTAAATATATGATAGTCCGAGCAACTTACGAGTATGCCCGTCTCCTTAACGCCAATATCGTGAACGAGCTTGAAGTCGTTCTTGGTGGCTCTAATCCATGTCGTAATCTCAGGAAATTCAAGTCCGAGATCCTGGCATCTCTTAATAGCCTCTCTGTCTCTTTCGCTGTATACGAAGAACTCCGTCTGTCTGATAATTCCCTTAGGGCCAGACAGCTTAGACATCATTTTGAATATATCAATAATCTGCTTGACCGTATAAGGCTCCCTCGACTGCTGTCCATCTCTGAAAGTCGTATCCGTAATCCAGATATTCTCAGGCATTCCGTAAGGGCTGTTTCTGAAATTGAAAGAAACCTTAGGAATCTCAGTATATTCGAAGATTCCACGGAAAAGATTAGGGCTCTCAACGTCCTGAATCTCATAGTTGTATGTGTTCTGCTCGAGCAAATTTGTCTTGTGGTTAAGTTTAATAATATCGTCCATTTGCCTCACCTCTATAATATTGTATACATGTATTCTAAA
>CAVIGM010000016.1:0-29627 GCA_963642455.1 Anaerovoracaceae bacterium | reverse complement strand
TGCGACAGCCTCATTATTATAGCTACCCATCGGCTTATTGTCAATAGATATTTATGTTTTTTTGTTTTATTTTTTGGCAAATTTTCCACGTTTTTTGATTAGCTTATAGCTGCTCTTATCGCTGCTGATTAGCAGCCTTTCCTGCGGACATTTGTGGCTAACTCGCGGCGTACTTGCTACTTACTTCGAAGCCTACTTGCGACGTACTTGCAACATATTTCGTAGCCTGTTTTGCGGCGTACTTGCTACTTACTTCGAAGCCTACACGCGGCGTACTTGCGATTTAACCTACTTGTCATATTTATCGCGCTTCTTCGATTCTGAGAAATGTATTCCACTTCCAGTCTTCATCATGCCGGAATATGACATGATATATTCCTTGAACGCTCTTCTCGTATCGGTAAAAGCATTGCGCCCCATGCACAAGGACGATCCGGACATAAATATTATTTCTCCGTCGGCAATCTCCTTGATTCTCGAGAAATTGATTATAATCTTCTTCATTGGCTGAAAGAAGCCAATCTCCTCAAGAAGCTGATCCTTGATGCTGTCGATATGTGCATAGCATGGATAGTCCTCATTTGCAGTCATAATGTGCAGCTTGCGTCCCTCCTGTTCAACAACTTCGATGTCTGACACCCTCACTCTCGTTATTCTTGAGCCAGTAATAATGTTAATAATTGTGTCGTTTAAAGGTCTTGTAGTAGTGTTTGTACTCATAATTGCATCCTCCCCTACATTTATTAGATTTAAGTTATACGCGATGAGTAAGCCTATTCTATCCATACTTGCAAGGAAATTTCAAGAAATAATTATCGACATTTTTCGACATAAATCGACATTATTCGACAAAATTCGACACTTCTCGACATTATTCGACAAAATTCGACATTTTTCGCAGCGATATCGCGGGCGATTTTTGCATGAACTTATGAATTTTTTGTCCGAGTACATGGAAATTTTGCCTATGAAAAGTTATTTGCGGAGCGAAAGCGCGCCTTCAAGCAACAGTTAATCGCGTTCTTGCATCGGCTACGTCAGCAACGGAGCGAGAGCGTGCTGTATGCCAGGGCCTTGGCTGACGTCTGTACTTAGCGATTGGCCTTCCTCTTCGTCACTTGGCGCGTCAACCGCTCCTCGAAGAGCCCTTGCTGACGCAGCAGAAAGCTACGAAAAATATATTCCGTTCGTTTTTGAAAATAATCGGCTCTGTCGGCGAAATTCAGTCGTTGAAAGCTGATTCAAGCTTGTTCGACGCACAGAAATCGCCGACAGAGGAAGAAAATCGCAAAAACGAACGGATTTTTGTGTGTGAACGTCTCAGAAATCGCCGACAGAGCATAATAATTGCAAAAACGAACGGATTTTTGAAAACGAGCTCCGATTTTAGAAGTTTATTACTAAGAGAAAATGTGTTATGCTAAATAAGATTTGAATTGAGGAAGAATCGAAGAAGAATCGAGATAGATTCGAGATAGATTAAGGAAGAATTAAGGAAGGAAATTGATCATTGCGGTGATCATGACAAGCACAAAATGAGCGAAAATAATAAGCGAGATAACAGCGAAAATATCAGCATAAATAGCAGCGATGGTATTAGCAGCAATAATAGCGGCGATATCAGCAGAAATGATGTCGGTGATATTAGCAGCAACAGCGGCAACAAAAAATCCAGACGCATAGGTCTGGAGAAGATAATCATTACGGCTTTGCTGATTGCACTGTCGGTAGTTCTGTCAAAGCTTCTTTCGATAAATTTGGCTTTTCTCAGAATCGGCTTCGGCTTTCTGCCTGTTGCGATACTTGCAATTCTATTCGGCCCTATCTGGGCAGGCTTCGCATCGGCTATCGCTGACGTGCTCGGCGCGATTCTATTTCCAACCGGAGCTTTTTTCCCGGGCTTTACGGTTTCGGCCTTCCTTACTGGATTGATTTTCGGATTGATTCTATATAAGAAAGAAATAAATTGGGCAAGGAGCTTCATCTCGAGCGCGCTTGTGTGCCTGCTTGTTAACCTTCTTCTAAATACATACTGGTTAACTTTCTTCATCAGCAGCGAATACATGGTGCTCTTGGCAAGCAGGGCCATAAAGGAGCTCGTGGCGATTCCGATTATGGCGGTCATCATCAAGCTTACAAATGTCGCAATCAAGAAGGCGTACACTTCAAGAGATTAAGAAAAAATGATTGCCGGTGGTTGATGGTTGTTAGCTAATAACCTCATACATACCTTCGGCATCCTCCTTGCGGCAGGATTCGGTCAACGCCTTGACTCTAAGCTTCAGCACATTAGTGCCGAAGCTTATTTTAATTTCATCACCGATTTTGAGCTCAAGGCCGGGCTTTGCTATTTTGCCATTCACCTCGACGCGCCCCTGTTCGCAGGCATCCTTTGCAACCGTACGTCTTTTGATAATTCTCGAATTTTTAAGAAATTTGTCGACTCTCATTTGTTCTCGCTTTCACGATAGTCCGTTAATATTACTTTCTAATACTATCGGATATTATCTAATATTATTCTTAATTCTTAATACTATTATCTTGCTTTCTATATTACTTTATATCCAGGTTCTCGAACTTGTAGCGTGGCTTTCCTGCGGTCTTCTTGCCGTAATCAATTGCATTTGCAGGACAATAGCAAACGCAAGCCATGCAATGCGTGCATTTATCTGCCCATACAGGCTTTCCTTCCTTTAGAGAAATGCAGTTGGTTGGGCATTTCTCGGCACACAGGCCGCATCCGATGCAAGCATCCGAAACTTGAAATGCCGAAGATTTCAATAAGGCTTTGTAGAAAATATTGTTAACTACTCCGCTCATGAAGCGGTCATATAAATTGTTTCGAGGCGCATCGAAGCTTCTCCCCTCTTTGATGCATGAAATAACAGCATCAATATCAGGCTCGGATTTCTTTATAATCGCTTCGGCTTCATTCTTCTCGGGTGCATTAAACATCGCGATGTAGTTCTCGGGCATGATGATCTTCGCTGTCCCCATGTAGCACAGATTCTTCTCCTGAGCAAGGCTGCTGTTATATTTAGCTGCATTTCCGATTTGATCGCCGCAGTTCATAACGAACCAAATGCGCTTAGCGCCTTTCAATTCCGTCTTATGAAGCCAATCCATTACAAGTCTTGGAACGCGCCATGCGTATGTTGGAGTAACGACGATTGCATCGCCTTGCACCTCCACGGCAGAATTATCATTAGATTTGATTTTTTCATTCAGATCTACAATTTCGTCTTGTAAACCCTGCGCTATACGATTTGCTATATAGCGACTATTTCCTGTTCCCGAATAACAAAAAATCATTTGTGAATACCTCCATTCGCATTTAATACTCCCGCAGCTAAAGCAGCGGAATTATTACTTCAACCACATCCGCATATAAAAAAGGCAGGAGTTGTTGCTCCTGCCTTTGGATGTCGTCTTAAAAACTACTTGTTAACCGCATCCTTGAGTGACTTTCCTGCCTTGAAAACAGGTGCCTTTGATGCAGGAATCTCGATAACAGTGCCAGGCTTCTGAGGATTTCTTCCTGTTCTTGCCTTTCTCTCTCTTGTCTCGAAAGTTCCGAATCCGATGAGTCTTACACTATCTCCAGCAACAAGTGATTCCTGGATTATACCAAAAACTGCGTCTATTGCAACTTCTGCATCCTTTTTCTTGAAACCAGTAGCATCTGCAACCTTAGTTACTAAGTCAGCTTTGTTCATACTTATTTCCTCCTTATATTCTATTAGGTTCTTTAATTATAAAGATAAAAGCCTCGATATGTCAACTATTTCATCATCTTTTCACATTAGCTTTTGGGCCTTTGATGCGAAAAGTTAAGCCCCTTTAAGTTACTTTGTGGATATCGATCCGCTTTTAGTTCTGCTTGAAGTGCTTGCCCTCTGGGGTAGCGCTTGATGTTAAGTGCAATCTGTCCGAAATGCGAACGATTTTGTTACCAGCAGGAAGAAGCAGAGCCTCTTCTCTTGACATAGTGCCTGTAACAAATATTACGACGAAATATACCGCTACAGAAACAGCAATCGAAAGAAGTGCCGCAATCGAGCTGCTATCAATAAGTCTATTTGCTATCCAATATACTCCGATTGTTGCAACGCCCATTATCAGAGACGACAGCAAAGGCTTAAGGAAGACATCAACTAACTTGAACCTGATATCAGCATATTTTCTTAGCGCAATATAATTAAGCACGGCAGCGGTGAGATATGCCATAACGCTTCCAATCGCAGCGCCATTAACATTAAGTGAAGGTATTCCAACAAGCACATAAGTAATAGCTATCTTGACAAGAGCGCCGATAAATAAATTGATTACCGGCAGATTAACCTTGCCTATACCCTGAAGCGAGGACGAGAGTGTTCTCATTACCGAAAGCGTAACAATTCCTATAGAAAGGATTTGAAGTATGCTGACAGCCATTTCGGCTTCTTCGAGGCGCAAAGGATAGAGCATATACAGAATCGGTCTTGCCAGGATTATCAAGCCCACCGCACATGGAAAGGCTATTATCATCATGGTCTTCATTCCTGCCCTGACATTCTCTTCAAGCTCTGCTTTTCGATTAAGCGCAAAGGCCTCTGTTACAGCAGGCAGCAAGCTTATTGCAATAGCATCTACAAATACTATCGGCATATTTACAAGCGGGTCGCAGAATCCGCTGATCAAACCATATAAGGTCTTCGACATCGCAAGAGACCAGCCGGTTGCTTGCAGTCTATTCATTACAATAGATAGGTCGATTACCATCATAAGCGGCATAATCGTAGAGCCGATTGTAATAGGAATTGCTATCCTGAACATCTCCTTAATTATGCTCTTGTTGCTCTCATGTCTTGTTATAGATTCTCCGATGAGCTTCTGCCTATTCTTCTTGTTCTTAGCAAAAAGAAATACGAGAACGAGAGTCGCAAGCATGAGGCCCGCCGAGGCACCGAAGGTCGCACCCGCTGCCGCATACTCAAGAGATTTTTTTGCAAGAATAAAGGAAAGTGTAAGGCCAACTCCAACTCTTACGAGCTGCTCAACCACCTCAGAAATTGCGGTAGGAAGCATGTTCTGGCGGCCCTGGTAGTAGCCTCTATACGAGGAAACAATAGGTGCAAAGAGAAGCGCCGGCGCAATCGCCATAAGAGAAAGCTTAGCGCCAGGATTTCCCGACCTTGTTGCAATCAGGCCCGCTCCAAAGAAGCAGCAGGAAAACGAAATAATTCCTATGATGAGCATTACATAGAACGAAAGCTTATATGTTCTATAAGCGTTTCTGTGGTCGCCGAGCGCCGTCCTTTCGGAGACCATTCTGGAAATTGCTACAGGAAAACCCGCAGCAGAAAGAGTGAGGAAGAATGAATATACAGGATATGCGGCACCATAATAGGACATTCCTTCGGCACCAATCAGATTGGTTAGAGGAATTCTGAAAATCGCCCCAAGGCCCTTGCATACTATTCCCGCTACCGCAAGGATAGTGACGCCCTTAAGGAGCTTCTTTCCTGCTTTGTTTTCGGTTCTTGCATCTTCCATATATTCGCTATACTCCTATTGTTTGTTTCCGTCAGATTTACGTTAGAGCATCGAAAGGATCTTCTGTCTTGCCTTCTCTGTCTCTGCGTAAGTCTTCTCTATATCAATCGTCTTGTATTCGCCATCCTGATAAAGGATTCGGCCGTCGCACATTGTAAGAACGACATCCTTGCCGCAGGCAGAATATACGAGATTATTAAGCATATTATGAACAGGCTGAAGATTAGGCACATCCGTATCAACTACGATGAGGTCAGCCTTGTAGCCTTCCTTGATAAGTCCGCAATCTTTACGACCTTGTGCGAGTGCTCCGGCCCTTGTTCCGCAATACAGCACCTGCTGTGGCGTCATTGCAGCGGCATCATTACTTGAATATTTACCAAGAAGCGCAAATAACTTGAGCTCCTCGAAATAATCAAGGCTATTATTGCTCGTCGAGCTATCAGTTCCGACGCAGAGATTGATTCCATTAGCAAGCATCTTATTTGCCGGGCAAATTCCGCTTACAAGCTTGAGATTGCTTAACGGATTAGTTGCGACATCTACCTTCTTCTCCTTGAGAATGCTGATATCGTTATCGCTTACATGTACGCAATGTGCCGCAAGCGCCCTTCCGTCAAAAGCTCCCATTTTATTGAAATATTCAACTGGGCTTAGGCCATTATGCCTTTGCTTGCAGTCATTTACTTCCTTCTCCGTTTCGCTTACGTGCACATGAATGCTAACATCATATTTGTGCGCAAGCTCAATTACTGCCGCAACCGTCTCGTCGTCATTGGTATATTCAGCGTGAATCGAGCTGTCTATGAGAATTCTTCCATCGTCGAAGCCGTGATACATAATAATTGAATCGCGCTGCTCCTTGATTGCAGGATTCTCCGAAGGCTTGCAGCCATTTGCAGTAACGGACCTTGAGATATTGGCTTTTGAACCGCTTGTTACGGTAGCTCTTACCATGTCATCTACAAAAAAATACATGTCGCTTGTCGAGACGATTCCGTATCTAATCGATTCTGCCATGCTCAGGAGTTGCGCCCAGTAAACGGCCTTGTTGTAGAGCTTAGCCTCGAAAGGAAAAACAAGATCGAAAAGCCATTTCTCGAGCGGCAGGTTCTCGCCATATCCACGGAGAAGAGACATAGGTGAATGTCCATGAGCATTTACAAAAGCAGGCATAAGAACCTTGCCCTTGCCGTCATAACTCTCACCAAGCTTATCCTTAATCTCTGCTTCGGGCTCCTCGCTTCCGATATATACTATTCTATCTCCCGAAACACCAACATACATATTCTCACGATAGCCGAAATTCTCGTCTATCAGTCCGATTTTCTCGAAAAGCATATTGTTCTTAGTCTCCTTTCTATTATCCTTTGGTTTGTGTTATCTTGCTGTCTATCTTTAATTTTCCTTAACCTCTTGATTATATCTAAGCAAACGCATTAGTGCAAGTAGCTCAGAAAGGGACAGTTTCTTGCCGGTATACAGCATAAGCCTTGGGAGCTTGCCGCTTGCGATTGTAAGCGCGTCTCCTAATTTCTCTTTTGCGAGCACGAGCATATAAGGGTTAAGCTTGTTGTTTTCGCCAAAGAGAATCTCATAGCGTGAAGCCTTGACCGAAATATTGCATACCCCTATTTCCTCCGCATGGGCCCTTATCTCAGCTATTTGAATAAGGTTAATTGTTTCCTCGGGGATATCTCCGTATCTGTCGATAAGCTCATTTGTGACATCCTCTGCATCATCCTCGCCATTTATGCTCGCAATTTTTTTGTATGCCTGAAGCTTAAGTGACTCATCTTCGATATAAGTTGAAGGAATAATCGCAGAGATATTTATCTCTATGGTAATGTCAGCTCTTGTCTCTGTTACGGTCTCGCCCTTGAGCATTCTAACCGCCCTATCTATTTCCTTACAATAGAGCTCGTAGCCTATTCCTTCGATGTGGCCGCTCTGAGCTTCTCCGAGAATATTACCCGCGCCTCTAAGTTCGAGGTCTCGCATCGCTATCTTGAATCCGGCACCGAATTCCGTGAATTCGCGAATTGCAATAAGCCTTTTGCGAGCAATTTCTGTAAGAACTTTCTCTGGCTTATACATAAGATATGCGTAGGCAATTCTTGAGGATCTTCCCACTCTGCCCCTTAGCTGGTAGAGCTGAGCGAGGCCGAATTTGTCCGCATTCATAATAATTATGGTATTTGCATTTGGAATATCTATTCCGTTCTCTATAATCGTGGTCGCAACAAGTACGTTATATCTTCCTTCTACGAAATCGAGCATTGTATTCTCGAGTTCTTCTTCGGACATTTGGCCGTGCCCTACAGCAATATTGGCATTTGGAACGCTTCGGCGAATTCGCCTTGTTATACTATCAATGCCGCTTATTGTATTGTTAACAATAAATACCTGTCCGCCTCTTTCGAGCTCTCTTTCGATAATCTTCTTGATTGCATTGTCATCCTCTGGTGTGACGAAGGTCTGGACAGGATATCTGTCTGCCGGCGCCTCCTCAATGGTGCTGATATCCTTGATTCCCGTCAAGGACATATTGAGTGTTCTTGGAATAGGTGTTGCGCTAAGAGTTAGTACATCGACATCCTTACGCATCATCTTGATTCTTTCCTTATGATTAACTCCGAAACGCTGCTCCTCGTCTACCACAAGAAGTCCGAGGTCCTTGAATTCAACATCCTTAGAAAGAAGTCTATGTGTTCCGATTACCAGATCCACATTTCCCCTCTTAAGTTCCTCAATTGTCTTTTCCTGCTGCTTCGGGCTTCTGAATCTCGACAGCATTTGGATTTCAAAAGGATAATCCGCAAATCTTTCTTTCAAGTTATGGAAGTGCTGGTTCGCAAGCAAGGTAGTCGGTGCAAGAATCGCAGCCTGCTTACCCGTCTCCATACATTTGAAAATAGCTCTTGCCGCAACCTCCGTCTTGCCATAGCCTGCGTCGCCACAGAGCAGCCTGTCCATAGGAAGAGGTTTTTGCATATCCTCTTTAATCTCCTCTATTGCCCTAAGCTGGTCGTCTGTCTCGGTATATGGGAAATTATCCTCGAATTCTCGCTGCCATATTGAATCCTCCGGAAAAGCGTAACCGCCTATCCTCTCTCTTTCTGCGTAGAGCTTAACAAGATCCTCTGCAATCTCCCTGATTGCCTTCTGGGCGCGTTCTCGCGTTCTCTTCCAGCCACCGCCCGAAAGCCTCGAAAGTGATGGAGCCTCCCCGCCGCTTCCGATATATTTCTGAATTATATCGAGCTGCTCGGTTGGGATATATAGCACATCCGTGCCGGCATAACGAATCATCAGGTAGTCTTTAGTCTCGCCATCGGTGGTGATAGGCTTAATACCTTCGAATCTACCAATTCCGTGAAGCTCGTGAACCACATAATCTCCGTCATGCAGATCGGAAAAGCTTATATTATTCGAAGATTTCTTCTTTCTCTTGAAAGGCTTCTTCTTTGTCTTCGGGAAAATGTCCGTCTCTGTAAAATAGCAGAGCTTCTCATCGTCAAAGATCATCCCCGCACTTAGCGCCCCGACGGTATATTCAATTCTGCCAAATATATTCTGGTCGCTAAGATATTCTCTGATTCGCGCGCTTCTCTCAGAAGATGAGCTTACTATCGTAATGCTGTATCCATCCTTAAGATATTCTTCTATCTCTTTAGAGAAAAGCTGCATGTTGCCGTTGAACGCAGCGTTCTGCCTGCAGCGAATATTGTAAATATTGTCGAGCTTATCTAAGCCCTTGATGTTTTCTGGAAAAGGCGTATAGATAATGGTATCTCTCTTATGCAGCTTATATAGCTTATAGAAATCCTCTTTATTAAATCTTTCCGGAATCTCTTCTAATACTCTGGTCGGGTCGGCAATAAGGACAACGCCATCCGTCATATGCTCCCAGAGGAATGAAGTCTCGACGCCGAAGCATTCAATATATTCAGCATACAGCTGTATGTCTGTTGACTCTTTCAGTCTTTCCTTAACGACCTCATCTAAGCTATCGAGCTTGTCGATTCTTTGCAATTCTTCCTCGCTTGGAACAAATTCGGCCGCAGGGCCAATTGTAATCTCTCTTAAATTCTCAATCGACCTTTGAGTATCCTTGTCAAAGAATCTAATGGAATCAATCTCGTCATCGAAGAATTCAATTCTAAGAGGATTCTCATAGGATGGTGCATAAATATCGACGATTCCGCCACGAACAGCGAATTCTCCTGGAGATTCGGTAAGAGCCGATGGAATATAGCCCGAAAGGACAAGAGCTTTTCTAAGCTCGGCGCTATCTATTCTCTGTCCAAGCTCAAGAGTAGTTGATGAGGCGGCAAAGCGCTCTCTTGTTACGGTAGGCTTAAGTATGGATGATGCTGGCACAATCAAAGCCAAGCATCTGCCTGTGCTGGTGCCCTCGCTGGCGCCTTCGTGTAGCAGCTGGATTCCCCTTATTCTCTGAATAAGGCTTTCCTTGTCTCTTGCCTCGTAGAGAATTCTATCATCCTCCTCGGGCATGATATTTATCACGGCTTCGGGAACAAAAAAAGCAAGGTCCTCCTTCAGACGCTCTGCCACGCGACCTGAGGAGACCACAATCAATGCCTTATTTCTTTTCTTAAGTTCAGCAGCAGCAAGATATGCTATCCTGCTGCCGCTTACTCCCGTGTAATTACTTATCATATGTCACATTATGCTTGTTCATAGCATTATCTATTCCAAGCTTAATAATATCTTTAACTGCCTCCGCCGCTGCTTTTGCGGTATCATTGAGCTGCTCTATCTCGGTCTTTGACATTGTTCCGATAACATAGTCAGTAAGGTCCTTGTCAGCGCTGTTGCCGACGCCAATTCTTATTCTTGGAAAATCAGTAATGCCAAGCTCCTTGCAAACGGATTTCATGCCGTTGTGCGTTCCCGGGCCCCCGCCTTTTCTTATTCTGATAGAGCGAAAAGGAATATCTATATCGTCATAGATTACAATTACGTGTTCTCTTGGAATATCGTAATACATTGCAGTCTTTCGAACAGAGGAGCCGGACAAATTCATATAAGTCTGGGGCTTAAGAAGTATTACCTTCTCGCCGTAAATGCGGCCCGTTCCTATAAGTCCCTCGAAGCGAGCCTTCTTGACCTCGATTCCCGTATCAGAAGCAAGAGCATCAAGAACCTTGAAGCCCGCATTATGTCTTGTATTCTCATATTCCTTGCCGGGATTTCCAAGACCTGCAATCAGATACATACTACCTATTCCTTTAATTATTTCATAATTATTTCAATATCATTGCAAATTCAAATGTCTTAGTTGTCAAACATTGAGCTGATTGACTGGCATGTGCTTACTCTCTTGATTGTCTCCGCGAAAATAGGTCCGACCGACAAGATAGTGAACTTATCAATCATCTTATCCTCTGGAATTGGGAGTGTGTTGAGAAGCACCATTTCCTTGAAGGCGCTCTTCTCTATTCTTTCGATAGCAGGGCCCGAAAGAACAGCATGAGTTGCCGCACCATATACACTCTTAGCGCCAAGATCCATAAGAGCCTGAGCTGCGTTGCAAATTGTTCCTGCTGTATCAATCATATCGTCGATGATTACGCAGTTCTTACCTTCAACATCACCGATTACATTCATGATAACCGACTTGTTAGCCTCAGGTCTTCTCTTATCTATGATAGCAATTGGAGCGTTAAGAGGCTTAGCCATATTGCGTGCTCTTGTAACACTTCCATGGTCAGGCGAAACAATAACAATATCCTCAAGGTTCTTCTCCTTGAAGTATTCAGTGATAAGAGGCTGGCCAATCATATGGTCAACCGGAATATCGAAGTAACCCTGAATCTGGTTAGCATGAAGATCCATTGTGATTACTCTTTCTATGCCGGCCTTTACGATAAGATTAGCAACGAGCTTTGCTGTGATTGGATCTCTTGCCTTTGCCTTACGGTCCTGACGAGCATACCCGTAATAAGGGATTACTGCGGTAACGCTCTTTGCAGAAGCTCTTCTAAGGGCATCTGTCATAATCAAAAGCTCCATGAGATTGTCATTTACTGGAGCGCCTGTTGACTGAATTACATAGCAGTCTGCTCCTCTGACAGATTCAGGAATATTGACGCTGATTTCTCCGTCGCTGAATTTCGAAACAGTAGCATCGCTTAGCTCTATGCCTATCTTCTCAGCAATCTCTTTAGCAAGTTCTGGGTGTGAATTGCAAGCAAACAGCTTGATTTTGGAATGTCCTTCCATGACTCTTTTCTTTCGCCTCCATTAGTTAAATATATTGAAATTAGTGATATAAAATATATAAAATTCGCAAATTATCAGCCGCCAATTATGTGGCTTTATTCGATTTATTTGTTCTGGTCTTTCTTCAGAATCTTACGCTTCTTAACCCAGCCTTCCTTGACTGTCTGTCTGCATCTTCCTATGCAAAGCGCATCCTCAGGAACATTCTCTGTAATCGTTGTGCCAGCAGCTACATAAGCTCCCTCTCCAACCTCAACAGGTGAAATAATATTCGTGTTGCAGCCGATGAATGCATCGTCGCCAATTGTCGATCTATACTTCTTTGCTCCGTCATAATTAACGAAAACAATTCCGCATCCAAGATTAACTCTCTTGCCAACATCTGCATCTCCGATATATGTAAGATGTGAAGCCTTGCTTCCGTCTCCGAAAGTGGAGTTCTTGACCTCAACGAAATCTCCAACCTTGCATTCGTTTCCGATTCTGCTGCCCGGTCTTAGATAAGCAAAAGGTCCGATATTTGTATTCTCGCCTATTGTGCTCTCGTAAATGTACGAAGCCTCAACCTTTGTGCCGCTTCCGATTTCGGAATCCTTAATAACAGATGACTGCCCAATGTATGCGCCAGCCTTTATAACAGACTTGCCCTTAATCGTGACATTATTTGCAATAACAGCGCCTGGCTCAATCACAACCTCATCATCTATGTATGCCGAGTAAATATCGACGAAATCTACTCCCTCTTCAAGCCTCTTGCGATTTGCCGCAAGCCTTGCTGTTTCCTTATCTCTATATTCTTGAATATCCATTCTTTCTTCCTATTTCCTTTTCTACCTATTTAAGTAACATTTCCCCGACCTTGTAAACATCGCCGGCACCCATCGTCATTACCATATCACCCGGCTGGGCTTTTTTCTTGATATACGAAACGATGTCCTCGAAGTCTTGAACATAATAAATCTCTCTGTCAGGGTGCTTCGCCCTCATGGCGTTCATAAGCTTATATGAAGAAACATCGTAGATATCCTTCTCTCTTGCCGCATAGATATCCGTAAGAATCAGAACATCCGTGTCCTTGAAGGCGTCCACAAAATCATTGAAAAGGGCCTTTGTCCTTGTATATGTATGTGGCTGGAAAACAAGCCAGAGCTTATTGTGCTTGACGTTCCTTGCCGCAGCAAGTGTGGCCTTAATCTCCGTTGGATGGTGCGCATAATCATCGACAACATTTATGCCATTCTCCGTAACTCCCGTAAAGTCGAAGCGCCTGTGCGTACCCTTATACTCAGCAAGAGTCGTCACAATCGTCTTAATATCTACCTTGAGGAATAGCGCCGTAACAAAGGCAGCCATGGAGTTGAGCACATTATGCTCCCCTGGAACATTTAGATGAACGTGACTAATCTTATTGCCTTTTCTGCAAAGATCATATTCAGGGAAACCCATCTCATCAAATACGATATTCTCCGCATAGAAATCGTTGGTCTCCGCATATCCGTATGTAATCTTGTTGTTGCGATCCTTGAGAACATCTTTAACGAAAGGATTGTCGCCATAGGCTACTATCGCCCCATTTGACGGAATCTGCTCAACAAATCTTCTGAACGAACGAACGATATGCTCCATGTCCTTGAAATAATCAAGGTGGTCTGAGTCGATATTAAGAATTACGCCTATGTTAGGTCTAAGTTCAAGGAAGCTATCCATATATTCGCAGGCCTCTGTTACGAAAAATTCGTTGCCTCCGATTTCGACATTCCCGTGGATTTGTGGAAGGTTGCCGCCTACGAGAATGGTTGGCTTATAATCTGCATTTCTGAGAATAAGAGAGGTCATGGATGTAACGGTAGTCTTGCCATGTGTTCCGCAAATCGCAATGCTCTTCTCGTATCTTTCCATCAGCATTCCAAGAACCTGCGCTCTTGAGAAAAGAGGAATTCCAAGCTGGTGAGCTCTGATTACCTCAGGGTTCTCATCAGATACAGCGGCAGAATAGACGATTGCATCAACGCCCTCAACATTCTCTTCTCTGTGCTCGTAATAAATCTTAATGCCCTTGCTCTCAAGGTGTGTTGTGACCTCAGACTGCTTAATGTCTGTTCCTGTTACTATATGTCCATTATCTGCAAGAATCTCAGCTACTGCAGATAGTCCGATTCCGCCAATTCCAAGGCAATGCACTCTTTTATAATCAGCAATATTCAGCATATGTAAATTCCCTTCATTTAATAATCTATTCGTGCTATTGATTGTTCGCCTTTTGATTGTTTATTTAGCCGAATAGTATTTAGTCTGTCCGACAAATTATTATATTCTAAAAGCCTTCCTCATTCAAGATATCCTTGTTAGCCTTGAGCTTAATGATTCTCTCGTCCTCATCAATATCCTCAAGAATAACGATGGCTGTATAGTCGGTGATTTTCTTCTTCTCAGGCTTAATAGCTGCAATCGCAACTCCTATCGCAAGCGTCTCTACATCAAATTCCGAAAGAACTTCGATGATGCCTTTGGCACTTCCACCGCCACGCATGAAGTCGTCAATAACTATGGCCTTGCTGCCCGGCTTAACCGCCCTCTTAGCAAGCGACATTTTCTGAATTCTATCCGAAGAACCAGAGAAATAATTGATGCTCACAGTCGAGCCCTCGGAATACATCGCTTCTCTTCTTATTACGACAAGCGGAATATTAAGAAGTCTTGCCGTCTGAGCCGCAAGTGGTATTCCCTTTGTCTCAACCGTAACAACATAGTCCGCATTAAGTCCGCTATACCGACCTGCGAAGAATCTTGCCGCATCATTCATCAGCTTTCCATCATATAGAATGTCCGATGTATATAAAAAACCTCCGCCGAGTATTCGTGACGGATCCGACAGAAGCCTGCACATTTCTTCTTGAAGCTCTTCGATTCTCTCGTCAGAAATATCCGGAATATATCTGATTCCTCCGCCTACTCCCGGGATACTCTCGATTCTGCCGCTGCCGTTCTCTCGGAAGATCTCATCAATTAGCTTGATATCCTCGCTTAGGCTTGATTTCGCTATATCGAATTTGTCGCAAAAATGTTTCGAGTCGAAAAGCACAGACGGATTAGCCGTGAACTCCTCTATCAAAACACCAAGTCTCTTGTTCTTTTTCATAAGTATAACCTGCCAGCTCAATAACCGTACAAATACACAATATATTGCGTTAATTTTATTACATTTTTCCGAATAATACAACAAGAGGTCTGCCATTGTTCGGCAAACCTCTTATAGTCTTTAGTAGAAAAGATGTGTCTATTAGCTATTCTCAGCTTTGAATAAAAGCTCATAGCCAGACTCGGTACAAAGCACTATCTGCTCTATTTCGTCATGGTCTTTGTCATATAAAGCCTCATCAGCTTCGTATTTAACGCAGGTCCCGCAGCTACTGCTTAGGTTGCGTGGTACAGGCATCGCCATTGATGGATAGCCCTTCTCCTTGCAAAGCTTCTGATAACGAATTGCACCGAAATGCGAGTAGAATGTAGCGATGTATGTCATATCATCCTTTCCGGCTTAATTATTTGGTGAGTGTCAGTGTGAACTCGCCGTCTGCTTCCTCTACGGATACCTTGTATCCCTGGCTCTCAGCATAACGAGTTACGTTCTCCTTAGGAGTTACTGCATCAACCTTTACTGTGTAGCTAGCCTCGCCACTCTTCATAGCCTGTGAAACCATGATTACTGGCTGTGGACATGATAAACCTCTTGCATCAATCATTTCAAGTCCCTCCGTCAAATTATTCTGCTTTCTTTCCGAAAGTGTTCATGCATCCGATGATTGCAACAACGATAATGCAAAGAATTACTGCGATCTTACCATAGTCTGTTGGGCCCTCGCCGCTTGAAGCAAGTCCGAAGTTGTGGCAGAATGCTGCACCAATCATGAGACCTACAACTACAACAGCTGAGTCTGTGTTTCCTTCGCCGGACATAACGAGCTGTCTGAGTGGGCATCCACCGAGGAGGCAGCAAGCAAAACCAACAAGGAAGAGTCCAAGGAAGTTCCAAAGTCCGTCATTGAATGCTACAGGCTGTGCCTCGAAGCCCCATGTAACGAAAGGAGTTCCTGTGATTGAACCAAGGATATAGTTAGTGATAAGAGCTGCAGCAAAGATTGCAACGAATCCAAGAAGAAGTCTTGATTCTTTGAAGAGTACAGCGTCTCTGATTCCGCCAACCATGCAGAGTCTTGTTCTCTGAGCAAGAGCTCCTACAATGAGTCCTGCGATGAGAGAAATTGCGATTGCAGCGTGAGCTGCTCCAGGTCCAGGTGAACCTTCTGGAACTACTGATGGTGAGAAGAAGATGAATGCTGGTGCTGCAACAAGAAGAGCAAAGATAATTACTTCAATAATAGGAAGTACAAGTCCCTCACCTGTTGAGAGCTTATAAGTTCTCTTGAGTGAGAAGCCCTTCTTAAGGAAGAAGATTCCTACAAGGATACCAACAGCGAAACCAACGAATCCAACGAGTGCATTCAGGTCTCCGCCTGCAAGTCTCAGAACCATTCTGAATGGGCATCCGAGGAACATCAGACATCCAACCATTGCGCAGAATGCGAGGACGAATCTTGTCATAGGAGCGCTACCACCGCGTGGGGAGAACTCTTTCTTTGCGAAAGCGCAAATCAGTGATCCGAGAACGATTCCGATGATCTCAGGACGAATGTACTGAACAGGAGCTGCTCTGTGAAGTCCAAGTGCACCAGAAGTGTCACGAAGGAAACATGCGATACAGAAGCCCATGTTCTTTGGGTTACCGAAGTAAACCAGGGAAGCTGCGATCACACCGATTACAAGACCGGCAATGACGATAATCAGCTTGTCTTTCTTTGATGAATTTGTCATAATAAACCCCTCTTTTGATATAGTGATATAAGTTATATGTATTATTCATACAAGAAAATTTTAAGTAATTCTATGGGTGTTGTCTAATAAGGTATTTGAATAGCATTTTCTTTTTCTATTGAAAAAATCTATACTTGCCGTCTCACTAAAAATATATAAAGGCATGATTAAATGATATTATTGAAGCATGGAAAAGATATATTTAGATAACGCAGCTACGACCTTCCCTAAGCCGGAAACCGTACCTGCCGCAGTATTTGAATACATGACCAGCGTTGGCGCTAACATCAATCGCGGAACCTACGAGACAGCCTTCAACCTCGAAGGACTTGTTTTTGACACAAGACAAATGCTCTGCGATATGTTCGGCGGCGAAGACTGCAAGAATGTTGTATTCACAAAGAACGTTACAGAGAGCTTGAACATCGTCATCAAAGGTCTTTTCAAGCCTGGCGACCACATCATCACCTCGTCGGTTGAGCACAATGCCGTAATGCGTCCTCTTGTTCAGCTTGAAAAGAAAGGCCTCAGCTTCTCGCGCGCTGAGTGTGACAAGGAAGGCTCTCTCATTCTCGACTCTCTCGAGAAATGCCTTAAGCCAAATACCAAGGCTGTTGTAATGACACATGCAAGCAATGTCTGCGGAACGATTTTGCCACTTAAGGAGGTTGGCGAATTCTGCGAGGCTCACGGGCTTCTATTTATAGTCGATTCGGCTCAGACTGCAGGTGTCATTCCTATTAATATGAAGGAAATGCATATTGACGCGCTCTGCTTCACAGGCCATAAAGGTCTTCTCGGCCCTCAGGGAATTGGCGGTTTTATCGTCAAAGAGGATTTATATATGCAGATTGATCCTATCATTTCGGGAGGAACAGGAAGCATAAGCCATACTGAGGAGATTCCGGATTTCATGCCAGACAGATTCGAGTCAGGTACGATGAACCTTCCTGGCATTGTCGGTCTTCATGCAGGTCTTGAATGGATTGCAAATACCGGAATGGATAAGATATATGAGCACGAAATGAAGCTTACTAAGAGATTCCTCGATGGTCTTAAGCCAATGGAGGAATCTGGCAAGCTCATAATCGCAGGCAAGCATAATACAGATAAAAGAACCGGCGTTATCTCAATTCAAACGCTTGAAAGAGATCCCGCCGAAGTAGCCTTTGAGCTTGATAGTCTTTATGGAATTATGACTCGAGTTGGTCTTCACTGTGCACCTAATACACATAAGACTCTCGGTACCTTCCCTACTGGAACCATAAGATTCGCAGTTGGATATTGGAATACTGAGGATGATGTCGATGCCGCAATCAAAGCACTTAATGAATTGATTTAGACTGATTGGCTTCATTCATCTCTAATCGCCTTCGATTATTGCAAGCAGAAGTATTCCGAGAAGAACGAGTGCGATGAAGCCATACTGCTTGGTTGTGAGCTTCTCCTTAAGCACTATTCTCGATAAGAGCAAGGAGAAAACGCATACCGACGAAATGATAGGTGCAGCAATTGCTCCGTTTCCGCTCATCGCATATACATAAGTAAATTGGCCGCCTGTCTCGCATATGGCGGCTATTATCTTGTCCTTTTGCTTAGGAAGCTCGAAATCCACTCCATTGTGCTTCATATATATGAACAGAACCAGAGCGACGAAGGCGAAGCTAAGCTCATAAGAGGTATTTGCCACAGCCTCGATTGTCTCGTCCGTTATATTGAAAAGCGGGCTTGTTTCCATATCAAGATAATAGATATCAAGGAAGCTTCCGAGCGCATCGAGTATCGCATACAGGAAAGGCATGGAGAATGCTATCGCCGCCATTCTCTTGCCGAGCACCTTGCTTCTGTCGGTATCCCCTTTTTTCTCGAGAAAACCGATTCCGAGAATACCTATGAGTATAATCACAACAGCGATTGCGGCACCTGCGGAAATCCTCTGCCCGAGGAAAATCGCAGTCATGAGGCAGCAGATGGCACCGGATGTATTCTCTATCGGATCGGAAATCGACTCCTCGATATAGCGAACGCCATAGAAAGAGAACGCCATAGAAATTATATAGCAAAGCGAAACAGGCATATACCTTATGAGATTGATTGGATCATAAGCTATGTCCTGAGTCAGAAGAGTGAAGCAGGCGTGGAGGCCCATTACGGTTCCTACGCATATACAAATTTTAAGATGCCCATAGCGTTCATCTCTATGGGCACCTTTTTTGTAAAATAATTCAGCTATACTCCAAAATAAAGTTGTTATCAGGGTAAATACTAACCACATATTCTACTCATCCTATTCGTTACTTGTTATTATTTTCGAGTTGTTGTGCTCGATATATTCGACCTATTTGGCAGCTTCGTATTTCTTGAGGAATTCAACGAGAGCCTCAACGCCCTCTTGTGGCATTGCATTGTAGATGGAAGCTCTGAGGCCACCGACACTTCTGTGTCCCTTAAGATTGTCAAAGCCTGCTGCCTTTGTAGCCTTTACAACCTCTGCATCCTCTTCCTCTGAGCCTGCTGTAAATGTGCAGTTCATAAGTGAGCGGTCTGCAGGATTAACATTTCCGTTAAAGAGCTTGCTCTCGTCAAGGAAATCATAGAAAATCTTAGCCTTTGCTTCGTTTCTTTCTTTGATGCCCTCAAGTCCGCCGTTCTCGAGCAGGTATTTGAATACCTTACCGCAGCAGTAAATTGCCCAGCAGTTAGGTGTATTGTACATTGAATCCTTGTCAGCGTGAATCTTATAGCTCAAATATGTTGGGCAGAAATCAGGAACTTCACCGATGAGGTCTTCTCTGATGATTACAACTGCCATTCCTGCAGGTCCAACATTCTTCTGTACGCCTGCCCAAATCAGACCATAGTCCTCAACATTGCAAGGTCTTGAAAGGAACATTGATGACTGGTCGGATACAAGAATCTTGCCCTTTGTATCAGGGAGCTTGTTGTATGTTGTTCCGTTAATAGTCTCGTTCTCACAGATGTATACATAATCTGCATTGTCTGGAATATCAAGATCGCTGCAATCAGGAATATATGAGAAATTCTTGTCAGCTGATGAAGCTACGACCTTTACCTCGCCATACTTCTTTGCCTCGGCAATAGCCTTCTTCGACCATGTACCTGTTTCAACATAGCAAGCAACTCCACCCTTCATGAGGTTAAGTGGAACCATTGCGAACTGTGTTGTGCCGCCGCCCTGTACGAAGAGAACCTTGTAATTATCAGGAATATTCATAAGCTTACGAAGATCAGCTACTGCTTCCTCATAAATCTGAATGAACACCTTTGATCTGTGGCTCATTTCCATTACAGACATTCCCGAACCCTTGTAGTTCAGAACTTCAGCTGCGATTTCTTCGAGAACTGGCTCTGGCATCATTGCAGGGCCTGCAGAAAAATTATACACTCTATCGTATTTCATCTCTTTCCTCCAAATGAATAGTTAATAAATAATTATTATGCGCTTGTCACATCCTTATTTCGCACTTGACGCACAATCGCGTATACATATTAACACAAAAGCTGTGTATTGTCTTGTTTTTGCTGGATTATTTGGGCAGCGCGTGGTGTGCAGTATGCAAAAAAAGTTCTACCATTGTGGACGCTTTCGGGTTAAAATAAAAAAAATATGTATAGTATAGATATGGTCTGCATGCAACCGTATAGAAGTAATATTTAAATTAGGAAAATGAAGATATTAACGTAAAGATAATTGCGTGGAAATAATCACTTGAAGATAATTGCGTGAAAGGAAAGCCATGAATAACGATCCAAAACTATTAACAGAAATATTGGATAACTCTCCCCAAGCTGTCCATGTGATTGACGAGGATAATCTGAAGATAATATATGCCAACAAGGCTACCATTGACTTCGGCAAGAAACACGGAGTAACACACGAAGCAACAGATGCAAACATGCATTGCTATGAATTTTTCTTGGGGATCAAAGAGCAGTGTCCATTCTGCCCACTGCGAACAATTGGGGATTCTGATGAATGCGAGACCGAGATTGATAACGGCAAGAATATCTTTTCGCTCAAGCTGAAGCGCATCAACTGGAATGGGACAAGCGCCTTCATCGAATACGCGCGTGACATCACCGATATCCGCAGGGTGCAAATTAATTATAAGAAACGGATAGCCTTGCTCCTTTCCTCTTTTCCTGATGCCGCAGGAATCTTCCACATGGATGTCACCGATGATTGTGTGCTGTCAATGAACGGCGCATCAGACGCTGTAAAGGTGGACATCCACCTTGATTCGGTGGATGACATGATTAGATGGACGGCTGATTTTATTCCAGATAAGGAAGAAAGATCGAAATTCTTTGAGTCCTTCAATCGAGATGCTCTGCTTCGTGCGAATGAAGCCGGAGATACAGAGCTAATCAAAGAAGTAATGTCCTTCTTTGACGATGGAAGTATCCGCCCTTCCAGGATTACGTGCCGCTTAATCGTCAATCCTAACAACAATCATCTTGAATGTATCATGTATGGACTGGATATCTCCAAAGAATATGCCGAACGAGAGCAGCGTACGATGTTGATGGAGGAGCAGATTCTGGTCTTCAACAGTATAGCACGCAACTTCAAGAATATTTTTCTTGTAGACATGAACAAAGGCATAGCGAAGATACTTAAGTATGAAGACGAGAACAACAACACCATGCTGGACAATGTCCTTGACATATCGTTCCCATACGAGCAATTTCTCGATATGTGGCTTAATGATATGGTGCATCCGGATGACCGCGAAATGCTTAAGGCTGCACTCAAAGTTGAGCCGCTCAGAAAAGCGCTTGATGAACAGAATGAATATTTGTGCAACTACCGTGTGCTTGTAAACGGAGAGCCTATCAACTATCAAATTAATATTTTCGAGCCTCGTGGCGACGGCTATGTTATTGTAGGCATTCAGAGCATTGAGAGGATTATAGAAGATCACCTTGAAGAAGAGAAAGCACGCCATGAGATTGAAATGGCTTACCAACAGAAGCTAATGGATGCCAAGTTAGAGGCGGAGCGAAGCAACAAGGCGAAGACCGAATTCTTGCAGCATATGAGCCATGACATACGGACTCCACTCAACGGCATCAGGGGTATGATTGAAATTGCGGATCATTATCCAAACGATTTTGAGAAACAGACCGAATGCAGGAATAAGGTCAAGGAGGCCTCGGGCCTGCTGCTGGAGCTGATCAATGATGTTCTTGATATGAGTAAGCTTGAGTCCGGGGAAATCGTCTTTAAGAACGAATCCTTTGATATTATAAAGCTGTCCAAGGGAATCTATGATGTCATCGAGAGACTGGCAGAGGAAAGAGGCATAGAGATTATACAGAAAGATTGCAAAGTCTCCCACAGATACCTCATCGGAAGCTCTGCCCACTATAAGCGTATATTGATGAATATAATGAGCAACGCGGTCAAGTACAACAAGGATAAGGGAAAGATTTATATTACCTATCGAGAGATTTGCGCTGACGAGAATACGGTGACGATGGAATTCATCTGCCGCGATACGGGCATCGGTATGACCGAGGACTTCCAGAAGCAACTTTTTGAACCATTTGCCCAAGAATCCGCTGATGCGCGTACCAATTACAAGGGCACGGGCCTTGGGATGCCAATCGTGAAGAATATCGTAGATAAGATGGGCGGAAGCATCACATTCGAGAGCGTCAAGGGTGAAGGCACGACCTTTAGGGTGGTCACCACTTTCCATATAGATAAGAACGCAAATGAGAAAGAAAGCGCTGTAAGTGCAGAGCGGTCGGTCTCCATCCGAGGCACGAGAATCATACTCGCTGAGGATAATGACCTGAACATGGAAATTGTGAGCTTCCTGCTGGCCGAGGAAGGCGCCTTGGTAATAAAGACTCGGAACGGACAAGAGGCAGTAAATGCGCTGGCCGCATCTGATCCTGGCTCAGTGGATGCGATTCTCATGGACATCATGATGCCTGTGATGGATGGATATGAAGCCACACGCGCCATCAGAGCGATGGACAGAAGCGATGCCAAATCAATTCCGATTATAGCCATGACAGCCAATGCCTTCACAGAGGATAAGCTTGCGGCGCAAGATGCCGGGATGGACGACCATATCGCCAAGCCTCTGGATACCGATCTTCTGCTGAAGACCTTGTCAGAGCAGATTGCGAAGTACCGGCAATTAGCCGAATAGTAATAAAGAATAACAACGAAGGAGTGCCGATTGGCACTCCTTTGTTTCGTTTATTTCATTCATTTGAAGCCAACATTATCTGATAACCTTATATGCTATCTTGCTGATTGGCTTATACAGGACGAGGCAGATAATGAAATTGCTTACTCCATGGATTAAATCAAATGGTATTCCGCTTATCCACCAAGACAAGCCCATGCTCCAGCCTCCGATGACCACATAAGTTAGCGCGCAGAAGGCTCCGAAGAACAAGCCGAAGGCTCCCGAAGCGATGCTGAAGCTTATAAGCGAATCTATATGGAATCTCTTCAATAAGAGAATTGCCGTAACAAGTATCGGCCACACATATAGATACATTATAACCCATGTGCCCATGCCCCATAGCAAGCATTCAATGATTGCATATCCGAGCGTAATCAGATAAGCCTTGCGGCCCATTGCACAGGTGAAAATTATCTTCTTCGTATACGGCTCTTTCTCCGTTAATCTCCTGAACCATATATCCTGCCGATTGGTCAACACCATCATAAGTTAGCTTGCCATCAGCAACGAGCTCGTCCATTGCACCCTGCAAATATTCCTGGTCAGTTGACGCTTCAATGCTTGTGGTATCGCCTTCAAGACTAACGATTTCGATGGTATAAGCCTTGCTTCCCTCTGTGCCCTTGTGCTTCTCTGTGTAAATTCCTCCGAAAACAACCGCAACAGTGAATAAAGCAATAATCGCAATCAATGCGCCTTTACTTAATTTCTTCTTTTCCATAGTTACCTCCTATGTTCAGTTGGTTTGATTGGTTTGATTGGTTTGTGGATATTGTTGATATTGTGGATATCATTAAATGTCTATTCCCTATCAAAATATTACTTTATCGCCCAATCATCGTCCACCAACTTGTAGGCAACTATTTAATTCGGAAGTTTCCTCCTATGAAACACGTCGTCGACAACGAAGCGAGAGCGTGCCATCAAGCAACAGTTAATCGCGCCCTGCATCAGTTGCGGAATCATTTGCCATTCTTTTTGCGGCCAAGAATCAGAATCGCAATTACACATCCAAGTGCAATCACAGCAACCGCAATCAAGACTCCAAGCTGAGCACTATCTCCTGTATTTACACCCTTGTTTGAAGCATCCGTGCTCACCGGCTTATCAACTGGCTTATCAACATATACGGCCTGCAGTTTTACAGCATGACCTGGCATTTCGAAGATGATTTCTGAGGATTTAAGATCGTCTAATTCAATACATTTGTCGATTATCTCCCAGTGGTCGAACATCTTGCCAGCCTCAGGCTCATCTGCAACTACCTTAATCTTGAGGCCTTGCTCTGACGAAATTATCTCATTCTTGTCTCTGTCATAAGCTTTGCCGTTCTGAACAGCGATTGAATATGCATCACCTTCGATAGTGATGTAGTTATTCTGAACAGGGCTTGGTCTGCTGCCATAAAGAGCGTATGCACCAACAACAGTATCCTTATCTATGGTAAGAGTAACATCCTCATTTGATTGCTGCTCGGCAGCCACCTCGTCTCCAGGGCTCCATGTCGTATATACAAGCTTGTCTGCTGAGGCAGGCTTCTTTATTACAACAGTGACAGTCTTTCCATCTGCGCCGCCTGTGCTACCTGCGCCGCCTGTGCTACCTGCACCGCTTGCCCCACTTGCAGTCGTAAGCTCAGGTGCATCTAATTCCTTGAGCACAAAGTCCTGCGTAACATTATGCGTGCCGCCATTAGCATCGGTATATGTACCGGATACGCTAAACGAATCTGGCTGAGTTATTACCTGCTTATCCGGTTCACCCCATGTAATGTCAGCCTTAGCGGTGCTGCCGTCGTCAAATGAATACTCCGCTTGCTGAGCGAGCTTGCTTTGATATCCTGTAGCATCCACTATCTCGATATCGGAGAACTCTGTTACCGTGTTGGCAAATACTTTTGATTCTGTCTTAGGAGTGTCTACCAAGAAGGTAAAAGTCTGCGTATTTGCATCATCGTCGAAGGATATCGACTGTGCCGCCTGACCGTTGAGGCTTGCACCAAAAGCATTCTTGGCAAACTCATATTTAAGTGTCTCTGTATCTTGCATATGGGTTGTAATTGTCACCTTATATGAAGAATCTTCGCTGACCTTGCTTCCCACATCCTCGCCAGAAGCTTTCTTCCAAGTAACACCAGCGCTATTCATAGTTGTGCCGGTCATATCAGTGCCTGCGGCATTAGTAACAGTGCAAGCGCTTAGATCTGACGGGAAGGCCTTTCCAACCTCGAGAGCTGGCATCTCAAATGCAATTTTATTTACCAAAGGCCTATATTTCGCATACAGCACTATATCGCTTGTTGGGCTTGTTATGACAAGCTTTGTTGGCGAGAAATAGCCAGGTTGTGGATTCATTGAAGTATCCCACTCCCAACTTGCGAAGCTCCATCCATCTTCAGTTGGCGGGTCTATATAGGTAGTATTGGTTTCTCCCGATGTTGAAGCCTTTGCCGCCTGTATATAGGTATCAAAAGGAGTCTTTGAAGTATCATTTACATCTACTGCCTTTATCTCTATCTTGTAATTGCCTGCAACTTCGAAAGGCACAACAGCCTTTACAATAAGATTTCCTTCATCATCTACACTGTACTCACAAGTATCAACGCTTGATGTTCCAAACGGTGTCTTCACCTCGACTTTGGAGGATTCCAGATTGCCTGTATCTACAGGGAGGTCGGCTGCATCAAAGAGTTCCTTATTAAGCTTGATAGTATAAGTCACATTCTTCTTTATAAGTTCATCCGTTGAAGTATCTCGAACCTCGGCAAGAGAAACGGAACTTATGGATGTAGATGTGTTTGCGGCAGGAAGCACAATGCCTGTGGTATAGCTTACACCTATGATATTGACAAGCTTAAGCTTATTGACTGCTGCGTCCTCCGTGCTTGTTCCGATAGTATCCCATGTTGAATCATCATTTATCTTAATATACATATCCGACAGGACATAGCCATAGTGGGCACGAACGCTTACATCCGAACCTGGCATAGTGAAGCTTGCCACTCTGTTTCTTGGAATAAGAACCTCTTCTTTGCCATCATATTCAAGTGTCCAATATCCTGGCAGGCTCTGAACTTCTTCTCCGTTGACTATCTCGGTCTTTATATAATCATCGGACTTAAGTTCGATCGTCGAACCATAATCCGCTGCCTGAACAGTAGGCGTATCCGAGGTAGTATAAATATTCACATTGAACTTGGAAGCAATCTTATCAAGAGCCAAATATCCATCGCTCACATTTACAACACTATATGCATAGCTATCTGAGAATACTATGTTAAGCGCATTCTCGCCGAAGTACTTCCAGAAATCCTGTGTTTGAGAGATAAGCCTCTTCTCAGAGCCGTCATAGCCAGATACTGTAATACCGATATGGCTATCTTGCGAAAGCTTCACCTTCTCGTCCTCGCTCTTGCAATGCAGATGCTGCGAACCGTTGGTATCCTTCAATACGAAATTATTTCTTGCATTATTTACTGTATTGCTATCAACGATTACCTTACCAAGCAACCTTACCCATAGAGACTTATTCGTATTATTGCAATAAATTCCGCCACCTTCAGTTGTGGCTGTGTTATTCTGAGCGGTAATATCGGTCAGGTTCAATTTGCCAGAGAACCAAATTCCACCGCCTGTCTCGGCACTGTTTCCAGTAATCTTAAGATTCTTGATATTCAGAGGGTCATCGTTGTTTCCCATGTAAAGGCCGCCGCCACTTGCTGCTTTATTATTCGCAAAACCAATGTTCTCAAGGAGAACATCCTCGCCTGTGCTGTTAAGGTAGAGGCCGCCGCCCTCCTTTGTTGCTGTATTTCCACTAACGGCATCGTCAATATTCTCCGATGTTATATTCATCTCGTAATCGGCGCAATATATGCCGCCACCCTGTGCAGCTGTATTTCCGCTAACTGTGGAATTATTAAGAATAAGACGCGAATCATCATTTAGATAGATTCCTCCGCCGCCTTCGTTTGCCTTATTGTCACGAATAACAGAATTGTTGAACTTAAGCGGAATCTCCGCATCGCTTACGATATTTGAGTAGAAGCCACCGCCACTTTTGCCTGCGGTATTTCCTTCAATGGTCATATTGCTCAAATCGCAATCAAGTCTTACGTTGATATCTGTAAACCATGGGCCAGATGAATAAATTCCGCCGCCGTTGCCACCTGCCTTGTTATTGGAAATTACAGAATTCTCGGTTATGTTAAGCTTAGGATTTGCTATCTCCAAATAGATGCCGCCGCCGTCTTCTCCAGCACTGTTGCCAGAAATCTTTGAAGCGCCGTTTATGGTATAATCTGTGGCTCCGGTGTCGTCATAAATACCGCCGCCAGAAGTATTTGCCTTATTATTTGTGATTTCGCATTCTTTTATCTTGATGGTTCCGCCTTCCTTGTAGTTGTAAAGGCCACCGCCATTCTCAGCTGCACGGTTATAGGAAATCTTCGATTTCTCAATCTTAAGTATAAGATATGTGGAAGGCATATCATTTCCCTTATTTCCGTTAATGTCAGCCGCGAAGCCACCGCCATTCTCCAAGGATGAATTGTAGCTTAGCTCAGTATTGTAGAGCTCTACAGCACCTGAGTCTTCGCCAACATAAATTCCGCCGCCGCTGCCTTCAGCATGATTGTATACAATATGCGAATCAGCGATATGAAGCTCGCCATTTCCATAGACACCGATAGCACCGCCATGTCCATAAGAGCCCCACCAGGTATCTGATAGATTTCCAGCTATGGTTACACCATTTAGGTATAAATAAGCACCGTGGCATACGCTTATGGCTCCAGCACCATCTGAATCATCGCAAGCCCCGCCTGTAAGCAAGCCGCCATACAGAGGCTTAGAAGCATTCTTTTCCCTTGGAACCCAGAAATAGCCACCCAGAGAATCACTTACAAGATCGCCATTATGTCTCACAGTGGAATCGCCACCGTTGATAGTAAGATATGAGCCGTTTCCGTCAACCTTAAAGATCTGACCGTCACCTGAGCCATAGAAACTTGCGTCAGCCTCGCCTCTGTTAATCATGTGGCCATTCAGATTGACTGTCATGCGATCGTTCTCTTCAACCAGGATACAGCCGTAATTCTTGGTATTCCAGTCAGTATAAAGATCAATTGTGATATTCGCGCCATAGGTGTCATCAGCCATATCCTCGACCCATTCGAGCAGAGCATCGACACTCTTGAATGTATCCTGTACGCTTTCATTACCTACTCTTATTTCAGCCCTACCAACATCCGCAGTAGTGTTGTTATCAGCAAAGACCTGCATAGGCATAAAAGTTCCTGCCAATAATATCAAGGCAGTTAAGCAACTGCATACATAAAGCAAGATGTGTGACTTTCTCATTTCCTTTTTCATTCTCATTCTCGTGTTCTCCTCGTCATGGCCGATTTACTTAAGCGTGACCTGAATTTTTACCCTTAATAGTACCACAATTCCGCCATCATTTCGAGAGCGATCCTTCAAGCAACAACAGTCGGCTCCCTCGCCTACTATTCTGCCCGCTACCTCATCGCCTATGCCATTTGAAATTGCCTGCTGACAAGTCAGCATTCTGCCATTTCTGTCCACTATACCGGCTCTAAGCATTTCCGCAACTGCGTCGATAAGGCCCGAACCGCAGCCGTAGAGCAGCAGAGCATGCGTCCATCCGATATAGCCACAACCTCACCATTTGTTCCTATATCTATGGCGATATGATTGCCCTTTATCGAATCGAGCCCCGCCGCAAGCATCATGCCAGTAATGTCGCTTCCGACATGTCCTGCAATATTCGGGAGCAAATGCACATTCGCATTCCGGTTGATTCTAATTCCGAGCTCTCTTGCCCAAGTATCTTGTGCCTCTGCAAAAACAGGTGCAAAAGGAGATCTCGACATTGATACGGGCGTTACACCGAGCACAAGGTGGCTCATCGTAGTGTTTCCAACGACTGTAGCATCATAGATATAATCGCTTCTTATCTCATTTCGTTCGCAAATTTCGTCGATAATATCGTTGAAGCATTCGCATTCGTTATCGTCTTAGAGGGATATACCGCATTGCATTCCGATGATATTATGGTCGAATATTTCGCCGATACCTGGGGAAGCGCCTTCGTTGAATGTGCTCAGGCCTACCTCGCCTCCGACATAGCGAAGCTACTTGAGGCAGAGGGCAAAATGCGCACCCACCTTTGGTGTCCAGGTCAGCATTCATTTGAATTGAAAAATCAGCAGACCATATTTGATCTGCTGAAGCCTGAAGATATTGGTTGCACTCTCACTAAGCGCTATATGATGGTGCCAGTTAAGGCCTGCTCCGGAATAATGGCTGTTGTTCCCGCAGGTACAAGCAATCTTCCTAAGCCTTGCGACTATTGTCAATTCGGCAAGACCTGCCCTGCTTCACAAAGAGGATGCGCCGCTTTGTAGTGTTGCTAAATAAAAAACGGCTGAAACATTTCAGCCGTTTTTTTGTGTCGATATGGTGCGGATGTTCATAAGGGATTTAATAAAATAGTACTGACGCCAAATCACATATTCAATTTATATAAACTTTATCGCTTGCTTTTTTTCAAGCGACAAAGTCAAAATCGTGCGATCGGGATCAAACTGTTCTTCAACAGTCGGATCTTTCAGACCTTCATCACTCCAGATGTTTACAATTTTGGGAATACCGCTTCCTGCACGCTCACCGATATCAATAAGGTTAAACATTTTCATCAGTCCGCGATTTCTTGGGTCTG